>JAJEDW010000187.1 GCA_022821265.1 Acidobacteriota bacterium
GTCGGACGGGGAACGCGTCGTCATCGGCGGGATCATGGAGCATATCGAGGAAGCCGGGGTCCATTCCGGCGACAGCTCCTGCGTCCTGCCGGCATACCGCCTGAGCGAAGCGCATCGCCAGCGCATCCGGGACCACACCGTGGCTCTTGCGAAGGCGCTCGACGTCGTCGGCCTGATGAACGTGCAGTTCGCCGTTCAGCGCGACGAGGTCTACGTGATCGAGGTGAACCCCCGGGCGTCGCGAACCGTGCCGTTCGTCAGCAAGGCGACCGGCGTCCCACTGGCCAAGGTGGCGGCCCGCGTGATGCTGGGCGCGAAGCTGGACGACTTCGACCTGCCGGCCGAGCTCGCCGTCCGCCAGTACTTCGTGAAGTCGCCGGTCTTTCCGTTCTCGCGGTTCGCGGGCGTCGACCCGATTCTCGGACCGGAAATGAAGTCCACCGGGGAGGTCATGGGCATCGACGACACGTTCGGCAAGGCCTACGTCAAGGCGCAGATCAGCGCCGGCACGGTCCTGCCGCGGTCCGGCACGGCGTTCCTCAGCGTGAACCAGGAGGACAAGAAGTCGGTCGGCGTCATCGGCCGCGAGCTGACGGCGATGGGATTCACGATCCTGGCGACGTCCGGCACGGCCGCCGTGCTCAACGCCGAGGGGATCCAGGCCACGCCGGTCTACAAGGTCAACGAGGGCCGGCCGCACATCGTCGACAAGATCAAGAGCGGCGGCGTCGACCTGGTGATCAACACGCCCCTGGGCCGCGAGTCCTTCTTCGACGAGAAAGCCATCCGCCGGGCCGCGATGCATTACCGCATCCCCTGCATCACGACGTTCTCGGGCGCGGTGGCCGCCGTCAACGGCATCCGCGACCTCCAGCGCGAGGCGTTGACGATTCGCTCCCTCCAGGAATACCACGCGGAAGCGGCCGCCGGCTGACCCCGCGTCGTTCCGGCGCGGTGTGACTTTTTCCCGCGTTCCGCCGGACGGATCCGTCCGTGGAAACGGCGACAAACACGACCGAACCGCGTGCGTCCGACTCGGGGGTCCGGGCCGGCAAACGGCGGGCGCACCGCGGGTTCCCGACTCCCCGGCGATCGGAACGCGGCGTGCATGCGTCCCAATGGGGGGCGCTGAACGTGAGGGTCGAGACGACGGCGGATCGCGCTTGCCTGGGATTTACGCTGATCGAGGCGCTTGCGGCCGCCGGGATCATGGCGACGGCCATACTGGCGGTCGCGGCCGTCTTCGCGTATTCCGCCCGCGCGAACCTTCTGAACGAGCAACGGACGCGGGGGATCGAGCTCGCGGCGTCCAAGATCGAAGACCTTCGATCGACGTCCCCGATCCAGGACTTGCCGGCCGGGGGCGGACTGGACGCGGACTCCCCGGCGCCCGGCTACTTCGAATACGTCGAGATCCTGCCGTCCGGCGACCTCGAGATCACCTCGACGCCGGGCGCGCGCGCCTACCTCCGCCTCTGGCGGATCGGGGGCGGCGACCCGCGCCGGATCGAGGTTGCGGTGTACGCGCGGCGCGGCGGCGTGACGGGTTCTCAGGTCGAGCTCGTGCGTCTGGCCACCCTGCGGACCCGCGGTTTCTGACATGCGCAGGGAACCTGGGGAGGGCGGCTATTCGCTGGTCGAACTCATGGTCGCGGTGGCCATCACGGCCGCAACGTCCGCCGCGGTCTTCAACCTCTTCTTTCAGAACCGGAACCTGTTCGAGGACCAGAGCCTGATCGTCGAAATGCGGCAGACCGCGCGGGCCGTGGCCTCGATGATGGCCGGCGAGATCCGGATGGCGGGGCAGGGTATTCCGGTCCATGCCGGATCGACGGACGCCGCCGCCTGGGTCGAGGCGGTTCAGGTGTTCCTTGACGGGACGGACGAGAGCACGATCGTCTTCCGGGCGGGAGTTCGAAACGGCCGGGCGGTGTTCGGGAGCGCGCCGCCCCCGGCGCTCGCGCTGAACCGTCCGGCCACGTTGACGGTGGCCGACGCGGGGGCCGTCTCGTCCATCGTCGGGCGCAACTCCGGGCGTTTCGTCTTTCTCTGGGGCGAGACCGCCGCCGGATGGACATGGGTGCGGGCCCACGTCGACGCGATCGATGGCCGCGCCGACACCCTGACGATCACGCCGCGGCAGATGGCCCCGGTCGGCGGCCGTTTCCGGGCGCGGCCGGACATCCAGGCCGAGGAAGCCCTCGGCTATCGGCTGCGTTCGGGGAGCGTGCAGCGGGCGGAGTCCCGCGATTTCACCTCGCCGGAAGCGCCGCGATGGGTCTGGTCCGCGCTCGGCGACCACTTCACGGAGTTGGCGTTCGTCTACCGCGATGCGTCCGGCAACGCGGTGTCCGGGGATTCCGTCGAAGCGCGGGCCCGCATCCGCCGGGTCGACTTCAGGATTCGAGCGCGAACCGCGAGGCGATTGATCGCGACCGGCGAGTTCGGAACCTTCGATCTTGCTATGACGGTCTATCCGAGAAACGTCCAGCTCTACTGAGGCGTGGTCAGAACTCCCGCCAGGCGATCGGATGGAATGGCAGCCCCGCGGCCGCGTTCCGGATCGCGTCCGTGTCGAACCGGATGCCGCCGGAGCCGGCAGCGTCGACGCAGACGTCGGCGAGGGCGGACCCGTCTCCGCCCGTGTTGGCGACGAAAAGACCGCCGTCGATGCGGGCGCCGTCCGCGAACGACACCGTCCAGTGCCGGCCCGCGGGTGGGCCCGTCGTCACGCACGCGGCGTCATCCATGACGACGACCAGGCCGCGCCACCGGGCGTTTCGTTCCATGACCAGCGAGCCGCGAACGAGCAGAAGCCCGTGGCCGGCGCCGCGCATGGCGCAGTCGCCGCCGGTGACGGTGACGCTCGGCGCTTCGGGCGAACCCCAGTTCCCGGTCGGACAGGCTTGGTGCGTCGCGTTGCCGGCAATGCTCGTGGCGAGCCGCTCCAGGCCCTCGGGGGTTCGGAGCCGCGCGTCCATGAGCGTTCCGACGTTCTCGACGTCGGGGCCGTCCGTAACGCAGGAGGCCGGGAAGGCCGTGCCCGCGCCGCAATAGGCGAAACCGCGAACCGGCGGGTCGACGGCGATGTCGTCCGACACCGCGTCGGCGGACGCGGCGTCGACGACGCCCACTCCGTGGGCCGGGGGGCCGCCGCCCGCGTCCGTTCCGTCGACGCGGAACGCGCCCGATCGGCCCGGCCCGAACGCGTCGTCCGCCACGCCGCCGCCCAGCGTGAGCGCCGCCGGGAGGTCCGGGAACCGGCCTTTCATGACGTCGATCTCGACCGTCTTCGTGGAGGCGCCGATTCGAGCGATCGAAAGGATCGTGACGATTTCGTTCGTGTCGGTGGCCGACGACGCGCCGTCGGCCGTATCGTTTCTGAGAAGGACGGTGTAGGTTCCGATCGCGGCTTCACCCGAGGGAAACGCGACCGCGTCCAGGAACCGGACGTCGTCGGTCGCGGCGGCATCGAGCAGCACAGCCGGGTCGCGGGACGCCGCCAGCGTTCCGTCCGCGCCGGCATGGTCCCGGAGGACGGCCGTGATGCCTTCCGTCAGGGTGCGTACGGCCGGGTCGGCGGCGATTCGGGCTTCGACGCGCGCCCGCAGGGACTCGCGCGCGTCCTCGAGCCCGGCCTCGGCCAGGAACGTCAACTGCGTTCGGATCCTGTGGTTGATCCCGATCGTCGTATCGATCGTCGTCGTGGACAGCAGCGCCGCGCCTATGACGGCAAGAAAGCTCAACACCATCAACGCCGTCACCAGCGCAAGCCCCCGGTTCGATCCCATGTCCGGCGCCCCCCGAAGACCGTATACGTGGCCTGGGCCGCGGAGGTTCCCATCGACGGCGCGCTCAGTCGTGCGCGCCGGCACGGGCGCCGGCCTGCTCGTAGTACTCCAGGTCGGACGCCACCATCTCGCGGATCAGCGCGTCGAACGCGATCGTCGGCGACCATCCGAGCACGCGGCGGGCCTTCGAGCTGTCGCCCTGGAGCGTGTGGATGTCGGCGGGGCGCACCAGGTCGGCGTCGACCACGAGATGACGATAGGGATCCAGGCCGGCGGCGTCGAACGCCAACTCCAGCAGCTCCCGCACCGAGTGGGTTTCCCCGGTGGCGACGACGTAGTCGTCCGGCGTCTCGTGATTCAGCATCGACCACATCGCCATCGCGTATTCCCGGGCATGTCCCCAGTCGCGGCGGGCGTCGAGGTTTCCCAGCCGGATCTCGGACTCGATGCCCAGCTTGATGCGAGCCGCCATCGAGGTGACCTTGCGCGTGACGAACTCGAATCCGCGGCGCGGCGACTCGTGGTTGTACAGGATGCCGCTGGCGGCCCACAGCCCGTAGGCTTCGCGGTAGTTCCGGGCGAGGTGGTATCCGGTCAGCTTGGAGATGCCGTAGGCCGACCGGGGTTGGAACCGCGTCTGCTCGTTCTGCGGCGCGGGCGCGTCGCCGAACATCTCGCTCGACGCCGCGAAGTAGAGGCGCGTGCCGGGCGAGGCCTCCTTGACCGCGGCGAGCACGAAGTGGGTTCCGTTGGTGTTCGTCGCCAGCGTGGAGAACTCGTCCTCGAACGAGTAGCCGACGAAGCTCTGGGCCGCCAGGTGGTAGAGCTCGTCCGGCTGCACGCGCTGAATCACCTGGAAGACGCTGGGGAAGCTCTCCAGCGACGCCGCGTGGAGCCGGATCCTCGGAAGAATGTGCCGGATCCGCCACAGCCGGTGCTCCGGATCCTCGATGGCGACCCGGCGGACGACGCCGTGCACGGCGTAGCCCTTGCCGAGGAGGATCTCGGCCAAGTAGCTGCCGTCCTGGCCCGTGATCCCGGTGATCAAGGCGGTCTTCACGACAGGCGACGATAGCATACGGGCGCCGATGGGCATCGACCGCGGCCGGTGGCGGCGCGTCACGCGAAGGTCGTTCCGCGGTGTCGAATATTGACAATATTCGACACATCACGTAGTTTCTCCGTAAACCGCATGCAGGGGAGCCCTTTCAGATGGCCAGCAGCATGAATCTATCTCTGACGGACGAACTGCGTAAGTTCGTGAATAGCCGGACCGGCGACGCCAGCCCCTATGCCACGCCAAGCGAATATCTTCGCGACTTGATCAGGCGCGACATGGAATCCCAGGAGATCGTGGCCCATGTCGGGCGCGGACTCGATGATCTCGCCGAAGGCCGCTTCTCCGAAAAATCGATACTCGATATTGCCGGGGAAGAGTGATCCATATGGCGGGGAAGCACAAGCATTACATTCTCACTGAAACAGCGGAACAGGACTTTCGGGAGGCGCGGCGGTGGTCCCGGTCCCGTTGGGGCGAAGCGTTGACCCGGAAGTATTTTTCCGACTTGCACGAATGCGCCGAAAGCCTGGCCCGGTACCCGGATCGCTCCACTTCCATGGACCCGGTTCCGGCCGCGGCAGAGCTGAAGATTTGTCCCGTACGAGAACACTACCTCGTATATGTACCCATCGACAGTCATCGCATTGCGATCGTTGCCCTGATTCGACAGACTCGCGATGTGCCGGCAATACTCAATGCCAATGGCTTCATGATTCGGCGGCAATTGAAAGAAATCACCGAAAGGACATCCAAAAACAAAGGCTGAACAATCAAGGCCGGAGACCCCCATCGAAAGCGTGTCGCGAATGGCCGCCGGCCGCCACGCCGACGCGGAGTTGGAGATCGGGCAGCGGGTCGACGCCCGCGGCGGGATCGAGCACGCGTTGGGTTACGGCGTCTCCGTACGGTTCTGACCGCCGGCGTCTGATGGACTCACTGGTCGTCTTGACTCGCGCGGATGTCTCTAGTCTTATTGTTGGCTAAATTTGCCCGTCAGACGTCGAACGCGATGCATATCGTCAATGTCCATCAAGCCAAGACCGAGCTTTCCCGACTGTTGGTGCGGGTCGAGGCCGGCGAGGACGTCGTCATCGCGCGGCGCGGCCGGCCCGTTGCGCGTCTCGTCGCGTGCAACGCTCCCGTCAAGCGCCGGCCCGACGTTCTCAAGGGCAAGATCGTCGTTCCCGACACGTTCTTCGACCCGCTGCCGGAGGACGAGCTGGCCGCTTGGGAAAGCCGATAGCGGTGCGGGTGTTGCTCGATACGCATGCGTTTCCGTGGTGGATTGCGGATAGCGAACAACGGTGAATCGAGCATTCTTTGCCATGTCCATGGCCCGGAAGTGTCCACCGGATCGGGGGAATCCAATTCACACCAAGGGTAAGCGTCCTTACAGAACCGGGTTGACTGGTCGAACCGAGTGGTGTCCACAACCGGAAGTTGTGGACATGATCGGTTGAGTCGGTATCAGGCGGCGCGTCGGGTATCGGCGCCCAGCGAGTCGGCCCGTTTCCGGGGCAGGAGTTCGTCGACGCGGCGGATCGGGTGGTCGGCGATCCGGGTCAGGACGTGCGCCAGATACGCCTCCGGGTCGACGCCGTTGAGCTTGGCCGTGTCGATCAGGCGGTAGATCGCCGCCGCGCGCTCGCCTCGGGCATCCGAGCCGACGAACAGGTCGTTCTTTCGTCCCGCCACGACGGCCCGCAACGCCCGCGGCCGGTGGCGGCGCGTCAGGGAACTACGGTACGATGCCGTCGCGCCATGCCTTTCGAAACGTTGCAGGACTTCGTCGACGCGCTGGAGCGGGACGGTGAGTTGCGGCGGGTCACCGTCGAGGTCGACCCGGTGCTCGAGGCGCCCGAGATCGCCCAGCGCGTGCTTCGCGAAGGGGGGCCCGCGCTGCTGTTCGAGCGGCCCCGGGGCGCGGCGTTCCCGCTGCTCATGAACCTGTTCGGGACGCGCGAGCGGGTCGTTCGCGCGATCGGGCGGGAGCCGGCCGGCGTGGCCGAGGAGCTGCTCGAGACCGTCGCGCGCGTGAATCCGCCGTCGCTGAAGGGCCTATGGGCGTCCCGCCGGACCGTATGGAAGGGCTTGAGGGCGCAGCCCCGCGTTTCGGGACGCGCCGTGTGCCAGGAGGTCGTGGAAGAGCCCCGTCTCGGGAGCCTTCCCGTCGTCCAGTGCTGGCCCGGCGACGCGGGCCGGTTCATCACCTTCGGCATGGTGATCACGCGGCATCCGGGCACCCGCCGCCGGAACCTCGGGCTTTACCGCATGCAGGTGTTCGACGACGCGTCGACCGGCATGCATTGGCAGAGCATGAAGGGTGGCCGCGGGCACCACTGGGAGGCCGAGCGCCGCGGCGAGGACCTGCCGGTCGCCGTCGTCGTCGGGTGCGATCCGGTCCTGATGCTGGCGTCGATCCTGCCGCTGCCCGAGGACGTCGACGAGTTCGCGTTCGCCGGTTTCCTGCGCGGCCGGGGCGTCGGCATGGCGCGGACGCGCTCGATCGACGCCCTCGTCCCGGCCGGCGCGGAGTTCGTCCTGGAAGGCGTCGTGCGGCCGGGCGAGCGGCGCATGGAAGGCCCCTTCGGCGACCACTTCGGACACTACTCCGACGCCGCGGAATTCCCGGTCTTCCATGTCCGGCGCGTGACCCACCGCCGGAACGCGGTCTATGCGGCGACCGTGGTCGGGAAGCCGCCGCAGGAAGACAAGTTCATGGGCATCGCCGCCGGGGAGATGATCGGACCGCTGATCCGCCTGATCAACCCCAACATCGTGGACCTCGCCGCCTACGTCGGCGCGGGTTTTCACAACCTGCTGGTCGTCGCGCTCCAGGAACGGCATCCCCGGGAGGTCCTGAAGACCGCGATGTCGCTGCTGGGCACGGGTCAGCTCTCGCTGACCAAGGTTATGGTCCTGGTGCGCGAGGATCGCGACCCCCGGGATTTTCGCGCGGTCCTGACGGAAATCCACCGCCGCTGCCGGACCGAGGATCACTTTCACTTGTTGCCGGTGACAGCGCTCGACACGCTGGACTTCACCTCGGGGACCATGCACGTGGGAAGCAAGCTGATCATCGACGCGACCGGAGACGCGTTTGCGCCCGAGCCCGCCCGCTTGCGCGACGATCCGGACCGATTCGACCCGCGCGTGGAGGGATGGCGGCTGCTGGACGGCGGTTTTCTCGTTGTCCAGGTCCGCACCGGTCCGCGGGAAGTCATAGCGAGGCTGATCGAATCGGGGTTGGGCGCGCGCATCGTCGTGGCGGTCAGCCCGGACGTGGACCTGGACGACGACGAGAACCTGCAGTGGGGCGTCTTCACCCGCTTCGACCCGGTCCGCGACATGATCTTCGAGTCCCAGGAGTTCGCCGGCGCCCGGCCGGTATACCGGGGCGCCGTCGGCATCGACGCCACGTGGAAGGAGGGTTATCCCGCCCCTCTGGAGATGGACGAAGCCACCGTCGAGCGCGTCGATCGGCGATGGCCGGAGTATTGGAAATAGGCGCGCCGCGGTCCCGTGCGACGCGGGCGCGGTCGGCTTATACTCCTCGCATGCCCGAGAGGAAGAAGATCGAGGTCCGTTGCACGTGTTGCGACGCCGCGCTCACGGTCGACGCCCGGAGCGGCGAGGTGCTCTTCATGAAGCGGCCGGAAAAGAAGTCGATATCGTTCGATGACGCGCTGGCCGACGTTCACAGGAAGAAGGCCACGGCGCTGGAACGCTTCGACGCGGCGTTCGACCAGGAAAAGGCTCGGAAGGACCTGGTCGACGCCCGGTTCCAGGAAGCGATGGAGCGCGTCGACGAGCTGGAGACGCCGACGCGCGACATCGACCTGGACTGAGCTGGCGTGCGGTTCGGCGCCCGCGTTACCGGTTGTCCGGGCGCCGCCGTCGCGGCCGCCCATGGCCGCCGCGGTCTCCGTTGCGCGGCCGGCCCTGGGGCCGTCCGCGGTCGCGGCGGTCGTCCCCGATCTCGGGCGGCTCGCCGCGCTGCTCCCGGAGCACGGCCCGGCGCGAGAGCTTGATCCGGTTCCCGTCCAGGGCAATGACCTTCACCATCACCTGGTCGTCCTCGTTCAGCTCGTCGCGGACTTCGCGTATGCGCTGCTCGGCAATCTCCGATATGTGGAGCAGTCCGTCCGTGCCCGGGAAGATCTCCACGAAGGCGCCGAAATCGGCGATGCGGACCACCCGGCCCAGGTAGGTCTTGCCGACCTCGGGCACGGCCGTGAGGCTCTCGACGATCTCGATGGCCTTTTGCGCCGAGGGGCCGTCGGCCGAGGCGATGTTCACGCGCCCGTCGTCGTTGACGTCGATCTTGACCCCGGTCTGCTCGACGATCGAACGGATCATCTTGCCGCCCGGACCGATGACGTCGCGGATCTTGTCGGTCGGGATCGTGATCGTGTAGATGCGCGGCGCGTACTCGGACAGCTCCTCGCGGACGGCCGGCACCGCCTCTTCCATCTTGTCCAGGATGTGCATCCGGCCCTGCCGCGCCTGTTCCATGGCTTGGCCCATGATTTCGAACGAGACGTTGGTGATCTTGATGTCCATCTGGAGTGCGGTGATGCCGTCGCGCGTGCCGGCCACCTTGAAGTCCATGTCTCCGTAGTGGTCCTTGGCGCCGGCGATATCGCTCAGGATGGCGAAGTTGTCGCCCTCGGACACCAGGCCCATGGCGACGCCCGCCACCGGCCGCCGGATCGGAACCCCGGCCGACATCAGCGCCAGCGAGCCGCCGCAGACCGTCGCCATCGACGAAGAGCCGTTGGACTCGAGAATGTCCGACACGATGCGGATCGTGTAGGGGAACGCCTCGTCGTCGGGCATGACCGGCAGGATGGCCCGCTCGGCCAGGTTCCCGTGACCCACCTCCCGCCGGCTCGTCGATCCCATCCGGCGGACTTCGCCGACCGAGAACGGCGGGAAGTTGTAGTGCAGCATGAAGTGCTTGTACGACTCGCCTTCCAGCCGGTCCAGCTTCTGCGCCTCGTCGGCCGTGCCCAACGTTGCCGTCACCAGGGCCTGGGTCTCGCCGCGCGTGAAGACAGCCGAGCCGTGCGTCCGCGGCAGAATGCCGTCCTCGATCCAGATCGGCCGGATCTGGTCGTGGGCCCTGCGGTCGGGGCGGATGCCGTCGTGGAGGATCTGA
Organism: Acidobacteriota bacterium; assembly: GCA_022821265.1. Taxonomy (GTDB): domain Bacteria; phylum Acidobacteriota; class Terriglobia; order 20CM-2-55-15; family 20CM-2-55-15; genus JAJEDW01. The sequence continues at coordinate 10,013 of JAJEDW010000187.1, forward strand.
TCGCGGAAGATCCGTTCCTTCAGGGCGTTGAAGGAGCGCTTGACCATCTTGACCGTGTCGTCGTCGGCGTCTTCGCCGAAGCTGGCGACAACCTCGTCCCGGGCATTGTCGACCCGGGCGTAGCTGGTCAGCTTGTCGTACTTCTCGGTGTTGAGCGCGTCTTCCAGCGTGGTCCGGATCCGTTCCTCGACCGTTCGGTCGATCTCCGGATCCGAGGCGGGCGGTTCATAGACGAGTTTTTCGGGTTGGATGTGGGAGTAAAGCTCCTTCTCCAGCTCGATGATCTCGCGAACCGCGTCGTGCCCCGCCTCCAGGGCGCGCAGCATCTCGTCCTCGGAAATCTCCTCGGCGCCGGCCTCGACCATGGTGATGCCGTGCTCGGTCCCGGCGACCAGCAGGTTCAACCGGCTGTCTTCGAGTTGAGGATAGGTCGGGTTGATGACGTACCGATCGTCGATCAGTCCCACGCGCACCGCCGCCACCGGCTGGGTGAAGGGGAGCGTGGAGACGTAGAGCGCCGTGGACGCGCCGATGATGCTCAGCGCGGACGGGTCGTTCTCCGGGTCCGCGGACAGGACCAGGGCGATGACCTGGGTCTCGTTCCGGTAGCCGTCCGGAAACAGCGGCCGGATCGGACGGTCGATCATCCGGCTGTACAGGACCTCGCGTTCCGAGGGCTTGCCCTCCCGCTTGAAGAACCCGCCGGGAATCTTGCCGGCGGCGTAGAAGTTGTCCCGGTGGTCGCAGGTCAGGGGAAAGAAGTCCGCGCCCTCGCGGGGCACCTTGGCGCCGCAGGCGCTGACCAGCACGGCCGTTTCCCCGTAGCGAACGAAAGCGGCGCCGTCGGCCTGGGTGGCCAGCTTGCCGATTTCGATCGAGAGTTCGCGGCCTCCGATCGTCGTCGAAACTGTGTGTACGTTCATGGTGTGGCGTGTCCTTTCGCTCGTGTGCCGAGGGGCGGATGCGGACATCCGTCGTCGGCCGCAGCGGCGGCCGCAGACTGTCGTCGATCGGAGTTCCGGGACGGAGTCGTCCCCGATTACTTGCGCAGGCCGAGCTTCTGGATGACTTCCCGATACCGGCCCACTTCGTGCCTTTTCAGGTACTCGAGCAGGCGGCGACGCCGTCCCACGAGCTTCAGAAGCCCGCGTCGGGAAGCGTGATCCTTCTTGTGCGTCTTGAAATGCTCAGTCAGGTAAGTGATGCGCTCGCTCAGAATCGCGATCTGAACTTCCGGCGACCCCGTGTCCGAAGGATGGATGCAATACTGGTCGATGATCGAGCCTTTGGATTCCCTCGTCAGAGCCATTCGTTGATTTCGTCTTCCTCCTCTAATAGGAACCCGCTAGATTAGCACAACTTTGGGGTGCGCCCAACCCCCCTCGACCCGCGCCACCGCCACGAGCCGGCCGTTCGTGTCGAAGACGCAGGCATCGGCGCCGTCGGGCGCACCCGCCGAGGGGACGGCGCGTCCATGTCCCAGGGATTCCCGTTCGGCGTCGTCGACCTCGACCCGGGGCCGGTCGCCCAGGACCCGTCCGGGCGGCCACAGGTGTTCCGGCCCGGCGTCCTCGAGCCGGACGGCGTCGCCGAGCCGGAACGGGCCCGACCGCGTCCGCCGCAGGCTCCGGAGATGGCCGCCGGTCCCCAGGCCCGCCCCCAGGTCGCGCGCCAGGGACCGGACATAGGTTCCCGACGAGCAGGCCACGCGGAACTCGAGGTCGGGGGGATCCCAACCCACGAGTTCGAACGCCGTAACGGCGACCTCCACGGGCGCCAGCTCGGGCGCGGCGCCGCGGCGCGCCAGCCGGTACGCGGGCACGCCCGCGACCTTCTTGGCCGAAAACGCCGGGGGCGTCTGAAGGATCGTTCCCACGAAGCCCGCCATGGCGCGAGCGGCGTGCTGCCGGTCGACGGCAACGGCGCGCTCCTCGCCGATCGGCGTCCCCGCGGCGTCGCACGTGGACGTGTCCCGGCCCAAGCGGATGGCGCCCGTGTATTCCTTCGCGGTGTCGGTGATGTAGCGCGCCAGCCGCGTGGCCTTCCCGACGCTGACGGGCAGGACCCCGGTGGCCATCGGATCCAACGTCCCCAGGTGCCCGGCCTTGCGCGTCCGAAGGCGCCGCCGGACGCCATCGACCACGTCGTGCGACGTCATCCCCGCGGGCTTGTCGACGACGAGGAAGCCGATCGGTCCCTGGGACGCAGCCTCCACCACAGGCTCCTAGATCTTCGATCCGGAAGTTCCGCGACTTCGCATCGCCTTCCGCACGGCGTCGAGCACGCGGGCCCGCGCCTCCGCCAACGGTCCCGCCAACTGGCAGCCGGCCGCTTTCCGGTGGCCGCCGCCGCCGAAACCCGCGGCGATGCGGGAGACGTCGAAGGCGTTCTTGGACCGCAGGCTGACGCGGAACGCGCCGTCGTCGAGCTCCTGGAACAGGACGGCCACCTCGACGCCGTCGATGGTCATCGGATAGTTGATCAGCCCCTCGATGTCCGATCCATCGGCCGGGATGCCGTGCGCGCGCATGTCGCCGCGCGTCAGGGCGGTGGTCACGACGCGCCCGTTCTCGGCCAGCTCCATCGCGTTGATGACGACGCCCATCTTGCGCACCTTGTCGACGGGGTTGGCGTAGAACGTGTCCATGGCGATGCGCGACACGTCGGCGCCGCGGTCGGCCAGCTCCGCGGCGACGCGGAACGTGTCGGCCCGAGTCGACGAGAACTGGAACGAACCCGTATCCGTCAGGATGGCCACGTAGATGTTGGTGGCGATGTCGGGCGTGATCTCGACGTTCATCGCTTTCAGCAGCCGGAAGATCATCTCACCGACGGCGCACGCCTCGGGGTCGATCCAGTTGATCGCGCCGAAAGGCTCGGTGGAGTGGTGGTGATCGACGTTGACGATGAACTGGCTCTCGAGCCCCTGGATGCCGGGCCTTTCGATGTTCCCGCACTCCAGCACGAAGACCGCGCCGTAGGAACGCTCCAGGCGCGAAGCGACGCGAAGCCGCCCGGCCCCGGGCAGCGTCCCGTACCGCGCCGGCATCGGGTCGCGGCTGATCAGGCTGACGCGCTTGTCGAGGGATTCCAGGGCCAGGGCGAGCGCGAACTGCGAGCCCGCCGAATCGCCGTCGGGACGCACGTGAGAGACCACGAGCAGGTCGTCCGCCGCGTGGACGGTTTCGACGATGCGGTCGATCGTGGCGCGCGTGCTCATTCCCGTTCGTCCTGGGCGTCGGAAATCTCCGAAAGCAGTTTCTCGACCCGCATCCCGGTCTCGACCGACGTGTCGTAGTCGAAGACCAGCTCGGGTGTTCTCGCCATGTGCGACAGCCGCTGGCTGAGCTGGCGGCGAAGGAAACCGCGCGCCGAATTCAGGCCGGCGATCGTCGCCCGTCGATCGGCCTCGTTCCCGAGGCCGCTGACGAAGACGCGCGCGTGCCGCAGGTCCCGGGACACCTGGACGTGAGTCACCGTGACCGTGCCGACGCGCGGGTCGTCCAGGTCCGTCGCGATCAGGGCGCCGAGCTCGGCGCGCAACTGGCGCCCGATGCGTTCGATGCGTCGTTGACCCGTCGTCACAGGAATTCGATCCGCCCCCGCACCTCGCAGTCGGGGAGGGTTCGCTCCACGTCCTCGAGCGCCATGGCGAGTTGCCGTTCCAGGTAGACCGGGTCCGGTCCGACGCTGACCACCCCGACTTCGGCCCGCTGCCAGAGGTCCTGGTGGCGGAGTTCGGAGACGGACACGTTGAATCGCTTCCGAAGGCGGTCTTTCACGCTGCGCAGGGCCATGCGCTTGTCTTTCAGGGATTGCGCGTACGGGATACGAAGGTCGAGTTCGAGCAGCGCGACATGCATGACGACACAGGCGCTCGCACGGGAGAAGCGGGGGCGGCGGTCCTAGGAGCCTGTGGTGAGACCCCGCGTCGCACCGAGACCGGTGAGGCGCCCGTCCGGCAAGGCGCGAGAAGGGAGCATATTCCCGATATGTGACCGACGAGCAACGCAGTCCGGACG
>JAJEDW010000304.1 GCA_022821265.1 Acidobacteriota bacterium
ATTCAGCCGAGACCGCGGCCGGCCATCCAGGAGAGCATCGTCCCGACGGCGCGTTCGAGAAGCTCCGGCTGGTCGACGTAGTAGTGGGTGGCCTTTTCGATCGACGCGAACGTCTTGTCACGGGCGGCGGCCGCCTCGTAGACCCGCCGGAGATGCGCGGCGGGAATCGCGTCGTCGGCCGTGTTCTCGATCACCAGCAACGGCACGGAAATCCCCCGGGCCGAGCGCTCCCCGTCGGCGTTGGAGTCCTCCAAAGACCATTGGGACAGCCACGCCCGCAACGTCGAGAACCGCGCCAGCCCCACCGGGCCGTTGTTCACCGTTTCGGGACGCCCGAGGTAGGTATGGCCCGTCCGCCGGTCGCTGGGCTCGATGGCGGGGTCCAGGAAGCGCGGATCGGCCAGGGTCCGGTGCGTGACGAACCCGCGTTCCGTTTCGAGGCCGCCGCGTTTCCGCAACCGCTCGAGCGTCTCGCGCACCCACGCGGTCCGCCTGCGGACGCGCGCGCGCTGAGCGGCCCGGAAGTGCTCGACGAAATCCGGCGCGTAGGGCGGCCGGTTGGGATTCCGCGGATCGTAGAGGTCCAGCTCCGGGTCGCGGTTCTCGGGGTCGTCCTCGTCGCGCACCGAGGGATCGATCCATTCGCTCAGGATTCGGGCGCGCGAGGCGTGCGCCGCGTGGAACACGACGGCGTCGGCCGGAATCAGGCCGGCGCCGGAGACGTCGACCGGATCGCCGGCGGGCGTCTCCGTGATCGTCGGGTTCTCGGCCTGCGCCTGGTAGAACAACGCCAGCGACCCGCCGCCGGACCATCCCGCCAGTACGACCTTCTCGTAACCCCACGCTTCCCGGGCGTGCCGCACGTAGGCGCCCAGGTCCAGAAGGGCCTTCTCCATGATCAGCGGCGTGTCGTTGCGCGCGTACCGGCTGCCGGCGCACAGGACGTGGGCGCCGGCCCGCGCCATCGCGTTGGGGATGGGAAGCAACTGGAGCGTGGACGCCGGATGCATGAAGATGACGAGCGTCGAGGCGGCGCTCCCCGCCCCCCGGTAGCGGATGCCCTCCAGGTGGACGCGCCCCGCTGCCCCCGCGAAGCCGTAGACCTCGCGGAACGCCGCGGTTTCGGGATAGGAAACGTGGATCCACTCGGAAACGACCTCACGCTCACCGGAAATCGTCGCCGCCTGATCAGCCACTGTCTGTCACCCCCTTTTTTCGAGACGATCCTGTAGAATGGACCGGCCCTGCCGTAACGAAACGGAGAAGCCATGGGTTCCTTCCGCACGCATTGTATCGTCCAGAATCACACGCACCGCGAACGCACGGTCGAGGTTTCCGAGATCCTCGTGGACACCGGAAGCGAGCGTACGTGGATACCGTCACACCTGTTGGAAGCGATCGGGATTTTTCCGGAGAAGAAACGGCTGAACATGATCCTGGCCAACGGCCAGCCGGTTTCCCGTTCCATCGGTTTCGCGATCATCCGCGTTGGCGAGCGGCAGACGATCGACGAGGTGGTCTTTGCCGACGAAGGCGATCTTCCGCTCCTGGGCGCGCGGACGATGGAGGGGCTGAACCTGATGGTCGATCCGGTCGCGAAGGAGCTCGTCGACCGCGGCCCCATCTCCGCGGCGCTCTGCGGCGTGTAACGCCGACGCTCTGCGGCGTATAACGCCGACGCTCTGCGGCGTGTAACGCCCGACGGCGGCCGCGTCTAGTCGAACCGCTTTCCGAGCCCGTTCCAGTCGTCGGCATAGTTCCGTTGCCGGAATTCGCCCTCCACGGCGAATCGGGTCGGACGGACGACGAACCGTGTTTCGAACATGGCCGCCAGCGTGTCGTCCAGGTACTCCGGCTCCAGGGTGGCCGACGATGCGCGTTCGAACGTCTCCGTGTCCGGACCGTGGCCGGACATCGAGTTGTGCAGGCTGGCGCCTCCGGGCGCGAAGCCCCCGCCCTTGCCGTGGTACGCGCCGCGGATCAGGAACAGGTACTCGCTGGCGACGTTCCGGTGGAACGGCGGGGGTCGGAACGTGTGGTTCGCCACGATCCAGCGCGGAGCGAAGACGACGAAATCGACGTTCGCGATCCCGGCGACCGGGCTGGGCGAGGTCAGCACCGTGAAGATCGACGGGTCGGGATGGTCGTAGGAAACCGTGTGGATCGTATTGAAACGCAGGAGGTCATACTTGTACGGTGCGTAGTTCCCGCGCCACGCCACGACGTCGAGCGGGGAATGGTCGACGGGCGCCGACCAGAGCCGCCCCTGGAACTTGGCGACGAGTTCGAAATCGCCTTCCCTGTCCTCGAACGCGGCGACTGGCGTCATGAAGTCGCGAGAATTGGCCAGCCCGCTGGAACCGATCGGGCCGAGCTCGGGCAGGCGGAACGGCGCCCCGTAGTTCTCGCAGACGAAGCCGCGCCCCGCCCCGTCCGGAAACTCCACGCGGAACCGGATACCGCGCCGGACGACGCAGATCTCGTTCGGAACCACGCCGATCACGCCCATTTCGGTGGCCACGCGCAGGGCGCCGCGCTCCGGCACGATCAGCAACTCGCCGTCGGCGTCGTAGAAGTACCGCTCCGACATGTCCCGGTTCGCGGCGTAGACGTGGATGGCGACGCCGGCCTGCAGGGCGGGGTCGCCGTTGCCGCCAATCGTGGCGAGGCCTTCGATGAAATCGGCCGGCTCCGACGGCATCGCGACCGGGTCCCAACGCATCTGTTCGGGCGAGGCCGGAACCTCGTCGAACGGCCCCGTCCGGATCCGCCCCCCGGGGATTTCCTCGAAACGGCCGTGGAGCGCCGAAGGACGGATGCGGTAGGTCCAGGTGCGGAGGTTCGATTCCCGCGGCGACGTGAACGGCGTTCCGGTCAGAAGCTCCGCGTAGAGGCCGCGCGCGACGCGCTGGGGGAAGTTCTGTCCCTCCGGCAGCACGCCGGCCACCGCCTCGGTCTCGAGCTCGTTTGCGAACCCGGTCTGGTAGCGCAACTCCGGTGTCGACATTTTTCCCCTCGCCCCCGGCCGGCGCCGGGCATTATATCGAAGTCACGATGAGCGATCTCTCCACCCGCGACGCCGTGCCGCCCCCCGACGGGATCCTGGACGCATCCAACGCCGGGCGCTGGATGCGCGAGCTCGGACTGGACACCTACGATGAGCTGCACCGCTACAGCGTCATCCACATGGAAGCGTTCATCGAGAGCGCCGTCGCGAAGCTCGGCATCCGGTTCCGCGAGCCCTGCGACCGGATCCTGGACGTCTCCGGCGGCGCGGCCCGCCCCGTCTGGTTCACCGCCGCCCGGATGAACATCGCCGACAGCGTGTTCAATGCCGGGGCCGCATCGCCGGCCATCGTCTCCCGGCGGGAAGGCCGGACCGGGCTCCGCGTCGTCTCCGTCGCCGAGTTGAAGGGCCTGTCGGCGCGCGTGGCCAACGGGCTGAGGGCCATGGGACTGGAGCGCGGCGACGCCGTCGCCGTCGACATGCCGATGACGCCCGAATGCGTCGCCGTCTACCTGGGCATCGTGCGCGCGGGAATGGCCGTGGTCTCCATCGCCGACAGCTTCGCGCCGGACGAGATCGCCGCGCGCCTGTCCATCGCCGGGGCCCGCGCGGTGTTCACCCAGGACGCCATCCGACGCGGAGGCAGGAGCATTCCGCTCTACGCGAGGGTCGCGGCCGCGGGCGCGCCGAAGGCCGTCGTCGTGAACGCGGGCGGCTCCGCCACCGCCCTGCGCGGGGGCGACACGACCCTCGAGCGCTTCCTTTCCGGCGACGGGGAGTTCGACAACGCGGCGTGCGATCCGGCCGACACCATGAACATACTCTTCTCGTCCGGGACCACGGGCGCGCCGAAGGCGATTCCCTGGACCCATGCGACGCCCGTGCGGTGCGCGCTGGACGGGTACGTCCACCAGGACATCCGTTCCGGCGACGTCGTGGCCTGGCCGACGAACGTGGGTTGGATGATGGGGCCCTGGTTGATTTTCGCGGCCCTCGTCAACCGGGCCACGATCGCGCTCTACGAGGGCGCGCCCAACTCGCTGGGATTCGGCCGGTTCGTCCAGGACGCGGGCGTGACGATGCTCGGCGTCGTCCCCAGCCTGGTCCGATCGTGGAGAGCCATCGACGGGATGGCGGCCCTGGACTGGAGCGCCGTCCGCGCGTTCAGCTCCACCGGCGAGGCGTCCAACGGCGACGACATGCGGTGGCTCGCGTCACTGGCCGGCCACAAGCCGGTGATCGAGTACTGCGGCGGCACCGAGATCGGCGGCGCCTACGTGACGTCGACCGTCGTCCAACCGAACCGTCCCGGATGCTTCTCGGCCAAGGCCGTCGCTTCGGACTTCGTGATCCTGGACGAATCGGGCGCCGAGTCCAGCCAGGGAGAGGCCTACCTGGTCCCGCCGGCCATCGGGCTCTCGACCCGCCTGTTGAACGCGGACCATCACGCGGTCTACTTCGACGGCTGCCCGCCCGGTCCGCGCGGTCAGGTCCTCCGACGCCACGGCGACGCGGTCCGGAATCTGGGCGGCGGGTTCTACCGGGCCGAAGGCCGCGCCGACGACACGATGAACCTGGGCGGCGTCAAGGTGGCCTCGGCGGAGCTGGAGCGCGTGATGAACCGCGACGACGGCGTCCTGGAAACCGCGGCCATCGCGGTCTCGCCCGCCGGGGGCGGCCCCGCCAAGCTGGTGGTCTACGCCGTCGCGGACGCGGACGCCGATGCGGCCGAGTTGAAGGCCAGGCTCCAGCAGCGGATCCGCGCCGAGCTGAATCCGCTGTTCAAGATCGCCGACCTCCGAATGGTGGACGCGCTGCCTCGAACGGCCTCGAACAAGGTCATGCGCCGCGCGCTCCGGGCGCGCCATGCCTCGGCCGGCGAGCGCCCGGTTTGACAAGGCGCTGGTCATGGTTCACCGTAGGATCATGATCACGGTCGACATCAACGAGGTTCAGGCGCGTTTCTCGAGCTTCATCGAAATGGCGGAGTCGGGAGAGACGATCGTAGTCTGCAAGCTCGGCCAACCCGTCGTCCGGATCGAGCCGATCCCCGCCACCCTGGCCCAGGCACCCGTGTTGGGCTCGGCAAAGGGTCAGGGGCGCGTCCTCGCGTCGTTCCATGCGCCGATCGACGACAGCGAGCTGGCCTTGTGGGAAGGCCGGTCCGAAGTCAACGGACGTTGAAGCCGCCCTCTACGGCCGCGTTCTCGAGCACCGCGCCCAAGCGCGCGCTCTCCTGACCGCATCTTGGCCATGCCCTCCGCGCTCAGTCACCTCGAATGCTCGCAGCCGGCGTGCGCGGCGACGCTCGACTTCTCCCCGGCCAGGAACCTGTGCCCGTCCTGCCAGGCCCCGCTGCTGGCCCGTTACGACCTGGACGGCGCCAAGCGAACCCTGAGCCTGGACGCGCTCGCCGGCCGCCGGCCGACGATGTGGCGCTACGAGGAAGTGCTGCCCGGCGTAGAGCCGGTCACGCTGGGAGAGGGCTGGACGCCGCTGATCCACGCCCGCCGGCTGGGACGAAGCCTGGGCCTGGAACGGCTCTTCATCAAGGACGAGGGGTTGAACCCCACGGGATCGTTCAAGGCCCGCGGTCTGGCGGCAGCGGTTTCGATGGCGCGCGCCCTGGGCGCGGACACCGTCGCGGCGCCCACGGCCGGCAACGCCGGGGGCGCCGCGGCCGCGTATGCGGCGCGGGCGGGCATACGCTCCATCATCGCCATGCCCTCGGACACCCCCGCGGCCAACATCATGGAGGCGCGCGCTTTCGGCGCGGACGTGCGCCTGATCGACGGCCTGATTTCCGACTGCGGGAAGTTCATCGCCGAGAACGCCGCGCGGGAAGGCTGGTTCGAGGTGTCGACGCTGAAGGAGCCGTACCGCATCGAGGGCAAGAAGACCATGGGCTACGAGCTGTGGGAGCAATTCGAAGGCGCCTTGCCCGACGTCGTCGTCTACCCCACCGGCGGCGGCGTGGGACTGATCGGCATGTGGAAGGCGTTCGAGGAGTTGGGCGCGATGGGGCTGGCCGGGCGGGACCGGCCGCGCATGATCTCCGCACAGGCCGATGGCTGCGCGCCGATCGTGCGCGCCTTCGAGCGTCAGGAAAGGACATCGGAGTTCTGGGAGGGCGCTCAGACCGTGGCCTCGGGCCTCCGCGTGCCGAAGGCGCTGGGCGACTTCCTGATCCTGGACGCGCTCTACGCCAGCGGCGGCGAGGCCGTGGCCGTCGACGACGCGGCCATGATGGCGGCCTGCCGGCGGATGGCCGCGCTGGAGGGCGTCCTGGCCGCGCCCGAAGGCGGCGCGGGACTGGCCGCGATCGAAAGACTCGTCCGGGACGGCAAGATCGGCGCCGGGGAACGCGTCGTGCTCTTCAACACCGGCAGCGGCTACAAGTACGCGGAAGCGTGGCAGGCCGCCCTCGAACCGTGACGCGCGAAGGCCGCCGGACGACGCTGCACGCGCTGGCCGGGCCCGCCGTATTCATCGGGCTGGTCCTGGCGCCGCTCCCGACGATTCCGTACGAGATCCGAGGCAGCCTGGGCCTGCTGGTGTGGATGTCGTGGTGGTGGATCTTCCAGCCGGTGCACCTGGCCGTCACGGGTTTCCTGCCCCTGGTCGTCCTCGCGCTGTTCGACTTCCTGCCGGTCACGACGATCCTGCCGGCCTACGCCCAGCAGCTCGTCATCCTGCTGCTGGGGGCCAACGTCCTGGCCACGCTCTGGACCCGCTGGGGCCTGGACCGCCGCATCGCGCTGGTGTCGCTGCTGGGCGTGGGGACGGACACGCGCCGGCAGATCCTGGTGTGGTTCGGCGTCGCCGCCGTGCTGAGCACGTTCCTTCCCAACACGGTCGTGGCGGCCGCCATGATGCCGATCGTCGTGGCGATGCTGCGCTTCATCGGCATCGAGGACGTGGGAAAGAGCGCGTTCGGGTCGGCCGTCCTGATCGCCGTCGCCTGGGGCACCAGCATCGGGGGGTCGGGCACGCCCATCGGCGGCGCCCCCAACCTGCTGACCGTCCAGTTCATCGAAGAGCAACTGATCGACCACGAGTTCCTGTTCACGACCTGGCTGACGCGCATCATGCCGCTGACCGTCATCGCGGCCTGCGTCGCGTTCGCCTTCATGCGGTTCGCGTTCAGGCCCGAGATGGAGCGGGTGGAAGGCACGCGCGCATTCTTCACCGGCGAGCTGCAGGCGCTGGGACGGATGTCCACGCCCGAAATCTGGGGACTGGCGTTCTTCACCGCCGCCACGCTGCTCGCCTTCACGCGCCAGTTCTACGCGGGGCTCCTGCCGGGCCTGACGCCGGCGTTCGCGTTCCTGGCCTTCGCCGTGCTCAGCTTCGTCGTCCGCCACAAGGGCGAACCGCTGCTCCGGTGGGAGTACGCGCAAGGGCGCATGGTGTGGGGCCTGATCTACCTGTTCGCCGGAGGATCCGCCCTGGGTCAGGTCCTGAGCGAAACCGGAACGGCGCGGTTCTTCGCCGACCGCCTGGCGCCGATGGCCGGCGGCGGCGGATTCACGGCCATCGTCGTGTTCGCGTTCCTCACCATCGTCCTCACCCAGATCACCAGCAACACGGCCGCCGTCGCCATCGTCGTGCCCATCACGATCAGCACGTTCCAGGGCCTGGGCATGAACCCCGTGCCGTTCGTCTACATCGTGGCCGCCGCCGGCAACTACGGCCTCATGCTACCGTCGTCCTCGGGCGGCCCGGCCATCGCGGCCGGCTACGGCGTCAACGTCAAGACGATGTTCTCGTGGGGGCTGTGGCTGACCGCGATCGTCTGGATCGCCATCGTCGCCGGCGGCTACGTCCTGGCGACGTTCTGGGAAGGGTTCGGGGTGGCGTGATGTACGTCCGTTAACCTCCGTCCGCCGAACCGCGGTCCTTACAGATCGGATTGCCGACGTCATATGACCTAACGGCCGTCAAACGTTGTCCAGTCGATCAGATATGCCACTGGATTTGCCGTCTCGCGACGCCGTCATTGGACATTCACCATCCGCAACGACTCACTAGAAGTTCTCAAGTCGAGCGAGTGCCTCCGGATCCAGGCCTGGCAGATCCTCCCTGATTGCAATCCGTGCATTCTGCGTCAACCTCAACAGCTCGTCCACGCCATCCCCGGGTCTGTCGATTACCTTTTCCATCTCCGCCAGACCCGCCTTCGCGCTTTCTTCGAAAATCGTGATCCGCTCTTCCCCTCTATCCTTTGCCAACACCCCAAGGTCCTCCGTGACCGCGACCGCCAATGCGTCTATGAACGTATCATCCATTGCGCGTTGGAAGATATCGACCCGGATGCCTTCGCCTCGTCCTTCCAACGACTCCCGGTCGCCGCGCCGCGCCCCAAGCGCAGCCGCGAACATCAATGCCTTCTGCTTCGTTTCGAACACTGCTTCTCAGAAAGAACCGATCAGGCAGGTTCGTAGCGCTCGACGACGATCTCACTCGCTCGCGCCCGCATCCGCGAGGCGTCGTACCAAGCCTGCATCCTGAGCAACATGTCCATGCTCACGTCAAAGGCCTTCTCGATCCGCAACGCCATCTCCGGTGACAGCGTGGAGTTTCCGTTCACGAGAGCCGAAAGTGTCGCTCGACGAACGCCCAGGACCCGAGCCGCCGCCGTCACGTTCAGACCCAACGCATCGAGGATCTCCGTTCGAAGGTAATCGCCCGGATGCGAGGGGGTCATGTTCACCTTGATGCCGTCGGTTGCCATCAGTGGTAGTCCTCCAGGTTCAAGCGGTCGATGTAGACGCCCGTTCCTTCGAACGTAATACGCCAATTGCCGGATACCGAAACACTCCATTCGGTCCGCCGGTCGCCCGTAAGCCGATGAACGCGCCAACCCCGTGGCGCATTGGCAACGAATTCGTCCAGATCCTCGCTCAAGGTCAGCACCGTCAAGATCTTGCGAACGCGGTCGACCAAGTCCTGTCTTATGAACCGGGCGTTGTCGTTCTCAAGCAACTGGAGCAATCCCCGGTGGCGGACAGACCGAATGTCCATTTCGTGAATGTACGGTAATACCGTTCACCGTACAAGTCCACTCTGAGCCGCCGCCCAGAACCGGACTCACGGATGAACGTCTGGAGCAGGTCGATGCCGAGCGCGTGGTAGAGTACAGCGATTCGGTCACACTCCACGGACACTTGGAAACGAGGCGAGAGCTTGGACACACGCCGCGTTTGGAGGCATCGGGTCATGACGAATCTCGAGATGCGCCGGCACGAAGCGGTCCGGCGTTCAGCGCACGCGCGTTTTCCCCGGCCCTCGCTCATCGGCAGTTTCTTGAGGCGGCCTTGGCGCTGGTTTTCCAGAACCGAGGCGAGGTCGCCTATGCGCGTTCGGACCAGTTTGGTCGTCGCCGTATCCTCGATGCATGACTGGGAGCGCCACTTGGCCCACGGGCGAGAGAAGGACTCCGGGTTCTGACGAGTAACATGGGTTGAAGCCGACCGACACGCTACCCGATTGAGAAAGCAGCCGGCTTCGCTTCTTCGGATCGAATGCGAACGAGACCACCCATCACCACGAAGCGCTATGCGTCACCGCCCCCGGCGGGCGCTGTCGGCGCCGACCTCCCTCGCAGCCTGGCATCGACCAGCTCGGCAACGAATTCGGCAAAGGGCCGGATGTCCTGCCGGACGCTCGCCGACTCGAGCGCGGCCATGTAGTCGTCGCGCCTCTCGAGCGGGATGATCGTCCAGGGATAACCGCCGGAGGCGAGCATGACATTCATGAGAAAACGTCCCATGCGGCCGTTGCCGTCCATGTAGGGATGGATGTACACGAACGCGAAATGCCCGAGCACAACGCGCACCGCCGGCTCAACCTCGTTCGCGAGCAACTCGAACAGCACGGGCATGCAATCGCGCACCGCTTCGCGCGGCGGCGGCACATGCATCGAGCGCCGAATGTGGACCGGACCGACCCGGTAGCCGGCGAGATCCGACGCGCCCACGATTCCCGCGGTCACACCGGTCCCGAAGAGCTGCCGGTACCAGTCCCCATGATCATTCCGACTGACCTGACCCGCGTTCGCGCCGGTGAGCACTTTCTCCACGCTTGCCATCACACTGACAAAGGCGTCGTAGTAGCCGCGCGCCGCGAGCGCGTCGCGGTCGTCCCGATCCCGCGGATTACGATCAGGGTTCCACTCGCCGCTGCGCACCCTCTCAATGAGCTCGCGACTCACGCGATATCCCTCGATGGACAATGAGTGGTACGCATCATTGACGTAGATGTCATCGACCGTCTTGAGGTACGCGCGGGCGTCCCGAGGCAAGCCCGGCGGGGCGGGAAAGACGTTGCGAACCGGATCGCACATCGTTTGCCACATCAGCCTTATGCGATTGACGTGGGGCGACGGCCCGCGCGTCCGAAGCACCATGCGCGGCGCGTCCTTGAACGGATCGCTGATGCGCACGGTGTAGCCCGCTGTCGCCATCGTTTTCGCGATGTCGTCGGCGATGCGTTCTTGTCCGGCGTTTCTGAACGCGCCGACGAGGCGTCCCGCGATCGTGCCGTGACCGCCTTCGAGCAGTAGCGCGAGAACATCCGATGCGTCTTCGATTGTCGCCATCGCGGCACGCACGTCCGTTGGCGCGTGCCGGAAGAACCGTTGGGAAACGGCGATCAATGCCGCCGGCGCCGAGAACAGTCTCAAGCCATGGCGCTCGACGATCTCCCGCCGGGGCGGCATCGCGGCGCGCATGTCGAACAATGACGTGGCGTGAGGCAGCGGCGTCGGCTTGTTGCCGCCCTTGGGTGAGCGCACGAGCAACTGCGCCGGCACCGCCCGGTTCCCGCCATGCAGCGCCA
>JAJEDW010000218.1 GCA_022821265.1 Acidobacteriota bacterium
CTGGTGGGAAGGCGACACGCTCGTCGTCGACACGATCGGGTTCAACGAGCGTTTCTGGATAGACCGGCGCGGTTTTCCCCACACCGAGCGGCTGCGCCTGGTGGAGCGGTTCACGCGGACGAGCCTGGAGCGGATGACCTACGAGGTCACGATCGAGGACCCCGGCGTGTACACCGAGCCGTGGACGTCGGGCTTCTACCTGGTCTGGACGCCGGGGTGGGAGAACTTCGAGTACGTGTGCCAGGAGAACAACCTCGCCTCGGACCTGATGATCGGCACCGAGGACGCGGTGGACCGGGCCTACCGCGTCGTTCCCTAGAGCTGTCGGATGATCCGCTCGATTCGGTCTTCCACCGGTTCCACGGGCACGGGGATCACTTCGTAGCCGAGGCTCCGGTACGCCGCGGGGATTTCCCGTTCGAGCCGGTGCAGCATCTCCGGGCTCTCCGTGCGCGCGTAGTCCGCGGCGTAGGGCAGCGGTTCCATGAAGAAGACCTTCCGGTAAACGTTCCGGCCGCAGACGCGGAGGACCTCTCGCGGATCCAGGCCGGCGATGGCATGGTAGACGGTGCTCTCGGGCAGCGCGCGGTCGAAGAAAACCACCGCGTCGGTCGGCGCCCGGGCCTCCGCGGCGATCTTGCGCGCCAGGATCTCGCGCTGGAAACGGGCGTCGTCGCCGCGTATCCGTTCCACGGTCCAGCCCTCGGCCATGCGCTCGTCGATGATGGAGCGCGCGGCTTCCCGGATGGTGCGGTACCCGCGCGCGGCCAGCGCGTCCAGGGTCGTGGTGATCCCCGACGACGGACGCCCGGTCAGGACGTACCAGCCCGATTCCGGCCGGCGACCCTCTGCGACTTGTGCCATGGGTTAGACTTCTCCGAGTACCCGGTGGGGGCCATGTTAACGGATCAAAGGAGACCCATGATGAAACGTGCATCCGCGTTCGCTGTCAGCGTGATGTCGCTGGGCCTGTGGGCTTGCGGCGCCGACGACGGCATGAACCCGGCCGATCCGGAATGGACGGTCCTGTTCGACGGTTCCACGATGGACGGGTGGAACGTGACCGGCGACGCCAACTGGTCCCTGGATCCGAGCGACGACTCGGTCATGGCCGACAACGGGATGGCGGGGTTTCTCGTCACGCCCGACTCCTACGCGGACTTCGAGTTGACGCTGGAATTCTGGGTCGACGAGCCGGCCAACAGCGGCGTGTTCATCCGATGCCAGGAACCCGAGGCCATCAACGCCGAGAACGCGTACGAGGTGAACATCTTCGACACGCGGCCGGACCAGACCTACCGGACCGGATCCATCGTGAACTTCGCGCCGCCGTCCGAGGTCATCAACGTCGGCGGGCAGTGGAACACGTACGAGATTCGCGCGGAAGGTTCCCGGCTGACCGTGATCCTCAACGGGGTTCAGACCGTGGACGTCGAGGACGACGCCTACACCGAGGGTCCGATCGGGCTGCAATACGGTTCGGGAATCGTGAAGTTCCGCAACGTCCAGATCCGGGCGCTGTAGCGAGCGTCCGGGCGAGGGACTATCCCCGGCGCGGCCCCCGCGGACGGAAGCTGCGCCATCCGGACCGGCCCGAACGGGACGGCTTCCCGTCTCCGTTGTAGAGGACCGCGATGGCGGACGAGTGGTAGGGTTGCGCCTCGATCACCTCGATCGCGGACTCCGTCGCGGTCCGGATCTCGTTCAGGAGCGGCACCTCGGAGACGTCGCAGAAGGACAGGGCGACGCCCGCGGCGCCGGCTAGGGCCGTCCGGCCGATCCGGTGGACGTAGTGCTCCCGGTTCGGCGGCATCTCGTAGTTGATGACGTGCGTGATGTCGTCGACGTCGATTCCGCGGGCCATGACGTCGGTGGCGATCAGAACCCTCACCTTGCCGGTCGCGAACGCGTTGAGAGCGCGCTGCCGGGCCGTCTGGTTCTTGTCCGAGTGGATGGAGTCGGCGGACGCGCCGGCGGCGGCCACGTGCTGCAGCACGCGGTCGGCTTCCATCTTGGTGCGCGTGAACACGAGCGCCCGCTTCACCTCGGCGTCGTCCAGGACGTGCGTCAATAGCGCGCGCTTGTTCATCAGGGAGACGAACATCACGCGCTGTGAAATGTTGTCGGCGATCTTCGCCGGCGGCGCGACCGACACGCGCACCGGGTCGCGGAGCATCGAACGGGCCAGGGAGAGGACCGCGTCCGACATCGTGGCCGAGAAGAACATCGTCTGGCGTTCCCTCGGCACGCGGCTGACGATGCGCTGAACGTCCTCGATGAAGCCCATGTCCAGCATCCGGTCGGCCTCGTCCAGGACGAGGACCTCCACCTTGTCGAGCTTCAGCCGGCCCTGACGCATCAGGTCGAGAATCCGGCCCGGGGTGCCGACGATCACGTCGGGGCCGCGCCGGAGGGCGGCGATCTGCCCGCGCTCGGGAACGCCGCCGACGATGACGGCGCCCTTGAGTCCAACCTCGCCGGCATACCGCCGGAAGCTGTCCTCGACCTGGATCGCCAGCTCCCGGGTCGGCGTCAGGACCAGCGCCTGCGCGCCCTCGTGAAGCGTCTGTATCGTCGGAAGAGCGAACGCGGCCGTCTTTCCGGTGCCGGTCTCGGCCGTCGCCAGCAGGTCGCGGCCCTGGAGCAGCAGGGGAATGGCCTGCCTCTGTATGGGAGTCGGGCAGACGTAGCCCTCCTCGGCCAAGGCGCCGAGCAGTCTTGGATGGATCCCGAGGCTTTCGAAGCTTTCCGCGGACACCGCGTCTTCGGTGTCGCTTTCGGGCGGCGTACTCGGGGGCGGAGAATCGTCCGGACGGACCACAGTCACGCTCATCTCACACCAGATTAGCGCATTCCGCCGGCGTTTCACAACCGACGCCGCCGGCCGCGAGCGTCTCGACCGCGACACCGCGGACGGATCGGACTGCCGATTTTTTCCGAAAAGCGGTGCTGCCGGCGGCATTTCGGGCGCGTTCGGGCTACCATCGTAGGCGGCCCTCACCGTGATTCGTACGCGCCCTTCGACAAGGAGACCGACCATGCGGCTGAATGCTACCGCTCCCCGCCTCCGGCGTTTCGTTTCCGCCGGCGTCAAGACATTCCTTCTCGTTCCGTTCCTCGCGGCGGTGGGACCCGCGCCGCTTCCGGCGCAGACGCCACCGGAGGCGCTGCCCGCCGAAGCGTTCACCGTCGGCCTGGACGCGCCGGCGCCGGCGAGCCCCCGCATCGTGCTGGGCGAGTTCGCCAACGGCCTCCGGTACTTCATTCGCGAGAACCAGGAGCCCGAGAACCGGGCCGAGCTGCGGCTGGTCGTGGACGTCGGCTCCGTCGTCGAGGACGACGACCAGTTGGGACTGGCCCATTTCCTCGAGCACATGGCGTTCAACGGGACCGAAAACTTCGAGAAGCAGGAACTGGTCGGTTTCATGGAATCGATCGGAATGCGCCTGGGACCCGGCGTCAACGCCTACACGTCGTTCGACGAGACCGTGTATCAACTGCAGCTGCCCACCGATGACGCCGCGAACATGGAGACCGCGTTCCAGATCCTCCAGGACTGGGCCACTTCCCTGACGCTGGACGCGGAGGAGATCGAGCTGGAACGCGGCGTCGTGATCGAGGAATGGCGGCTGGGGCAGGGCGCGCAGACGCGCATCCGCGATCAGCAGTTTCCCGTCATTCTCAGAGGTTCCCGGTACGCGGAGCGCCTGCCCATCGGAACGCTGGAGAGCATCGAGAACTTCGAACCCGAGGCCGTCCGCCGCTTCTATCGCGACTGGTACCGCCCGGAGCTGATGGCCGTCGTGGCCGTCGGGGACTTCGACGCGTCCGAGATCGAGCGCTTGATCGTCGAGCACTTCGAAGACCTTCCGGCCTCGGACGATCCGAGGGAGCGCGTGCGGCACGCGGTGCCCGATCACGACGAGACGTTGTTCACGATCGCGACCGATCCCGAGTTGCCGCTGACGCAGGTGGTCGTCTACCACAAGATGCCGCCCGAGGACGACTGGACGATCGGCGGGTACCGCCGGCGGATCGTGGAAAGGCTGTACAACGACATGCTGAACGCCCGGTTCCAGGAGCTCACGCTCGATGCGGACGCCCCGTTCCTGACGGGCATTTCCCAGCACGGCGCCCTGATCCGCCCGATGAGCGGCTACATGCTGATGGCGGCGGTGGTGCCGGGCGGCGTCGAGCGCGGCCTGGAGGCCGTCCTGGTGGAAGCCGAGCGCGTGGCGCGATTCGGCTTCACCGAGACCGAGCTCGACCGGGTGAAGACCGACGCGCTGCGCAACATGGAGCGGTTGTACACCAACCGCGACAGCCGCAACTCGGGCGCGTTCGCGGCCGAGTACATCCGGGCCTTCCTGACCGGCGAGTCCATTCCGGGGGTCGAGTTCGAGTACGCGTTGTACCAGCGGTTCGTTCCCGAGATCACCCTGGACGAGGTCAACCAGGTCGGCCAGAACTGGATCAGCGCCGCCAACCGGGTCGTGGCCGTCAGCGCTCCGGAAGACCCCGCCGTCACCGTGGCGACGGAGGGCGACCTTTCGGGCGTGATCGACGCCGTCGCGGGTATCGAGATCACCCCCTACGAGGAAGACACCGTCGATGCTCCGTTGCTGGCCGAGGTTCCGGACGGTTCCCCGATCGTCGCGGAGCGCGAGCTCGACGGCGGCCTGACCGAATGGGGCCTCGCCAACGGCATCACCGTGGTGTTGAAGCCGACGGACTTCCAGCAGGACCAGATCGTCTTCCAGGGCTTCAGCCCGGGCGGGACCTCCCTGGCCAGCGACCAGGACTTCGTCGCGGCCGACACGGCCGTGACCGTCATCGCCGCGGGCGGCCTGGGTCCGTTCAACACGATCGACCTGCAGCGCGAGTTGACCGGCAAGGTGGCCAACGCCATGCCCTACGTCACGGACTACGAGGAGGGCGTCCGGGGCAACGCCTCGCCGGCCGACCTGGAAACGATGTTCCAGTTGATCTACCTGCGCGTGACCGAGCCGCGTGCGGACGAGGCGTTCTTCGGGCTCTTCCAGACGCAGATGCGGACGGTGCTGGCCAACCGGGACGCCGATCCGGGAGCGGCGCTGACCGACGCGTTCAACCGCATCCTGTACCAGGACCATCCGCGCCGCCAGCCGCCGTCGGTCGAGATGATCGACGAGACCGACCTGGCCCGATCGATGGCCTTCTACGAGGACAGGTTCGCCGACGCGGACGATTACACGTTCGTCTTCGTCGGCAACATGGACCTCGACGTCATGCGGCCGCTGGTGGAGACCTACATCGGCGGCCTGCCGGTGACGGACCGGGAGGAGACCTGGCGCGACGTCGGCATTCGCAACCCGACGGGAGTGATCACCGAGACCGTGAACCGGGGAATCGAGCCGCAGAGCCAGACGCGCATCGCGTTCACGGGCCCGTTCGACATCGCCGACCAGGCCGAGCGCACCCGGCTGACCGCCACGGCGCAGTTGCTGCAGACGCGGCTGCGCGACGTCATGCGGGAGGAGCTGGGCGGCACCTACAGCGTGGGCGTGAGCCCGCAGCAGGCGTGGCAGCCGGAAGGCCGCTACACGGTGACCATCAGCTTCGGGTCCGACCCGGAGCGCGCCGAAGACCTGGCCGAGACGCTGTTCGCCGAGATCGAGGCGCTGAAAGCCGCAGGGCCCGAGGCCGACGAACTGGCCGACACGCGCGAGGCGATGCTGCGGACCCACGAGACGCGGCTGGAGAACAACAACTTCTGGCTGACGCAGCTCGCCTTCTCCTACCGGTTCGGCGAGGACCCGGGCGCCGGGGCGATCCTGTCGTACTCGGACTCGGTCGAGGCGTTGACCGAGGCCGACATCCAGGCGGGCATGCAGCAGTACTTCGACACGGACAACTACATCCACGTGACGCTGCTGCCTGAAGAGTAGGCGCCACAGGCGGCGGGCCGGGTTCCGGCTCGCC
>JAJEDW010000266.1 GCA_022821265.1 Acidobacteriota bacterium
TGCGGAGGCCGCCCCATTCCGGCGGGATGGCGCCGGTCAGCCGGTTCTGATTGAGCTGCAGGTTTTCCAGCCGGCCGAGAGCACCCAGTTCCGGGGGCAACGCTCCTGTCAACCGGTTCGAAGATAAATGCAAGTTCTCCAGTTTGGCCAGAGACCCCAACTCGGGCGGGAGCGGTCCGGTCAGTTTATTTTCGAACAACCACAGGCGCCGCAGCTCCGTGAGCCGGCCCAGCTCCGGCGGAATCGCTCCCGTCAGGTCGTTGCGTTGAAGGCGCAACGCGATCACCCGCCCGGCGGTGTCGACTTCCACCCCGTGCCACTGTCCCAGGGGACGGTCGCTCAGCCAGTTGCCTTGGTTCAACCAGACCGCGCCGCCCGTGTCCTGGTACAAGACCTCCAGCACGCCCCGCTCGGAGAATCTCACGTAGATCGTCACCGTCGCCGCCGCCGTCAGCCCGTCCGCCGTCGTCGCCGTGATCCGGTACGTCGTCGTCTCCCGCGGCGACACCTCCACCGATCCCCTCCCGGCCACCCCGCCGACATCCGGCGTGATCACCGCCCGGACGGCGTTCGTGAACGTCCAGCTCAACTCCGTCGTCCCGCCCAGGTCGATGGTCGTCGGCGACGCCCACATCCGAACCCCCGGCAGCACCGGCTCGATCCGCGACGGCGGCAGCGTGTTGAACGTCGCGATCCCGCCGTCCGCCTCCAGCTCCATGTGCAGCCCGATCACCGCCACCGCCCGATCGCACGCCAACCGCGCCGCGCCGCGCCCGAAACCCTCCGGTATCCCCACCGCCTCGTGGAGCATCCGCGCCCGGTTCGCCTTCGACGGCACCGCGATCGACGACGCCCCCAGATCCGTCCCGTCCGGCCCCTCCAGCACGATCCGGCACGCGGCGTCCTCGTCCCCGTCGTTGGCGATCGAGAACCCCACCGTGCCCGCCGCCGTCAACACCGGTATCCGGAACAGTTGCCCGTCCTGGGAGCTGAAGACCGTCGCCATGCCCACCGGCCGCCCGACCTCCCCGAGCCAGGCGAACACCACCTGCGCCACTACCGACCCCGTGCAGTCCAACACGGCGTAACCCGACGCCAGCGGCCCCCGGTTCCGCGTGCCCCACACCCGGTAACCGCCCTCGCCCTCCAGCTCGAACTCCGCCGTCGACCCCGTGGCCGTCACCCCGTCAACGGACTGGAACCGGTCCGCCCCCAGCCCCCTCAGCTCCAGCGCGCACCGCGACGTGGTCCGGTTCGTGTTCGTCACCAGCAGGAACGACCGCCACCCGTCCCCGTCGGCCAGGTGCGGCAACACGTGCCGCCGCTTCGCCCGCTCGTCGGGCGCCCCCAGACCCGACGTCGGAAGCAGCGCCGGCGGCAGCGTGTTGAACGTGACGATCTCCCCGTCCGGCTCCAGCTCGAAGTGCAGCCCGATCGCCGCCACCCGCCGATCGCAGGTCAGCGTCGCCGACCCGCCCCGGAACCCGTCCGGAATCGCCACGATCCGGTGAAGCATGCGCGCCCGGTTCGACCGGGCCAGCACGGCGATCGACGCTTCCCCCAGACGCTCCCGCCGCGGATCCTCCAGCACCACCCGGCATTCCGCGTCCAGGCGCGTGTCGTTCGCCACGGCGAACCCCAGCGTCCCGGCCGGCGTCAGCACCGGAAACTGGAACTCCCGCCCGTCCTGCGAGCTGAACACCGTGGCGATGCCCTCGGGACGACCCTCGTCGCCGATCCAGGCGAACACCACCTGCGCGGTGACCGGCGCCGAGCAGTCCACCGCGGCGTAGCCGGACGCCGCCGCCCGATCGTTCCGGCTCTCCCAGACCAGGCTCCCGCCGCGTTCGGCCAGCGTGAACGACGCGGTCGATCCCGCCGCCGTCACCCCGTCCACCGCGTGGAACCGGTCCGTGCCCAGGCCGTGCAACTCCACCGTGCAGACGGCCGCCGACTCGGCCACGTTCGTCACCAGCACCGACGATCGCCATCCATCGCCGTCGGCCACGTGGGGCAGCACGTGCCGCCGCTTCGCCTGCGCGTCGGTCTGCGCAAGCGCGGGCAGCGCCAGCGCGGCCAGCGCCGCCGTCAGCACGACTGTCCTTGTCATCGGATCCCGCCTCAGCAGTACGCCGCGCACACGACGCGCTTGCCGCGGGCGTGCTGCTCGTAGGCGCCCTCGGGCGGGTCGACGAACTCGACGCGCGCGAACCCGGCCTGCAGCAGCATGAACTCCAGCGCCCTCGGCGACGGGCACAGGGCGACGGGCGTGTGGCCCGTCTCGTTGTTGTCACCGTCGAACTCCGCGGAATCGTCGACGAGGGCGAGCACGCCGCGGTAGGGCTGCTTCGAATCGCGCTCGCCCCACTCGGTCTCGCCCTCGATCTCGTCGATCACCTGCGACTCGACGACGCACACCTCCGAGGTGACGGCGCGCACGTTGCGCAGCGCCCGCATGGGGTTCTCCAGGTGGTAGACGACGCCCAGCAGCAGCGTCAGGTCGAACCGGCCCAACGACGCGGCGTCGAGCGTCTCGACGTTGCGCGCCCGGAACTCGATGCCGATATGCCCCAACTGCCGGGCGGCGAATCGGGCGCGGGCCAGGTTCCCCTCGCGGACGTCCAGGCCGGTGACGCGCCCGACGCCCATCCGGGCCATGGCGAAGCTGTAGTAGCCCTCGTGGCAGCCGATGTCCAGGCACCGGACCTGGCCGATGCGTTCCCCGAAGTGGGCGGCGACGACGCCCTCCACCATGCGCCGCCGCGTCTCGAAGATCTCCACCATGTGCGGCGGCAGGTAGGAACGGGTCCGGACGCCGTCGAAGTCGAACGGGTAGAACCAGGGGCCCAGGGCCTCGATCTCGCTGACGATGGCGTTGGACGCGGCCGGTCGGTTCTTCATGGGGTTGGGCCCCGCCGAGTTCGGGAAGGGTGTGGGGATTATAGCGGAAGGCGGGGGAGGGGTGTCGCGTCCCTCCGTCCGGCGTCTCTCCCCATGGTAGTCGCGCGTTCCTCGCCGCGACTGAACAACGAGCGGAGCAAGGCGTTGGCCCGATAAATTGATCTCGTCCCGCCGGCCAGAGAGCCTCGGACGGCCCGGCAACCCCCCAACGTCGGGCCTATCCCGACGAATCAATTTCTTGGACTGTCGCCTCGGCTACCGCCTCGTTGCCCACCCGCGGCGAGGAACGCCGCGGGTACACTTGGGGCAGACGCGAGGAGGTTCCCTTGACCGACACTCCGGTGCTTCGTCGGCCAGACACCGAGGTTTACGCGCCGCCGTCCGGGTCCTCTCCCCATGGTAGGCGCGGCGTTCCTCGCCGCGACTGAACAACGAGCGGCGCGAGGCGTTAGTCCAATAAAATAATCTCTTCCCTCAAGCGAGAAAGACTCGGCCGACAGGTCCCGTAACCCCCGACGTGCGGCCGTGCCGACGAATCGATTTCTTGAACTGACGCCGCGGGTACCCTTGGCTGGCCCAACGAACGCCCCGGTCTCTGGTAGCCGATTCATGAGACACCACGGGCTCCTACAGTTCGAGCAGGCGGCCGAGAACGGCGGCGTCCGTCGTGGGTTCCCGGCAGATGCGGTTCTCGCACACGTAGACGGTGGGTTTCCCGTCAAGGCGCGTCCGGTCCTCGAGAAGGCCGATGCTGCCGGTTTCGCCGGCGGCCAATACGGCGCGCGGGAGATACCGGCCGCGAACGGTTTCCAGGAAGGGTTCGGCCGAACCGACGATGGCGATCTCCCGCGACGGTCCCACCAGGTAGTCCACGGCCGCCAGCATTCGCCCGAAACCGGTCGGGTAGTCGGGCAGGTAGCCGGCCACGTTGGCGCATGTCCGCTCGGCCTTTTCCCTGAAGTCCGGGCGGTCCAGGAGCGTGGCGAGCCGCGCCAGCAGGCCGGCGGCGACCGAGTTTCCCGAAGGCGTCGCGTTGTCGAAGTACTCCTTCGTTCGCGCGACCAGGCGCTCGTGGGAATTCCCGGTGAAGAACAGCCCTCCGTTCTCATCGTCCCAGAACTCCTCGATCATCCGCTCCGCTATCCGGGCCGAGGCTTCCAGCCACTTCCCGTCCAGCGTCAGCTCGTAGAGCGCCGCGAGGCCGTCGGCCAGGTTGGCGTAGTCGTCGGCGTATCCGTCGAACCGGGCCCGACCGTCCTTGAACGCGTGCCGAAGGCGGCGGCCGTCCCACATGGTGTCCAGGAGAAAGGCCGCGTTGGCCTCGGCCATCTCCCGCCAGTCGTTGCGCCCGAGGTGAGCGGCGGCCTTGGCCATCGTGCGAAGCATCAGGCCGTTCCAGTCGGTCAGGATCTTCTCGTCGCGCGCCGGCCTGGGACGCTCCTCCCGCTTCGCCAGAAGCGCCGGGAGGGCTCGTCGGACGGCGCGTTCGAGGGATTCGACCGTCACCGACTCGCTTTGGGCGAACGTTTCCGGCGGATGGCTGACGTGCAGGATGTTCCGCCCCTCGAAGTTGCCCTCGGCGGTCACGTCGAAGTAGCGCCCGAGCAGGTCGGCGTCCTCGCCGGCAACCTCCGCGAACTCCTCCCGGGTCCAGACGTAGAACCGACCCTCGACCCCCTCGCTGTCGGCGTCGAGCGTCGAATGGAAACCACCCGTCGGATCGCGGAGCTCGCGCGCCGCGAACTCGAGCGTCTCTTCCACGACGCGGCGATAGAGCCCGCTCCCGGTCAACCGGTACGCGTCCAGGTAGACCTCGGCGAGCAGGGCGTTGTCGTAGAGCATCTTCTCGAAGTGGGGAACCAGCCAATGGGCATCCGTCGAATATCGATGGAACCCGCCGCCGACATGGTCGTAGAGTCCTCCCAGCGCCATCTTGTCGAGCGTCAGGCGGGCCATTTCCAGCGGCTGGTCCTCCCGGCTGCGGTCGTGGTAGCGCAGCAGAAAGTCGAGGGTCATGCTCGACGGGAACTTGGGCGCCGAGCCGAAACCTCCGTGGACGGGGTCGAACTGGCGGGAAACGCCGCCGGCCGCGCGTTCGAGCAGCTCCAGGTCCAGCGCGCCGGCGGCGCCTCCGGAACGGGCCTGTCCGTCGATCCGCTCGACGACCGTCCGGGCGTTGGACAGCACGTCGTCCCGCCGCTTGAGGTACGCCTCGGAGATTGCGGCGAGAACGCGCCGGAATCCGGGCCTGTTGTACTTGTCGTCGGGCGGGAAGTACGTCCCGCCGTAGAACGGCTTCCCGTCCGGCGTCAGGAACGCGGTCAGCGGCCAGCCGCCGCTCCCGGTCATGAGCTGGATGGCGCTCATGTAGATCTGGTCCAGGTCGGGGCGTTCCTCGCGGTCGACCTTGATGTTGACGTAGTTCTCGTTCATCAACCGGGCGATCTCGGGGTCCTCGAACGACTCGCGCTCCATGACGTGGCACCAGTGGCAGGCCGAGTATCCGATGCTGAGCAGGATCGGCTTGTCTTCGATGCGCGCCTTCTCCAGCGCGGCCGGTCCCCACGGGTACCAGTCCACGGGGTTGTGCGCGTGCTGCAGCAGGTACGGGCTGGTTTCCTCGGCCAGCCGGTTGGTGAAGCGGGATTCGGTCACGTCGGGTCTCGGGGGGCGGTGAGGGATCCCTCAGGCGGGTTCCCGCAGGCGCTTCTCCAGCGCGTCCATGTCGATCGACCAGTGCGAGGCATGCCAGACGGGGCGCCCGTTCTCGATCGCGATCAACTGCGGCGACTCGTGCGCGACGCCCGTGTGGTCGGCGATCGCGTCGGAAAGGGCGCGGTCCTCGATCACGTGAACGACGCGGGACGGCGGGGTATCTCCCCGCGCCGCGTAACGGCGGAACGCGTCGAACACCGCGGCGCTGATCTCGCACGCGGTGCTGTGCTTGAATACCAGGACGGGCCGGCGCCGCGACTCCTCCAGCAGGGATTGCCACGCGTCGAGGCTGTCCAGGCGCGGCGGATTGGTCATGGCGTCCTCGCCCGGGGGGCTCTCCGGTGTTCGATCCATGCGTTTACCCTGGCTTCGTTCCTACTATAGCAGTTTGGAGCGGGAGCGGTTGGGAGCGGGCCTGTCCGCGACCGGGCCGTGGCCATGTACAATGCCACCACGCCAGCTTTCGAGGAGGCACGGTCGAGTCTTGGCCAGCCAGGAAACCACCGACGACCTGGATCTCCTGCTCCGGGTCCTTCCGCCCGCGATCCAGGAGTCTCTCGATGGCCAGGACGGCGTCGACAGCCTGATCGAGATCGTACTGGACCTGGGCCGCCGCCCGGAGGCGCGGTTCCCGTCGGGCACCGTGATGCTGGCCGGCGACCCGGTCGGCCACGACGCCCTCGACCACGTCATCGGGCGGCTCGGCGAGTTCTCGGGAGACAACCGGGCCGGCATCGAGCGCACGCTGCATCGAATCTCGGCCATCCGGAACCGCCGCGACGCCGTCATCGGGTTGACCTGCCGCGTCGGCCGGGCGGTCTACGGGACCGTCGATATTCTGCGTGACGTCGTCGAATCCGGGAAGAGCCTGCTGTTGTTGGGCCGCCCCGGCATCGGCAAGACCACCCTGCTGCGCGAGAGCGCCCGGGTGCTGTCGACCGAGTCGATGCGGCGCGTGATCGTGGTGGACACGTCCAACGAGATCGCCGGGGACGGAGACATCCCGCACCCCGGCATCGGCGCCGCGCGGCGGATGCAGGTGCCGCGTCCCGAACTGCAGCACGCCGTCATGATCGAGGCCGTGGAGAACCACATGCCCGAGGTGATCGTCATCGACGAGATCGGAACCGAACGGGAGGCGCTGGCCGCGCGGACGATCGCCGAGCGCGGCGTCCAGCTCGTGGCCACCGCGCACGGCAACGCGTTGGACAACCTGCTGATGAACCCCACCCTGGCGGACCTGCTGGGGGGCGTGCACGCGGTGACGCTCGGCGACGAGGAGGCCCGCCGCCGGCGTACGCAGAAGACCGTGCTCGAACGCAAGGCGCCGCCGACCTTCGACACGCTGGTCGAGATCCGGACGCGGGACTGTCTCGCGGTGTATCACGAGACCGCGTCGGTCGTGGACGCGTACCTGCGCGGGCCGAAGGCCCGGCCCGAAGTGCGGCTTCGCACCGCCGACGGCTACCAGGTGCTGGAAGAGGCGGCGGAGGACTCGCCGGCTGCCGATGCCGGGGCGCGCGTGCTGCCTTTCGGCGACGAGAATGCGCCGTCGCGTGAGCGTGTCCGCTCACTGCGGATCTTTCCGTTCGGCATCAGCCGCGACCGGCTGTCGCGCGCGATCGCCGACCTGGGGGCGCCGGCCGCGATCGCCCGTGTTCCCCGGGAAGCCAACCTGGTCCTGACGCTGAAGGCGCACGAGCGCCGGCAGCCGAGGACCCTGGAGGAGATGGCCGGTCGCGGCGTGGAAGTCGCCGTCATCCGGAGCAACACGGTCAGTCAGATGAAGGCGTGGCTGGAAGACGTGTTCGGTCTGGGGCAACAGGACGACGCCGAGGTGGAGGCGCTGCGCGAAGCCCGCGAGGGCATCGACCGCGTCCTGTCGTTCGGAAAGCCGGTCGAGCTGGCGCCCCGGGCGCCGACGATCCGCCGCCAACAGCACCAGTTGATCGAGGAGATGGGGCTCGGGTCCTACAGCCGCGGCGAGACGCCGTGGCGCCGGGTCGTCGTCCTGCCAACGCGCGGCTGACGCGCGCCGCCCGCGGGGTCAACCGAAGGTCCCAGGATCGAACGCGTAACGCAGGCGCACGTGCCCAACATGCCGTCGTGACCGCTCGAGGCTATGTGTCGTCCAGGTCGCGGCGTCCCAAGCTGATCTCCCGGATAACGTTGCGCTCCCGGTTCGCCGCGGATATAGTCCGACACTCCGCGGGTGAACCTGGAGGCTTCGATGAACGATTCCGTGGACGCACGCAACCGTCCATCCCGGCGGAAATTCCTTGGGACCGCGGCGGCGGCCATGGCCGCGGCTTCCTGCGCGCCGTCCGGTGAGGACTCACCGGTCGTCGGGGATTCCGAGGACGCCTCTGTGACGCTC
>JAJEDW010000248.1 GCA_022821265.1 Acidobacteriota bacterium
TTTGGCGCGGTTCAAGGACGGCGAACGGAATGGCCCGGAGCCAACGTCGCATAATGATTATTATGTAAAGTAATGGGCTCGGCCAAGCCCGCCGACCCGCACCATCGCGCCACGGACGCGCCTGTCGAATTCCACCCTTCCGGCACTCGCCACCACGTTCCGCAGGGGCTGTGGAAAAAGCTGTGGAAAGTCTTGTTTTTCAAAGGCCAAGCGGTTTAACACGATGACTGACAGCATCTTGCGTCGTTCCCAGGCACGTGGGGCTTGTTGAAAACTCGGGTCCTATTTTACAGGCCTGTTACCATGCGGTTCCTGCGTCATCAGGCCCTGAAAGCCTTGCCGAGCGGGCATCGTGGGACCGTCGGTTGTCAAACGCCTGTATTGTTCGGCATCACTGCCGCACCCATGTCGCGAAAAGCCATCGCGTAGGCGTTCGGCAAGAAGGCGGTTCTGAAATCCGCTACGGGTCCGGCTTTCACCGAGGACGGTCGATCGAATCAACGGCGGAGGGCGTCCAGGGCGTCACGGAGCGCCTCGAGCCGTCGACCGGCCTCCGCCAGCCGCCCTTCGGCGGTCAGTTGCTGGTAGTCCTCCAGCGCCTGCGCGGCCTGGGCGATCAGCGCTTCCCTGTTGCCGTCAGCGGGCAACTCGATGTCGGGCGCGGCGTCGGTGACCGTCGATTCCAGCGGCGACGGCGATGGGGTTGCACCCTGTCCATCGAGCAACCGGCCAAGCGCTTCTTCGAAGGAGGCGCCGTAGGTCATCCGGTCTTCCGTGGCCAGGACCACGATTCGCAACTCGGGCATGGGGCTGCGCTCGGCCTGCAGGTAGATCGGCGAGACGAACAGCAGCGTGTCGTCGATGGGGATGACCAGCAGATTTCCCCGGAGCACGGTCGAGCCCTGCTGATTCCAGAGGCTCAACTGGGATGAGAGTTCGGGATCCTGGTCGATTCGCGCCTCGATCTGCAACGGTCCTTCGATCAGGCGCGATTCGGGAAACGTGTAGGCGCGCAACCGGCCGTAGGCGTCGCCGTCGCTGCGGGCGGCCATCCAGCCGATCAGGTTGTTCCGGTTCGCCGGCGTGAACGGCAGAATGGACACGAACTCGACCTCTTCCTCCCCGGGGAAGCGGAGCAGGACGAAGTAGGGCTCGATCTGGTCGGCGCCGGCCTGTGACCGGCTCTGTTGGGCGACGGTCCACAGGTCCGCCCGGTTGTAGAAGACCTGCGGGTCGTCGACGTGGTAGGTGGCGTAGATCAACGCCTGGATCTGGAACAGCAGCTCCGGATATCGGGTGTGGGGCCGCAGGTTCGCGGGCATCGCGTCGGCGTCGGCGAACAGGTCCGGAAAGACGTTCCGGTAAGCCTGGATCACGGGATCGTCCGGCTCGAACACGTAGAACCGCGTCGTCCCGTCGTAGGCGTTGACCACGACCTTCACGCTGTTCCGGATGTAGTTGATGCCCCGCCCGCCGACGTTGATGGGCCGCGAATACGGGTGGCGGTCCGACGCGGTGAACGCGTCGATCATCCAGTACAGCGCCCCGTCGTCGCCGACCACCATGTAGGCGTCGTCGTCATAGAGCAGGAACGGCGCGATCGTGCGCGTACGCTCGCGGATGTTGCGGCGCATGAGGAGTTGGCTGTTCGGGGTGACGTCGTTGGCGAACGGCAGCGTCCATAGTTCCCCGGTCTCGTACGCCAGCAGGATGCGCCGCAGGATCGAGCCCACCCGGATGCCGCCTTCGCCCTCGTAGGTCGAGTACGCGTCGCCGCCGCCTTCCGGGTAGTCGAACTCCTCGCGATTCGTGTTGACGTAGACGTGCCAGTCGGTCAACTCGCCGAAGTAGATCTCGGGCCGCTCGACGCGCACGGAATCCGACGCGCTCACCACCGGCATGTCGTACAGGATCAGCTCGGGAAGCCCTTCCTCGGTGAACTGGTTGACCGGGTTCATCGTCACGCCGTAGCCGTGCGTGTAGATCAGCCGTTCGGCGACCCAGGCGTTCTCGGCGATCGGCACGCGGTCCAGGTTGAGCTCCCGGGTCGCCAGCATCATGGATTGTTTCCGGCCGTCGATCACGTAACGGTCGACGTCGATGTCGGCGAAGTCGTAGTAGTCGCGGATCTCCTGGACCTGTTGCAGGGTGGCCTGCAACGCCCGCCAGTCCCAGAGCCGGACGTTGTCCAGCGTCTGGGCATGGGACGCCTGGTCGAACCCCTCCAGCGTCTCGACCGGGTTGAAGTCCAACTCTTCGACGTCGTCCAGCCCGAAGGCCCGCCGTGTCTCCCGTATGTTGTGGGCGATGTACTCCGATTCCCTGCCCAGCTCGTTCGGCCGGACTATGAAGTTGGTGACGTAGGCCGGATACGCCGCCAGGACCAGCAGATAGACCAGCGCGGGCATTCCGGCCGCCACGGCCAGGTTTCGTATCCGGCAGGCCCGAAGGTTCCATGCGCTCCACAGGGCTCCCAGCGCCAGGGCAAGCATCACGATGCTGAGCCCGGGCAGGATCGCGTTGTCGTCGGTGTAATTGACGCCGGAAAACAGCGCGTGGTCCTGGTAGAGCCGGTGGAACCGGGCGAGGTTGGCCTGGACCGCCAACGCGGCCAGGACCAGCGCCAGGCCGAGTGAAACGCCCCGGAACCGTTGCGCGGCGTCCATCGGCGCCATCAGGACTCCGCCGATCAGGACGATGATGCTGATGGCCAGCAACCAGGCTCCGAGGGCGTCGTAGACCGGGAGGACGAACAGGTAATGCGTCAGGTCGCGTCCGAGGATCGGGTCGACGGTCCCCGACGCCGCCGGACGGTTCAGAAACAGCGCGTAGCGCGTCCAGTCCGCGCTGTAGGCCAGACCGAACATCAGTCCGAGGCCCAACGACGCGAGCGCGGCGATGCGCTTCAGAACATGAGTCCCCGGGATCTCGATCGTCTCGCCGCCGATTTCCACGAGGCGCCGGCTGTCCGACGCCTTCGGAATGACCGCCCGCAGCAGCACGAACAAGGCGGCGGCGGTGGCTGTGGCGAACGCGAGGAAGGCGCCGGCCTGTATCGCGATGCGAATCCAGTACACCGAGCGGTAACCGACGCTGATGAACCACAGGTCCTCGACGTACAAGGAGATGCCGCGAAAGGCCAGGATGATCAGGACGAAGACGGCGAGGACGCGCGGAATCATGCGTCCCCCCGGAAAGCTCTCGACTGTGGACCCACGCATGATCGGACAGCTTACACGGATCGGCCGGATTAGTGTAATGATGTCGGCCTCCAACGATGCGGATCGCAGGGAGGAACACGTGGATCGCCTGTTGCTGATGCTCCCCGGACCGATGCAGGTTCCCGACGCCGTTCGGCGGGCGGCCCTGCGTCCGTTGTTCTTCCATCGTTCTCCCCGCTTCGTCGAGTTCCAGGCGGCCCTGAGACGGCGGGTACGGCCGCTGTTCGGGACCCGCGCCGGGGAGATCGTGTTCCTCTCCTCTTGCGGGACGGGCGCGATGGAGTCGGCCGTCGTCAACCTCACGTCGCCGGGAGACGAGGTGATCGTCATGGTCGGCGGCGTCTTCGCCGAACGCTGGGTCGCGATCGCCGACGCCTACGGGATCCGGGCCCATCCCGTGGAAGTCGACTGGCGCAGGGGCGCCGCCGCCGGCGACGTGCGGAACGCCATGGACCGCTGGCCCGCCGCCGACGTGGTCTGCGTGACGTGGAGCGAGAGCTCGACGGGCGTTCTGATCGAGCTGGACGGCATCGGCGCCGCGGTCCGGGAGCGGGGGAAGTACCTGGCCGCCGACGCCGTGTCGGGTCTGGCCGTCTCGCCGCTCCGGATGGACTCCTGGAACGTCGATGTCGTCGTCTCGGGGTCGCAGAAGGGCCTGATGATGCCGGCCGGTCTGGGGCTGGTGGCCGTCAATGCGCGCGCCCTCCGGCATGCCCGCTCCTGCCGCTCGCCGCGCCTGACCTGGGACTGGGCGTCCTATCTCGAGGGCGTGCCCGTGACGCCGCCGTTGTCGCTGATGCATCAGCTCGACGCGTCGCTGGACCTGATGGAAGCGATGGGCCCGGGCGGGGTGTACCGCCGCCGCCGGGGCGTGGCCGACCGTATACGCGCCCTGGTGCAGGACGCCGGCCTGGAGCTCTATGCACGGTCTCCGGGGGACGGGATCACGGCCGTCGTCGCCCCGGACGGCCTGGACGTCAACCGTTTTCGGAAACGCCTCGAGGACGGCTTCGGCATTCTGATCGAGGGCGGTCCCGGCCGTCTGGCGGGCCGGATATTCCGGATCGGCCACGTCGGTCACCTGACCGATGACGAGCTGGACTACTTCTGCGAGAGCTTCCGGACGGCGTTGGCGTCGGAAAGGCGCGGGTCGGGAGGCCCGGCGCGGGACGACGCCACGGCTTCACGGCCGCCGGAGACCGGATAGCCACATCGCGATCACCCCCAGCGCCTCGGGAAAACTCTCGCCGTCGGACGCGCGCACCCGGAGCGAGTGGTCGCCTCCGTCGATCCAGTGAATCGCGGCGCGGTCCCCGATCCTTTCCACGACCGCGGCGAGCAGGTCCGAGCGCGCCAGTGGGTCGCGGTTGCCGCTGACGAATAACATCGGCTGACGCAACGCGTACAGGTGCGCGTCTCTCGGCTTGTCGATCAGTCCGGCCGGGTGCAGCGGATAACCCAGGAACAGGAGCCCCGCGAAGTGGCCCGCGTCGCCGGCGATGTAAGACGCGACGCGCCCCCCCATCGACTTGCCCCCGATCACCATCCGGCGGGGCGCGAACGTGCGTCGGATCGCGCTGGTCACGGCCGCGTAACTGGCTTGAAGCCTCTTTTGGGGATCCGGGATCCTGCGGCCGGCCTCCATGTAGGGGAAGTTGAACGTGACGGACAGGAAGCCCGCTC
>JAJEDW010000025.1 GCA_022821265.1 Acidobacteriota bacterium
TCCCGTGATCGATGAAGAATCCCTTCCCGATGTCCGCCCCCGGGTGGATGTCGATGCCGGTACGCGAGTGCGCGTACTCGGTCATGATCCGCGGCAGCAGCGGAATGCCCATCCCGCTCAACTCGTGCGCGATCCGGAACACGCTGATGGCGTAGATCGCCGGATAGGCGAAGATGACCTCGTCGGTGCCCTTCGCCGCGGGGTCGCCGTCGTAGCCGGCCTGGACGTCGTGGGCCAGTCGCCGCCGGAGATCGGGTATCCGGCCCAACAGGTCCAGCGCGTGATCGGCCGCGATCGCCCGGCAGTGGGGACAATTCTTGTCCAGCGACGTGCAATCGGACCGGATGCTGCGGTAGATTTCTTCCGTCAGGCGCCCATAGACCCCGTCCAGCAACCCGGACAAGTGCTCGACCACGTTGTCGGGTAGCACGGACTTGGCGCCGAAGTATCCCGGATAGATCGCCTGCAGCAGCTCGTCGACAATCCGGATGACCGCGTTGCGGTCGGGAAGAGGCGTCGGAGCCAGGTGCTGGAGTTTCGGCACGAGCGTGCCGTAGGTGTCCGCGATCGCGCGCGCGATGCTCCGGACCTCGTCGTGCTTCTGGAGCGGTTCCCGCATACCGGGTTCCGGGGGCCGGCGATCGAGGGTCCGCGTCAGGACTTCCAGTCCTGCAGCCGGCCCTTGACTTCGGACATGAACTGATCGGCGACGGCTCCGTCGATGATGCGGTGGTCGAACGAAAGGGCGAGGTAAGCCATCGGCCGGATCGAGATCGCGTCGTCGATGACGACGGGACGCTTTTCGATACCCCCGATGGCCAGTATAGCAACCTGCGGCTGGTTGATGATGGGGATTCCATAGAGGCCGCCGAAGATGCCCGGGTTGGTGATCGTGAACGTTCCACCGTGGACTTCTTCCGGCAACAGCGTCCGCGTGCGGGCGCGCGCGCCCAGGTCCGCGACGGACCGCGCCAGATCGAGCAGCTCGGCACGGTCCGCATCCCGGATGACCGGGACGACCAGGCCGTCGTCGAGGGCGACGGCGACACCGATGTTGATGTGCCCCCGCTGGACGATATCGTTCCCGTCGACCGAGGCGTTCAGCACGGGAAACGTCTTCAGGGCCGCCGCGACGGCATGGACGAAGAACGGAGTGTAGGTCAGCCGGGCCCCGGACCGTTCGAAGTCGGCCTTCATTGCGGAGCGAGCCGCGATGATCCGGGAGCAGTCGACCTCGAACACGGTCGCGACGTGGGCCGAGGTCCGGCGGCTGTGGGTCATGTGATCCGCGATCTGCCTCCGCATGGGAGACATCGGGATGCGCTGGTCGTCGTCCGGGCTGTCCGCCGCCGACCGGATTTCCTCCCCCTTCTGCTCGATGTGACTCATGATGTCGCGCTTGGTGATACGGCCGCCCGCGCCGGTTCCCTTGCCCTCGAGCTCGGCCAGATCGACGCCGTGCTCCTTGGCGAGCCTGCGAACCATCGGGGAGGACGCGATTTCGGGAGCGCGGCTCTCGGACCGGCGGGCGGCTTCCGGAATTTCGGGCGCATGGGAGGCGTCGCCCGGATCCGCCGCGGGTTCTTCGGCCGGGGCGGAATCGAACGATTCCGCCGAGCCGGACGACTCTATGACCGCCACGACCGTGTTGATTTCCACGACCGCATCGACGTCGAAAAGAACCCGCGTCAGGACCCCGGAGGCCGGCGAAGGTATTTCCGAATCGATCTTGTCGGTCGAGATCTCGAACAGCGGCTCGTCACGCTCGACGGAGTCGCCGACGCGCTTGAGCCACTTCGTGATGGTGCCCTCGAAGATGCTTTCGCCCATCTGGGGCATGATCACCTGGATCTCGGCCATGGGAACGGTTCCTCGGCGATGATCGCAGTCGCGGGGTCCCGGTCAGTAGTCGTTCAGCTCGCGCGCCACGCGAACGACGTCGGACACCTGCGGCAGAAAGAACTCTTCCAGCGGCGGGCTGTACGGGACCGGCGTGTCGGGCGCCGTGATGCGCCGGATGGGTCCGTCGAGATGCTCGAAGGCCTCCTCGGCGATCACGGCCGCCAACTCGCCGGCGAAACCGCCCGTGCGCGTGGCCTCGTGGAGCAGAATGACCTTGTTCGTCTTCCGGACGGATTCCAGCACGGTCGGGCGGTCCCACGGCAACAACGACCGCAGGTCGACGACCTCGAGGTCGATGCCTTCTCTTTCCAACTCCTTCGCGGCGTCCAGCGCCAGGAAGACCATCGCGCCGTAGGTGATCACGGAAATGTCGGAACCGGGGCGGCGGACGGCGGCCTCGCCCAACGGCACGACGTATTCCGACCCCGGCAACTCCTCCTTGATGCGTCGATACAGGAACTTGTGCTCGAAGAAGATCACCGGATCCGGATCCCTAATGGCCGCCTTGATCAATCCCTTCGCGTCGTGCGCCGTTGCTGGACAGACCACCTTCAGACCCGGGGTGTGCACGAAATACATTTCGGGATTCTGGGAGTGGAACGGTCCGCCGTGGATGCCGCCGCCGCTGGGCCCGCGCACGACGATCGGGACGCCCGCGCCCCAGCGATACCGGCACTTGGCGGCAAAGTTGGTGATCTGGTCGAACGCGCACGAAATGAAGTCGGCGAACTGCATTTCGGCAACGGGCCGCATTCCCATCATGGCCGCGCCGATGGCTGTCGCCACGATTCCGGATTCGGAGATGGGCGTGTCGATCACGCGGTCCGCGCCGAACTCGTCGAGCATGCCCGAGGTGACCTTGAAGGCGCCGCCGTAGACAGCGACGTCCTCGCCCAGAACGAACACGCGCTCGTCGCTGGCCATCTCTTCCCAGATGCCCTCGCGAATCGCTTCGACGTAGGTCGTCAATCCCA
>JAJEDW010000039.1 GCA_022821265.1 Acidobacteriota bacterium
GACGGAAGCTCGATGGGGCACACGCTGCTCGCGTTGCGTGTGGGCCTGATCGCGCGCTGGCGGGCGTCGAGCGTCGAATCGATGTTGACGGGCGTCATCGAAGCCGGCGGCGACACGGACACGAACGGGGCCGTCGCCGGCGCCATCATCGGCGCGCGGTTCGGGTTGGGGGCCATCCCGCGGCGCTGGCGGGACCGGATCGCCGAGATTCGCGCGGGACAGACGCCGTTGGAGGATCTCGCCGACCGGTTGGTGCGGGCCGCCGGAGCGTGAAGCCGGCCGTCTCTCAAAACCTCGGGGGCCGCCCGACCGCCTCGCGCGCCAGATCGACGTCGTTCGTCCAGACGCCGCCGTCGAAGCCGTCCGGGAGCCGGTCCAGGTCGTCCGGGTTGTCCAGCCCGGGCGAAATCCCGCCGGCGCCCAACCGGCCGATGACGACGACGGACGCGCCGGCCCCCTCCATCCGGTCCAGGAATCGATCCGGCCATCCCCACAGGAAGGGCGCCACGTTGATCGGAACGAACAGCGGCGCGTCGCGGCACTCGCCGGGGACCACGCCCGTCCATCCGTATCCGATGTAACGCGTCAGGCAGCGCTGGATGGAAGTCACCGAGAACGTCGCGATACCGGGCAGTTCGGCCCGCAGGCCGTCCAGCGTATCCTCGCGGCCGAAGACCATCAGCCGCGCGCGGCGCGCATCCGGAAGCTCGGCCAATCGGGCGGCCAGCATGGCCCCGTCTTCGGGCCCGCGCCCCTTGATGTCGATCAGGAACGATCGCTCGGGAAAGCGTTCGAAGATGTCGTCGATCGACGGCATCGACCCGACGCCCCGACCTCGAAACGGGAACGTCCGCCCGCCGTCCGCCGAGTAGCCGTAGGCGACGTCCAGAGCCTTCAGCTCCGCCATCGTGTGTTCGCGCGTCGCACCATCTCCATCGGTTCGGCAATCGAGCATCCGATCGTGGAAGACCGCGAACCGGCCGTCCCGGGTGAGCTGGACGTCGAACTCGACCACGTCCGCGCCCCGATCGAACGCCGCCTGCATCGATCGAATCGTGTTCTCGATGTAGTCGTGTTCGGGCGGCCGCATCCGCCGCGCCTCGCAGCGGTCGCCCGAGAATCCGAAGCCGTCGTAGCGCTGCGACAGACCGCGGTGCGCCAGAACCGTCGGCGGGCCGGATGGCGTGCGCGAGGAGACCCACGACGCGTTGTTCGCGTATACGAAAAGCAACGGCAGAATCACGACGGCCGCGATCCTGCCGCGTCGCTTCGAACCGTAAGCCGCCTTGTTCGTCGGCATTCGCTCGACCGGAGCATCCGCCGCGCGGCGTTCCTCGAACTCGTCGAACATGGGCTTCAGCAAAACCGGACCGCGCGCGCCGCCTCAGTCCGGATCCGGCAAACGGAACTCGATCAGCGTCGAGCGGCCGAACACTTCGATGACGCGGACGATGTAGCTGACACCGTCCGCGTCGGTAACCCGGAGGTCTTCCCCGAGTCCGAAGTGGACCGGCTGCGGCTGACCCTCGTTGACAGAAACGTCGGAGCCGTACAGGTACGTGCGGTCCAGCGCGTCCCGAATCGGGTTCAGACTTCCCTTCAACCCGGGAAGGCGCCCCGCTCCATCCTCGAAGATCGCGCTGCCGCCGTGCGGCAGCGGTTTCAGCTCCACCCTCAGCGGGCCGGACGCGGGTATCCACTCTCGTTCGACACCGGCGGCATGCCCCGGCCCCGATGCGAAAACCGTCATGGGCAAGACCCGCGTGTAGAGCTCGACGACCGCTTCGCCCCGCTCATCGGACACCGCCTGCTTCCAGGTCTTGTTCGGGAACAGCGCCAGCACGTCTGCACCCGGCAGCGGTCGACCCTGCGCGCGCACCTGGATCACCTCCCGGCATGCCGTGGCGTCCAACGGCGCAGCCGGAATCACCAGAATCAACTCCGCGTCGTCGACCAGTTGAAACCGCGCCGGCTTGCCGGACAACTCGCGAGTCTCCCGCTGGATGGCCGCAACGCCGTCGCCGCGCCGTTCCATGAAGTAGCTACGATCGCCGCTTCCGGGAATACCGCCCGGCGGCAACCGGCCCATGATCGATGCGATGGCTTCGTTGCGCGTGGCCTGGCGCAACTCCATGCTGTCCAGCGTCAGGTTGTTGGGCAGGCTGCCGGGAGACTGGATTTCCAAGCGGTCGGCGAACATCGAAAGCCGGACGCGGGAACCTCGCATCGAATAGTCGCGATGGACCACGGCGTTGACCACCGCTTCGAATATGGCCTTCTCGCTGTACTGCGGCATATCGATGCGCGCCGGCGTCTTGCGCGCGGCCACGTGCATGTTACGCACGGCGAACGCCACGGCTTCGGCGATCTGACGGTTCAGGGGACCGACGATTTCCTGTGCATCGAGTTGGCCCGTGGTGCGATCTGTTCCGCGGTAACGGGTGGCCGTGATAGTTGCATTCGGCAACCACTCTTCGGGGCGCCCGGCGCACAAGAGAATCCCCGCTACCGTTGCACGCTCCACGCCTGCTTCATCTCGCGCCAGCAGTGCGAGTTTCTCCAGCGCGGCTTGCGGCTGGCGGGCGCCCTCGGCGCTGAGCAACGGTTTCCAGAGGTTCTCCTCCAGCGTGCCAAGCCCGGTATCCGGCACCGTTTGCTTGTCGAACCACAGGTAGCGAGCCTGACTTCTGCGTTCGGCAAGACGCTGCCGCTCGTCCGCCGTCATCTTGCGCTTGGCGGCGCCCACGCGGATGTAGCTGACGCCTTTGCGCTCGTGGAGCGAGTCCCCTCGGGGAACGTGGACCGCGACGAACCCCTTGCCGTCCAAGGTTCGGTGGTGAAGTTCGATCATTACCGGGGGCTCGATTCCGTCGCGGCACAGCTTCACCAGCATGTCGTCGAGCGCGGCCATTTGCGCACGCGTCATTCCCGGTATCCGGCCATCGTCGGTGACCCCGCACAGCAGCAGGCCGCCTCCGGCATTGGCAAAGGCCACCACCTCGTCGCCCAATTCGCCCGGCGTGGGGCTCTTGGGACGGTTCCCGGCAAACTCGATCTGCTTGAACTCCCAGCGGCTGTCCTCGCCCAGCGTCAGGATTTGGCGGATGTCTTCGTCTCGCAGGTTCATTCGTCGATCCAGAGTTCGGGCGCGACCCGACCGGTCACGTCGACCTGTCTCAAGCCTAGCAGCCTGCGGAGCGAAAGTGCACGGCCCGGTCACACGAGCTCCCGTGTAATGGCTTGTAATCCCTCGAAAGTTTCGACTAACTTACGGACGTTCTCCACACTGTCACACCGACGCATGGGAGACGTCAGAGGTGCAACCATGAGATTTCCGACCCCCGTCCGCGCCGCGCTGGCCGCGGCCGGTCTCATCGCGCTGGGGCCGCCGGCCTGGGCGCAGGACAACCCGACCTTCGAAGGCCGGCTCTCGCCCCGCCCGATCGACGGTCGGATGCGCGGCCAGCTCACCGGACTGGGCGAGGTGACGGCCGTGCTGGAAGGCTCCGAGCTGAAGATCGTGGGCGA
Organism: Acidobacteriota bacterium; assembly: GCA_022821265.1. Classification (GTDB taxonomy): domain Bacteria; phylum Acidobacteriota; class Terriglobia; order 20CM-2-55-15; family 20CM-2-55-15; genus JAJEDW01. The sequence goes on from JAJEDW010000039.1 coordinate 3,529, forward strand.
GTTCGCGGGGATGCGGACGCCGGCCGTCGGCGCGACGCTGCGCCGCGGCGTGACGGCGGGGGTCGCCGGGCCCACTGTCGCGGATCTCGAGGTGGTCCGCGCCACGAGCGGGCTGGTCTACGGTTCGGCCATGCTCGACCGAAGCCACATGGATTCCCTGGAAACCGGCGCCCTGTATGTTCAGATCGACGGCGCGGAAGCGGAAGACGGGACGCTCTGGGGCTTCCTGATCCGGAACTGAACGGAGGAAACGATGCAAGGTCTCACCCGACGAATCGCTCCGCTTCTTGTTCTCGTGTATGCATCCCTCGGCGCCGGAACCGCCGCGGCGCAGAACACGACGTTCACCGAGCAGCAAGTCGCCGCCGGGCTGGCCACCTACCAGGCCCAGTGCGCCAGTTGCCACCAGAACGACCTCAGCGGCAGCGGGACGGCCATCCCGCTCAGGGGCCAACAGTTCCTGGGCGTCTGGAACCCGCGAACGGCCGGCGACCTGATCGGCGCCATCCGCGCGACGATGCCGCCGGACAACGCCGGCGGGCTCACGCCCGAGGCCTACGTCAACGTCACGGCGTTCATCCTTTCGGCGAACGGCGCCGAGGCGGGCGCGGCGCCCCTGATCGCCGGGTCCGGAACCCCCGTCGGCTTCATCGCGTCCGGCCAGGGCGGCCCGCCCATCGGCGGGCCCGGTCCGGGCGGCGGGGGCGGAGACGACGGCCCCGTCGGCGTCACGCTGCCCGGATTCGTACCCGACTTCGAGCCCGTGACGGCCGAGATGCTCCGCGACCCGGATCCCGGCGACTGGCTGATGATCCGCGGCAACCAGAGCGCGCACAACTACAGCGCGCTCGACCAGATCGACCGCACGAACGTCGGCGACCTGCGGCTGCAGTGGGTCTGGGCCATGCCGGACGGGACGAACCAGACCGCGCCGCTCGTCCGCAACGGCGTGATGTACCTGTTCAACCCGACCAACATCGTCCAGGCCCTGGAGGCCGACACCGGCGAGTTGATCTGGGAGCACCGGCTGGGCGGCCGCAGCGGCACGATGCGCGGCATTGCCATCTACGAAGACAAGATCATCACCAACACGCCCGACGCCCGCATCGTGGCGCTCAGCGCCGTCGACGGCGAGCTGGTCTGGGAGACCGTCATCGAGGAAGGCTTCGGCAACTCCAGCGGTCCGCTGGTGGCCGACGGCAAGGTGTTCACCGGAATGGGCGGATGCACGCGCTTCCGCGAGCAGAAGTGCTACGTCAGCGCCTATGACGCCGACGACGGGAGCCTGCTGTGGCGGTTCCTGACCATCGCGCGCGAAGGCGAGCCGGGCGGCGACACCTGGGGCGGCGTCGACGACCTGTTCCGCGCGGGCAACGACACCTGGATCACGCCCAGCTACGACCCCGATCTGAACCTGGTCTACATCGGCACGGCCCAACCCAAACCCTGGATGCCGATCAGCCGGGGCATGACCGTCAACGACGCGGCGCTCTACTCGAACGCGACGCTGGCGCTGGACGCCGACACGGGCGAGTTGGCCTGGTACTACCAGCACGTGCCGGGCGAGGCCCTGGACCTGGACGAGGTGTTCGAGCGCGTCCTCGTCGACGACGGCGAAGGCCGCCGCGTGGTCTTCTCGGCCGGCAAGCACGGCATCCTCTGGAAGAACGACCGCGAGACCGGGGAATACATCGGCCACGCGGAAACGGTCTTCCAGAACGTCTTCGACTTCTTCGACCCCGACACGGGACGCCCGCGCTACCGCGCCGACATCGAGGAGCACCAGTTCGGGGAATGGGTGCAAGGCTGCCCGTCGACGGCCGGCGGCCACAACTGGCACGCCATGAGCTACCACCGTGACAGCGGCCGGTTGATCCTGCCGCTCAGCCAGAGCTGCATCGACATCGCCGCGCGCGAGATCGAGTTCGTCGAGGGCGGCGGCAGCGCGGCGGCGGCGCGCCGCTGGTTCGAGATGCCGGGCACCGACGGGAGGGTCGGCAAGATCGGCGTCTACGACGTCGACACGCTCGAGGAGATCTGGTCGTTCGAGCAGCGGGCCTCGATCATGACGGCCATCCTGTCCACGGCCGGGGACGTGCTGTTCGCCGGGGACATGGACCGGCGTTTCCGCGCCTTCGACGTGGAGACCGGGGCCGTGCTCTTCGAGACACGGCTGGGCACCTCGGTGCAAGGTTTCCCGATCACCTACATTGTCAACGGCCGGCAGTACGTGGCCGTCCCGACGGGCCTGGGCGGCGGCAGCCCGCGCCTGGTGCCCAGCCTGATCACGCCCGAGATCCGGCATCCGGGCAACGGCAACGCGCTTTACGTGTTCGCCCTTCCGAACTGAAGTATCCGATGGAGGCAAGAATGAACCCGATCACGCGTCACTGGCGGCCCGTGGCCGCCTTCATGGTCCTGGCGGCGCTTCCCCTCTCCGCGGCGCAGGTCGTCGAGCCCGAATCGGTCGGGCTTTCGTCGGACCGGCTGGAACGCATCAACGATCTGGTCGACAGCTACATCGATTCCGGACAGATCACGGGCGCCGTGACGCTCGTCGCGCGCCGGGGCCGGATCGCCCACCTCGAGGCGCAGGGCGTGATGGACGAGGCGTCCGGACAACCCATGTCGACGGACACGATCTTCCGGATCGCGTCGATGTCGAAGCCGGTCGCCGG
>JAJEDW010000283.1 GCA_022821265.1 Acidobacteriota bacterium
GCGGGCTCCGGCGCGGCCGGCTCCAGGCCCGGCGGCTCGGTCTCGGCGACGGTTTCGTAGAATGTCAGGTCGGGCTCGACCGGCTCCGCGGACGGCTCTTCCACGGCCTCAACGACGTCGATGGGCTCGTCGGCGCCGGCGGATTGGCTGCGGCCCACCACCATGCCCAGGATGAAGAAGACGGAACACAGGCCAACCACGCAGGCGAAGATCACCAGCGTGAAGCCCTGGCCCTCCCACGGGGTCTCTCCTTCCATAGAGTGAACCTTGCGGCTCGAACGTTCCGAAAGGGACGCGGCTAGGAGCCCGCGTTCTCCTTCTGCTTGATCATGGCTTCCTGGAAGAATGACAGCATGTCGATCGGAAGCGGGAACACGATGGTCGAGTTGCGCTCCAGACCGATCTCGGTCAGCGTCTGGAGGTAGCGCAACTGCAGCGAAACAGGCTCGGCGGCGATATTCTTCGCGGCCTCGGCCAAACGCTCGGACGCCTCGTACTCGCCGGCCGCGTGAATGATCTTGGCCCTCTTCTCGCGTTCCGCCTCGGCCTGGCGGGCCATGGCGCGCTGCATCACCTCGGGCAGGTCGACGCCCTTGATCTCCACCATCGACACCTTGATGCCCCAGGGATCGGTGTGCTGGTCCAGGATCTCCTGGAGCCGCTGGTTCAGTTTCTCGCGCTCGCTCAACAACTCGTCCAGCGGCACCTCGCCAAGCACGGAACGCAGCGTCGTCTGGGCCAGCTGCGACGTCGCGTAGAGAAAGTTCTCGACCTCGACGATGGCCCGCTTGGAATCCACGACCCGGAAATAGACGACGGCGTTCACCTTGACCGAGACGTTGTCCTGCGTGATGACGTCCTGCGTGGGAACATCCATGGTGATCGTCCGGAGGCTGACCCGGACGGCCTTGTCAATCGGGAAGAACGCCAGGATGATGCCCGGCCCCTTAGCGTCCTCGAGGAGCCGGCCGAGTCGGAAGATCACCGCGCGTTCGTACTCGCGGAGAATCAGGACGGAGTTGAACAACCACAGCAGCACAACGGCCAGTACGATCAGTAACGCAGTTGTCGGCATCAGATCTCCTCACGGACGGGCTCGACCTCGATGCTGAGGCCGTCCATCCCGACGACGCGCACGCGGGCGCCGGGTTCGATGGGTTGCGGCGACCGGGCGCCCCAGTATTCTCCGTGCACCATGACCTTTCCGTCCTTGTGCACTTTCGTTGACGCGGTTCCGATCTCGCCGATCAACCCCCGGCGCCCCGTGACGGCCTTCTTCCGGTGCGAGATCAGCACCAGGCGGACGAGGAACACCGTGATGAAAGCCAGCGACAGCGCGATCGCCACGACGGGCGCCCACTGCATCTGCAGCTCGGGAATCGGGCCCTGGACCAGCATCAGCCCGCCGAAGATCAGGGCCGCCACCCCGCCCAGCGCCAGTATGCCCCCGCTGGGCACGGTCGCCTCGACGACGAACAGGCCGATCGCCAGCACGATCAGCAGGACCCCGGTCAGGTTGGTCGGCAACAGGTTGAACGCGAACAGGGCGAGCACGAGGCTGATCCCGCCGATGACGCCCGGAAAGATCAGGCCCGGATTGGTGATCTCCATGTACAACCCCAACAGCCCGATGACCCCGAGCACGAGCGCGATGTTGGGGTTCATGATCGCCGACAGCAAGCGCTGCCGGGTGTTCATCTCGTAGACCTCCACGTCGGCGCCCTCCAGCGCGAGCGTCTCGACGCGGCCGTCGAAGCGGGTGATCTCGGCGCCGTCGAACCTGTCGATCAACTCCGGCACGCCGGGCACGACCGCGTCGATGAAACCCTCCTCGAGCGCCTCCTCGGCCGTGAACGACTTGCTTTCGGTGACGGCCAGCTCGGCCTCTTCCGGATTCCGGCCGCGCCGGGCGACGTAGCTCCGCAGGAACGCCGCCACGTCGTTGACGATCTTCTCTTCCATGACCTCGCCGATCTCGGCCCCGAACGAGGACACCGGATGGGCCGCACCGGTGTTGGTCCCCGACGCCATGAGCGCCAGGTCGCCGGAGAGGAGAATGAAGAAACCGGCCGAGGCCGCGCGAACGCCGCTGGGACCGACCCAGACCGCCACCGGGACCGGGGACGCCAGGATCGATTCGACCATGGCGCGCATCGAATCGACGAGCCCGCCGGGGGTGTCCAATCGGATCACCACCGCCGCGGCGTCGATTTCCCCGGCGTAGGCCAGGGCCTCGTCGAGGTATTCCGCGCTGACCGGGTGGATGACGTCGGCCAACTCCACCTGCAGGAGCGTCGGCGATTGGGCGTGCGCCGCAACAGGGATGGCACAGACGGCCACGGCCGCCACGGTGAGGCGCGGGAGAGGTCTCCGGCCTGCCAGGATCATGGGTTGATTATAGCAATCCGGGGCGGATATTCTACCAGCCCGTAATGAAGCCCCGCCCCGAGACATGCGCGTCGCGATCGACATTCGGAGAGTCCACGAGTTCGGCATCGGCACGCACATCTGGAACCTCGTCCGCAACCTCTCGGACATCGACGGCGACAACGAGTATTTCCTTCTCGGTTCCCGGCGGCATTTCCTGGAACTCGGGCCGCTAGCCGGCAACTTCACGCGGATCGACATTCCCGAGGACGACGGCGTCTGGAACCTGCATGTGCGCATTCCGTGGCGCCTCCGGCGGCACGGAATCCAGGTCTTCCACGTCCCTCACTACCGGGCGCCCGCGTGGGTTCCCATGCCGTTGACGGTGACCATCCACGACTGCGTTCACCTGCTGTTTCCTCCCCAGGGCTCGTCCAAGTTCGAGAACTACCGCCGATACCTGTACACGCGGCACGTCGTCGGGCGCGCCGACTGCGTGATCGCGGTCTCGGCGTCCACGCGGAACGACCTGATCAACATCTTCGACATGGAGCCGGGAAAGTCACGCGTGATTCACAACGCGCTCGACGGCCGCTTCACGCACCGCCACGACGCCGACGAGCAGCAGCGCGTCCTGGAGCGGTACCAGATCAAGTCGCCGTTCATCCTGTACGCCGGACAGATCAAGCCGCACAAGAACATTCACCGGCTGATCGAGGCCTTCGCCGTGCTCAAGAACGAGGTCCGGGACGACGCGGATCTCCGCAACCTGAAGCTGATCATCATCGGCGAAGGGGTCAGCCGGAATTCGTATCTGCGGTTGACGGCGGTTCGCAGCGGCGTGCAGGGGGACGTCCGGTTCCTGGGCTCGATTCCGGGGCCGGCGCTGCAGGTGTTCTACGAGGCGGCTTCGCTGTTCGCCCTCCCCTCGCTCTACGAGGGCTTCGGCCTCGCCCCGCTCGAAGCGATGGCGAACGGCACTCCCGTGGTCGCATCCAACGCGGCGTCGTTGCCGGAAGTGCTCGGAGACGCGGCCCTGCTGGTCAATCCCGAGAACGTCTTCGAGATCGCGCGGGCGATGAAGCGGCTCCTGGACGACGGAGACCTGCGCCGGGCCATGGTCGAGAAGGGCGCCGAACGCGTCGCCCGGTTCTCGTGGAAGACAGCGGCCGAAAAGGTCCGGAAGGCGTACGACTCGGCGGCGGGCGGTTGATCCGGTTCCGCGGCGTCGCGCGTGTCAGTCGAACGAGAGCGGGGTGCCTTCGCGGATCTCCTCGAACCGGATATTCGAGATCATCGCGATCCGCGTGCCCGGCGTGTCGACGCGCGTCGTCCGCCCGGAACGCGTGACGTTCAGATCCCGGCCGACGACGCTGATGGACTGGGGGCCGGGCTCGGTGTTGATCGAGATCGTCTTGACCGACAGCGGGCTGACGTACCGATCGATCTCGACGTCCGTCGCCCGTTCGATCGGTTCGACGGAGGCCGCGTCCGGCCCGATCTGATCCAGGAGCGTATAGATTCCCAGGCGGTTGGTGCCTCCGGTCATGACCTCGACGACGGTCATGATCTCGGCCGGCAAACCGAAGTCGTCGGACAGGCCGATGCGGTGGTGGACGTCGAACGTCAGCCGCCCGCCCTTCTGCGTGTAGGGCAGCTTGATCAGGACGCCCTCGGTGGGAAGCTCGGTGATCGGAACGTCGTAGTACGGCCCGCCGCTCGAGACGCCCGTGCCGAAGAAGAGGTTCTGCGGCGCGCGCACCTCGTAGTCCAGCACGCTGCCGACGGATTGTTCCTGCGCCAGCCCGGCCGGAACGGCCAGCATGACCCCGATCCAAAGCGTCACCAGACAACGCATCGAAACCTCCCCGCGACCTGCAGTCAGGCCCCTATATTAGCATCAAGCCCGATTTCGACGACCTTCCTGCCGACGAGGAAACAGCAGGCCGCCTCCGAGCCGGTCCCGCGCGCCCGCCGCCGCCCGGAGCGTCACGGAAAGATCTTCCCCGGGTTCATGATGCCCTTGGGATCCAGCGCCCCCTTGACGGCCTTCATCGCCTCGATGGCCGCCGGCGCGTGCGCCAGGTGCAGGAAATCCGACTTCATGATGCCGATGCCGTGCTCGCCCGAGATCGTCCCGCCCATCTCCACGGCCAGCTCGAAGATCCGCGTCTTCGCGCCCGCCGCCGACGCCGCCTGCGCCGCATCGGACGCGTCCAGCATCAGGTTGACGTGGATGTTGCCGTCGCCCACGTGGCCGAAACACACGATCGGCAGGCCGCACTCGCGCTCGAGCCGCTCCATGGCCTCCAGGTAGTCGGGAACGCGCCGGCGCGGGACCACGATATCCTCGTTGATCTTGTCCGGGCGGATCCGGGCGACCGCCGGCGACAGGTGACGGCGCAACTCCCAGAGCGCCTCACCGTGCCCGGACTCGACCAGGCCGAGCGCGCCGGGCTCGATGGCGGACCGCACGCGGTCGAGGTCGGCGTCCAGGCCGTCCCGGACGCCGTCGACCTCGACCAGCAGCAGGGCGCGGACCGTGGGAGGCAGTTCCACCGGCGTCGCCAGGCCTTCGTCGGCCACGTAGCGGCGGAGCGCCGCGACGGACGCCCGGTCCACGAACTCCAGCTTGGACGGCACGATGCCGGCGCCCACCAGCGCGCACGCCGATTGCGCGCAATCCCTCGCCGAGCCGAAGAGCGCCATGAGCGTCCGCGAGGCCGGCGGCGCGGGCAGCAGCCGAAGAATCGCCCGCGTGATCACGCCCAGCGTCCCCTCCGACCCGCACATCAGCCCCGTCAGGTCGTAACCCGACGCGTTCTTGACGACGCGTCCGCCCGTCGAGATCAGGCAGCCGTTCGGCAGCACGACGTCGAGGCCCAGCAGGAACTGCCGCGTCACGCCGTACTTGAACGCGCGCGGACCGCCGGCGTTGTGGGCGATGTTGCCTCCGATCGTCGATTTCCGGAGGCTGGCCGGATCCGGAGGATAGAACAGGCCCCGGGCCGCGGCCGCGTCGTGCAGGTCGCCGGTGATGACGCCGGGCTCGACGACGGCCACCAGGTCGACGGGATCGATCTCGAGGATGCGGTTCATGCGCTTCATCCCGATCACGATGCCGCCCCGGATGGGGACGGCCCCCCCGGCGTACCCCACGCCGCCGCCGCGCGAGACGATCGGGATCCGATCCCGGTCCGCCAGGCGGACGATCCGGCACACCTCGGCGGCGTCGGCCGGAAACACGACGACGTCGGCCGGGTGGCAACGGCGCGTGGCGTCGGTGCTGTTCTCGGCGATCGTGGGCGCGTCGGTGTGGACGTGGGACGACCCGACGATGGAGGCGAGTTCCTCGGCGACGGTCATGGCGATCCTGCCGCCATTATAGGGCGGCGCGCGCGCGGAGAATTGCTGGACACGCTCGGCGTCCGCTGCGCATTGACAGTTCCCGAAGGTCCGTGATGCGTGCAACGTTCCTGGAGCCATACCGTTCGAGAAGGAGGCCGAAGAAGCGATGAGCGCCTCTTGGGAGTTCAGCCGCGACCGTCCGCTAGATTTCCATCAGCCCCAAGCTGATCCGCAGGGCTCGGTCGACGTTTGCCACTGTTTCCGTCCGCAGCTTGCCCAACCTCTTCACGAGCCGCCGACGGTCGATCGAGCGAATCTGGTTCAGCAGGACTGCCGAGTCGGATGCGAGTCCACCCTCGCGGGCCTTCACGAGAACCTCGGTTGGATACAGCTTCTCGTCGACCTTCGAAGTCAGGGCCGCCACGATCGTGATCGGGCTGTGCCGGTTGGCGATGTCGTTCTGCAAGATCAGGGCTGGGCGCGTCTTTCGAATCTCAGCGCCCAGCGTCGGATCGAAATTGACCAGGTAGACGTCGCCCCGACAGGGTCGGTCTATCGTGCGTTCGACGGCCATGCCTCCCGGTCAAGATCGAACCACTCGGCAACGAGGTCGAGATCGCGATCGGCCCGGTCCTGCGCGCCTGTCTCGAGCGCCCGGCTCAACTGAGCACGGCCAAGACTCTGGACGTACTGTCGAACGGCCCGGTCCACGAGGCGACTGCGTTGTCCCTTGCCCGCGACTCGATTCATCAAACGGATGGTCTCCTCAGGGAGGGTCACATTGATCCGCCTCATAAGCTGACCTCCACGCCAAGGGCTATGTTCCGATGATACACACTATTCGTGTGTACGTCGAATCCGGCACCGTGTCGAACTGATGGCGTCGTCAATCCAGCGAGCACATGTCGGAGGGAAAGCAGACGGACCCGCGTCCGGCATCAGGAGGGGCGACGTCGGCGGCCGGTTCCTCGTAGTGGACCTGGCGCGTGTACATGCGAACCCATTGAATTCGTCGCGCGGCGGAGTCGCGACCCTACGGGCCCGCGTCCGGCAGCAGGGGGGTGACGTCGGCGGCCAGCTCGTCGTAGTGGACCTGGCGCTTGTACATGTGAACCGGGGCGCCCGCGGCGTCGAAGATCAGGGTGGTGGGCATCTCGCCGAACCAGTTCTCGTCGATCGCCTGGAGGAACGGCAGCTCCTGGCTGGCGGCGCGCACGACCGTGAAGGGCGTGTCGTAGTTGTCGAGGAACTCGGCGACATCGTCGAGCTCGTCCTCGGCGTTCATCGAGACCGCCAGCACCTCCGATCCCCGCGGCTCGTAGTCGCGGTGGAACCGGATCAGATCGGGGAACTCCTCGACGCAGGGCGGACACCAACTGGCCCAGAAGTTCACGACGACGACTTTGCCCGCGCGCGCGGCGATGAGCGCGTGCACCTCGTCGGCGGTAACGACCGGAATGCCGTCGGACTGCGCGGCCGCCCCGGCCCCCGCCAGGCATGCGACGAGGACGCCGGCCAGCGCGCGGCGGATGTGCGTCATGGGGCGGACAGCATGGCCGCCGTCGCGTCGGCGACCCGGTTCCACTCGGCGGGGCCGATGTCGGCCACGTTGGCCTGGACAAAGCGGTCGACGGTGACGAAGAACGTGTTCCGGACGTCGAGGTTCAACTCGTACAGCCGCGCTGCGACATCCCTCGGGCCGCGCCGGAACACGGTCAGGGGAATCTCGATGTCCTCGGTCCGGTTCAGTTCCTCGAGCCACGCGGCGGCCTCCTCGCCGGCCACGACCATGGCCACCGCCTTGAAGCCCCGATCCTTGTGCTCGACGTACAGGTCGTTGAGCCGCACGATCAGCTCGGCCGTGTCCTCGCCGGCGTCGCGGAAGAACCCCAGGACGTTCGGATCGTCCTGAAACTCGCAGACGTAGCAGATCGGCCGGCCCTGGTACTCGCCCGTGACGTCCAGGACGGGAATCGAAAGCGTCGGCGCGCCGACGTCCAGGCCGGAAATCCCGCTCTGGGCCAGGGCCGGCGCGCCGGCGAGCAGCCACGCGGCCACACCCGCCAGGGGCAGCGTCCTCGTCCGGGCCGTCATTGCGTCGAGACCTCTTCGACCGCGGCGCCTTCGATCGGGTACTCCAGGTCCAGCCACTTGAACCAGCCCCCCTCGAGCACCTTCACGTCCAGGTAGCCCGCGAAGCTCAGTTTCTGGGCGATGTCGACCGAGTCCTCGTGATCGTTGCACGCGCAGTAGACCACCAGCGTCTTGTCGCGCGGGAGCGTGACCGGAAGCGCCAGCTCGTGCACCCACGGATAGTTGACGGATCCGGGGATGCGCTCCTCCTCCCAGATCAACTCGGCCGCCGTGTCGACGATGACGATGTCCTCGGAGCCCGCCTCCATGAGACCCAGCAGCTCTTCCGGCGGCATGAAGTCGGGAACGTACTCGAAGAACTCGACGAACTCGCCGTCGATGAACTCGCCTTCCTGCGCGAAGCCCGCGCCCGAGGCCAGGACGCACGCCGCGAAAACCGCGGCCGGACGGGCCCAGGCCGGCTTGCCCCGTGTCTGCTTCATGGCCAGGATCCCCCTTGGATCGAGAGCGATGGCCCACTATATCACGACGCCGTTTCGGTTCCTTCTCCATCCGAACCGGTATATGATGCGCCGACAGGCAACCGCAACTCACTCGACTCCTACGCGGAGGGATAGCGAAATGAAGTGGATACGACTCGGCGGCGGCGCGGGTTTGGCGCTGGCGCTGGCGGCGACGGGACTGGCGGCGCAGGACTCTTCGGACGAACCGCTCTACACGGTGTTGAACCCGACCGGTATCGCGCCCGTCATCGAGCGCAGCGCGATGGCGCCGCGCCCGGACAGCCTGGACGGCCGGACGATCTACCTGGTCGACGTGACCTTCAACGGCGGGGACCTCTTCCTGCAGGAAATGCAGAAGTGGATGGCCGTCCACATGCCGGACGTGAAGACGGAATTCCGGATCAAGCGCGGCATCTACACCGCCGACGATCCCGAGCTCTGGAGGGAGATCCAGTCCGTCGGCGGCATGATGGTCATGGCCATCGGCCATTGAAGCACCTGTGCGCCGGCGGTCGTCGGCCACGTTGCCAGAATCGAACGAGAATACGGAGTGCCCGCGGTCGGCGTCATCGTCGACGCGCTCGCCGACCTGGTCCGCGACAAGGCGGTCGAGGAGGGCATGCCGGCCCTGCGCCTGGCGTTCACGCCCACGCCCGTGGGCGGCAAGACGCCGGCCGAGTTGGCCGACTACGTCGCCGGGCTCGATCCGGTGACCCATCAACCGTTGATGGAGGAGATCGCCGGTCACCTGACGCGGCCGCTCAACGACGAGGAAACCCGGACCGGCCCCTACGACCGGCCCAGGCAGCGGCTGATCGGGCCCGACACGCAGGCCGGCATTCAGAAGTACTTCGACGACCGGTTCTGGAGCGACCAGATGCCGATCGTGATGCCCACCGAGGAGCGTGTCGCCGAGATGCTGGCCCAGACGTCGCGTCCACGCGACGAGGTCATCGGCCGCATGCGCGTGACCGGTGTGCGCGAGGCGTGGGAGTACACGGTCGAAACCGTCGCGATCAACGCCGTCATGGCCGGCGCCCGGCCGGAGTACTTCCCCGCCATCCTGGCGCTGGCGGCGTCGCAGACCAACGCGCGCTCGAGCTCCACGTCTTCGATGGCCGGCATGGCCGTCGCCAACGGCCCGATCGTGGACGAGCTGCAGTTGAACTCGGGAACCGGCGCGCTGGGGCCCTACAACAACGCAGGCACGTTGATCGGCCGGTCGTGGGGCCTGCTGTCGTCCAACGTCACCGGGGGCTCGCGTCCGGGGCACACCTACATGGGCGTCCAGGGCAACCCGATGAGCACCGTTCCCGCGGTGTTCGCCGAGAACGTCGACGGCCTGCCGGAGGGCTGGGACCCCCTCCACGTGCAGAAGGGATTCGACGCCGACGAGAGCGTGATCTCGACGTTCTCGGGGTGTCAGAGCCAGAACACGATGATGGTCCTCCGGGACGAGGACTGGGAGTGGGTGCTGAAGCGGTTCATCGGCGGTGTCGGACCGCCGCAACGCAGCAGCAAGCTGCTCCTGGTCGATCCCGCCGTCACCGGACCGTTCCTTCGGTTCGGGTTCGACACGAAGGAAAAGCTGATCGAATGGGTCGAGACCAACGTCACGACGCCCAAGTACCACTACTGGCTCGACCAGGAGGTCATCAACTACCGGCTCGGACCGGCCCGCGCAGGCCGGGAGCCGTACGCCACCTGGCTGACGCTGCCCGACGACGCCCCGATCCCGTACCTCCAGAACGTCGAGGTCGTCGTCGTGGGCGGGAGCGGGAACATTCGCTGGAGCGTGAACGAGTGCGGGTACTCCCGCAGCGTCCGCGTCGACGACTGGAGATGACGGGGCCGGCGCCCGCCGCCGAGTTCGCCCCTTGAAAGACGGAGGCCCGTTTCGGCTCGTGTCCGAAACGGGCCTCCGCACGTGAGGCTGCCATGAGGAACCCCTTCCGCATCGTTTCGGTCCCGGCCGTCGCGATTCTCGTTTCGTGCGCGCCGATGGACCCGGCGCCGGCTCCGGACGCGGATCCCACGACGGCGTTCGTCGGCGTCAACGTGATACCGATGGACTCGGAGCGCGTCTTGGACGACCAGACGGTGCTGGTCGCGGGCGACCGGATCGTCACCGTCGGTCCGTCCGGCGAGGTGGCCGTCCCGGACGGCGCAACCGTCGTCGAGGGCGGCGGCCGCTACCTGATGCCCGGACTGGCCGAGATGCACGGGCACGTCCCGCGCCCGGACGCGCCCCGGCAACTGACCGAAGACGTCCTGTTCCTCTTCGTCGCCAACGGCGTGACCACCGTTCGCGGCATGCAGGGCGCCGACGGGCAACTGGACCTGCGCGCCGACGTCGAGAGCGGCCGCGTCGCCGGCCCCAATCTCTACCTGGCCGGGCCCGGCTTCAGCGGCAACTCGGTCTCGTCGCCCGAGGAAGCCGTCCAGCGCGTCCGCGACCAGGCGGCCGAAGGGTGGCATCTGCTGAAGGTCCAGGGAGGCCTCGACGTCGCGACCTTCGACGCGATGGCCGAGACCGCCCGCGAGTTAGGCATCCGTTTCGGCGGACAAGTTCCCTCCGACGTAGGAATCGC
>JAJEDW010000123.1 GCA_022821265.1 Acidobacteriota bacterium
CACGCTTTCCGGCGAGATCCGCGGCTGCGTCTTCTCGAACGAGTTCTTCGACGCCCTGCCGGTTCGGCGTTTCCGGCGCCGCGCATCGACGCTGCGGGAGCTCTTCGTCACCGAGGGTTTCGAGGAGACGGAAGGCGATCCGGAGGTGGACATCGATCTTCCGTTGCTCGCCGACGGGGCCACGGCGGACATCAGCCTCGACGCGCGGGGGTGGATCGAACGGATCGGCCGCGCCATCGAAACGGGCTATCACCTGGCGATCGACTACGGCTACCGCGAGGGTGAGTTCTTCGCGCGTCGGGCCGGAACGTTGATGTGTTACCGGAATCACCGCGCCGACGGGAATCCCTTCAGCGACATCGGCCTGAAAGACCTGACCGCCCACGTCAACTTCACGGACCTGCTCGCCGGCGGCGCCCGGACCGGACTTGAGGAGACCGGGTTGCGCACACAGCGGGAGTTCCTGATCGATCTCGGGCTCCTGGACGTCATGGAAGCCCTCGTCCTGTCGGCGGACGCCCGGTCGATCCAGCGCCTGCAGGCGTTGAAGAACCTGCTGCTCCCGCCGATGATGGGCGACCGTTTCCGCGTTCTCCTGCAGCGGAAGAACTTGCCGCCGGAGACCCCGCCGGGGTTCGGCCCGGGGCCCGCGCCCGCCTGAAGCGCCCGCTCGGGGCGCCGGCCTGTCCGGCGTCCCGGAGACGCCGAAATCGCATCTGTTTTTCGCACCTGATCTGCGTTAATATGACGTGTTTGCGGAACGGCCGGAATCGAAGGCGATCGCCCCCGGCGGCGACCCGACGGGCCATCCCGTCTCCAGCAACAGCTGCGACGTGACAGAGGAACACGACAGCAAGAGCGGCCCGGATGCGGGTCCCGGCGAAACCGCGCCTACTCCGCCGAATGCCCCGCCGGCCAAGCCGCGGCCGGGAGTCCCGCCCCGTCCGGCGAAACCGGCCGCGCCCCGCAAGCCCAAGGGGCCGCAAAAGCAGCCGTTCGCCGGTCCGCTCGTCGACGCGCTGCAGGTCCGGTTTCCGGGCGATCTGGTCGAAGCCTACACCTACGTGGGGACGCGTCACTTCCACATCAAGAAGGACCGGCTCGTCCGCCTCATGCGGTTCCTGCGCGGGAACGAGGTCGAGGCGTTCGACTTTCTGTGCGACGAGACCGCGACGCACTGGCCGGAAACGGAAGAATTCGAGTTGGTCTACGTATTGTGTTCCTTCCGGACCCGGGAACGCCTCATCGTGAAGACGCGAACGAAGGAGTGGGAGGCGATCGAGAGCCTGGTCGCCGTGTGGCCGGGCGCCGACTGGCTGGAGCGCGAGGTCTACGACATGTACGGCGTGCGCTTCGCCAACCATCCGAACCTGAAGCGCATACTGCTGCCGGAAGACTGGACCGGTTTTCCGCTGCGCAAGGACTATGACATGCGCCTCCAGGACGTGGACTGGGTTCGCAAGCACCTGGGCATCGAATCCGGACAGCGATTCTATGTCGGCGAAGCGAAACACGACGACAGCTGAGGGAATCCGATGGCGATAGACGAGCGCACGCTGTTCGATTCCAGCGAGATCACCGTCAGCATGGGGCCGCAGCATCCGTCGACCCACGGCGTGCTGCAGGTCAAGCTCAAGCTGGACGGCGAACGCGTGCTCGACGCCGAGTGCGTGATCGGCTACCTGCACCGCGGCGTCGAGAAGCTCGGCGAGAACCAGACGTACGGCCAGTTCGTGCCGACGCTGGACCGCATGGACTACATCGCGGCTGTGTCGAATTGCCTGGGATACTGCGAGGCGGTCGAGCAGCTCCTCGAGGTGGAGGCGCCGCCGCGGGCGCAGTACGTGCGGGTGATCCTGACCGAGCTGAACCGGATCAGCAGCCACCTGCTGTGGTTGGCCACGCACGCGATCGACATCGGCGCCATGACCGTGCTGCTCTACTGCTTCCGCGAGCGCGAAGAGGTGCTGAAGATCTTCGAGAACTATTGCGGGGCCCGTCTGACGACGCACATGTTCAGAATCGGAGGACTGCAGTACGAGCTCTACGAGGGTTTCGAGGAGCAGGTCCGAACCTTCATCGACGACTTCCCCACGAAGATCGACGAGTACGAGACGCTGCTCACGCAGAACCGGATCTGGGTCGGGCGGACGCGCGGCGTCGGCGTGCTGACGAAGGAGGACGCCATCGACATCGGCGTCACCGGGCCCTGCCTGAGAGCCGCGGGCCTGGATTGGGACATCCGGAAGGCGCGGCCGTACGCGGTTTATCCCGAGTTCGATTTCGACGTGCCGGTGGGCGAGCACGGCGACACCTACGACCGGTACCTGGTCCGTTTGGAGGAGATGCGGCAGTCGGTGCGCATCATCCGCCAGGCGGTGGACGCGATACCGGACGGCCCGATCCGGGCGAAGGTGGGGAAGATCCTCAAGCCGGCCCCGGGCGACGTCTACCATTCGATCGAGGCGCCCAAGGGGGAGTTGGGATACTACGTCGTCAGCGACGGCACGACCGAACCCTACCGCGTGCGCGTGCGGCCGCCGTCATACGTCAACCTGCAGGCGCTCAGGCAGATGGTCGTCGGCCACATGGTGGCCGACGTGGTCGCCGTCATCGGGACGCTCGACATCGTCCTCGGCGAGATCGACCGTTAGGCGCGCGCTCATGGACTTCTTCGTCGACTACATTCTCGAGCCGGGCGTCAAGATCGGCGTCATCGTGCTCGTGCTGCCCCTGCTCGTCGGGTACCTGGTGCTCATGGAGCGGAAGTTCATCGCGTTCATGCAGGTCCGGTTGGGCCCGATGCGCGTGGGCCCGCACGGCCTTCTCCAGCCGATCGCCGACGCGTTGAAGCTCATGCTCAAGGAGGACATCGTTCCGCGCGGCGCCGACCGTCTCATCTTCATCATGGCGCCGGTCGTGGCGCTCGTGCCCGCGTTCATCGTGTTGTCGGTGATACCGTTCGGGCCCAGCATCACCGTGCCCGTTCCCGAGGCTCTGGCGTGGCCGCCCCAGTTCGTGGAGCGGGAAGTCCCCCTGTTCATCACGGACTTGAATATCGGCGTCCTGTTCATTCTGGCCGTGTCCTCGATCGGCGTCCTCGGCATCATCCTCGCGGGCTGGGCCTCCAACAGCAAATACCCGCTCCTGGGGGCGCTCCGTTCCGCGGCGCAGATGGTCAGCTACGAGGTCGCCCTGGGGTTCTCCATCATCGGCGTGCTGCTGTTGGCGGGATCGTTGAGCCTGGTCGACATCGTCAACGCGCAGGCGGGCGACGGCCACTGGTTCGTTCTGTACCAGCCCGTCGCGTTCGTCATCTTCTGGATCTGCGGCGTCGCCGAGACCAACCGCGCGCCGTTCGACCTGCCCGAGGCCGAGAGCGAGTTGGTGGCGGGGTTCCACACCGAGTACAGCGGGTTCCGGTGGTCGCTGTTCTTCCTGGCCGAGTACGCCGCCATGATCGTCGTCGCGTCGTTGATGGTCACGCTCTTCTTCGGCGGGTGGCTGGCGCCGTTCGGCCTGACGCTGCTCCCGCAGTCCCTGGCCGGGATCGAGGGCGCGTTCTGGTTCTCGGCGAAACTGCTCTTCTTCATCTACTCCTATATCTGGTTCCGCGCCTCATGGCCCCGATACCGTTACGACCAGTTGATGAGCGTGGGGTGGAAGGTGCTGTTGCCCATCGCCATCGCCAACGTCGTGTTGACGGCGATCCTGGTCCTTTTCCTCGAGGGATAGCGATATGAAAGTCGTTCGCGCGGACAAGCTGTCGCTTCTCAAGAAGATCTTCTTCGTCGACCTCATCAAGGGCCTGTTGCTGACCTTCGGGTACCAGCGGCCGTCCCGGAACTACACGGAGCAGTATCCGAAGGTGCGTCCCAAGGTGGCCGAACGTTACCGCGGCGCGCCCCGCCTGAACAACGACCCGGCCGACGGATCGACGCTCTGCATCGCGTGCAACCTGTGCGCGCTGGCCTGTCCGGAGTACTGCATCGAGGTGGGGTGGGACCGAAGCGACGAGGGCAAGAAGGTTCTGACGACCTTCACGTTCGACATCTCGCGTTGCATGTTCTGCGGCTTGTGCGAGGACGCGTGTCCGACGCCGTGCCTGGAACTGACACAGGACTTCGAGTTGGCGCTGTATGGACGGCGGGACATGAAGTGGGACCGCCAGAAGCTGGAACAGGGGCATCAGCCCGTCATCTACACGCGATAGGGAACGCCCGAGGGCATGCTGCAGCTCGTCATCTTCTACATCTTCGCGACCATCGCGGTCGTTTCGGCGATCCTCCTCATCACGCGGCGGAACGCCGTGCACAGCGCGATGTTCCTGGCCGCGACGCTCCTGTCGGTCGCGGGGGTCTTTCTGAGCCTGCGGGCGGAATTCCTGGCCGGCGTCCAGGTGATCGTCTATGTCGGCGGCATCCTGGTCCTGTTCGTTTTCGTGATCATGCTCGTTCCCACCGACCGCGTCATGTTCGAGCGCCGGTACAACCGCCAGGGCCGGATCGCCCTGATCACGGCGGCCGTCCTCGTCGGCGAGCTGGTCTATGCGGTCATTCAGGGCAGGGACGCGTTCGTGTTTCCCGAAGAGGCGCTCGAGCCGGCCGTGGAAGGCAACAGCCAGTGGGTGGGAACGGTGCTGTACCAGAACTATCTGCTGCCGTTCGAGATCGCCTCGATCCTGCTTCTGGTCGCGATCATCGGGGCGGTCGTGCTTTCGAAGAAGTCGAAACCGGGCGGAGAGAACGCCGTCGAGGAATGAAACGCGCCGGCGGAATGGATGCCGGGCCGTCGGGCCCGGTGACGGCATGGCCCTCCCGTTCCCGGACACGAGAGTAACGTCATGGTCTCCCTGGAACACTACCTGATACTCAGCGTCGTGCTCTTCACGATCGGCGTGATCGGTGTGTTGTCGCGCCGCAACATCCTCATCATCCTGATGTCGATCGAGCTCATGATGAACGCGGTCAACATCAACCTGATCGCGTTCTCCAGCCAGTTGCAGGACGTGATCGGGCAGGTATTCGCCGTGTTCGTCATCGTGGTCGCCGCGGCCGAGGCCGCCGTCGGTCTGGGCATCGTGATCGCCATGTTCTCCAACAAGGAGACGGTGAACGTGGGCGAGATCGACCTCATGAAGTGGTGACATGAACTTCCTGGACCTGCTCTACCTCATTCCGCTGTTCCCGCTGGCCGGCTTCGCCGTGAACGGCCTCTTCGGCAAGCGGCGGGGGCCGGGATTCGTCAACGCCGTCGGGTGCGGGAGCGCCCTGCTGTCGTTCGTGGTCTCGTGCCTCGCGGTGCTCGAACTGGTGGGTCAGGAGGAGCCGGTTCACACGAACACGGTCTTCACCTGGCTCGACGCCGGGTCCGCGCTGACCTCGGATGGGCTGCTCGCCGATTTCTCGGTCAACTGGGCGTTCTATCTCGATCCGCTCTCGGCCGTGATGGTCCTGTTCGTGACGGGAATCGGCTTCCTGATCCACGTCTACTCGATCGGGTACATGGCCGGCGAGGACGGGTACTACCGGTTCTTCGCGTACCTGAACCTGTTCATGTTCTCGATGTTGACGCTGATCCTGGGGAGCAACTACCTGATGATGTTCATCGGGTGGGAAGGCGTCGGCCTGTGCTCCTACCTGCTGATCGGGTACTACATCGCCCGGCAAAGCGCCGGCGACGCCGCCAAGAAGGCGTTCGTGGCCAACCGCGTCGGGGACTGGGGTCTGTCGATCGGCGTCATGCTGATCTTCTTCACGTTCGGCACGCTCGAGTTCACCGGCGTTCGCGCGGCGCTGGCCGAGGGCGTCGAGTCCGGCGCGTTCACCGTGGGCGACACTGTTTTCCTGGCGATCGGGATCGCGTTGTTCATCGGCGCGTGCGGAAAGTCGGCGCAGATCCCGCTCTACGTCTGGCTGCCCGACGCGATGGAGGGGCCGACGCCGGTCAGCGCGCTGATCCACGCGGCGACCATGGTGACGGCCGGCGTCTACATGCTGGCCCGCAGCAACTTCCTGTTCCAGATGTCGCCCGAGGCGATGCTGGTCGTGGCCGTCGTCGGCGCATTGACGGCGTTGATGGCCGCATCGATCGCGCTGGTCCAGAACGACATCAAGAAGGTCCTGGCCTATTCGACCGTGAGCCAGTTGGGCTACATGGTCCTGGCGGTCGGCGTCGGCGCGTTCGCCACCGGCATCTTCCACGTGTTCACGCACGCGTTCTTCAAGGCGCTCCTGTTCCTGGGCGCCGGCAGCGTCATTCACGCCGTGCACCACGAGCAGGACATGCGCAAGATGGGCGGGCTGAAGGACAAGATCCCCGTCACGTTCTGGACCATGGTGATCGGCACGGTCGCGATCGCCGGCATCCCGCCGCTCGCGGGCTTCTTCTCGAAGGACGAGATCCTCTACCTGACGCTGACGGGCGGGCACCCCGTGCTGTATGCGATCGGCCTGTTCGTGGCCGGCTTGACCGCCTTCTACATGTTCCGGATGCTGTTCATGACCTTCTTCGGCGAATCCCGCGTGGATCCGCACGTGCACCCGCACGAGTCGCCGAAGGTCATGACGGTCCCGTTGATCGTCCTGGCCGTCGGCTCGATCACGGCCGGGTGGATCGGTTTGCCCGCGTGGACACCGGACTTCATTGCCGCCGAAAATCACTTCGAGCACTTTCTGGAGCCCGTGTTCGAGTTCGAGGCCGTCGCTGGCGGCGCGGCGGCGGAAGGCGCGGCCGTCGAGGAAGATCACACGCTGGAAGAAGTGCTGCTGGCGCTTCTCTCCGTCGCGGTTGCCGGCGTCGGCATCCTGCTGGCGTACACGATGTACTACCGGGAGAGCGAGGGCCCGCAACGTCTGGCCGAACGGTGGAAGACGGCCTACGCGTTGCTGGCCAACAAGTACTACGTCGACGAGATCTACGACACCGTGTGGGTCAACGGCGTCAAGGCCGCCGGCGCCGGCCTCTGGCGCATCGACGCCCGCGTCGTCGACGGCGGCGTCAACGGCAGCGCGAAGCTGACCGTCGAGAGCGCCCTGGGTTCCCGGTGGTGGGACCGGTGGATCGTCGACGGAGCGGTCCGGTTCATCGGTGGTTTCGTCGACACGCTCAGTTGGCCCGTCCGGCTGATCCAGACCGGTCACGCGCAGAACTACGCGCTGCTCATGATCCTGGGCGTGCTGATCCTGATCGGATACGTTTTGTGGTAGCCGAGGGGCACCGGCCCCACGGAATGGAGCTTCCGTAAATGGACCTGAACAATGTACCCATCCTGAGCATCGTCACGTTCCTGCCGCTGGCCGGAGCGATCGTCCTGATGCTGTTCTCCAGCGAGAACAAGGGACTGATCCGGTTGTGGGCGAACCTGGTCGCCGCGGCCGGATTCCTGGTGTCGGTGCCTCTGTTCTTCGCGTTCGACTACGAGAACAGCGCGGCGATGCAGTTCACGGAGTCGCTGAGCTGGATCCCGTCGCTCGGGGTCCGGTACTCGGTCGGCATCGACGGCATCAGCCTGTTGCTGGTCCTGCTGACGACGCTGCTGGGCGCGATCGCCGTGCTCTCCTCCTGGGAGTCGATCCAGCACCGGGCCAAGGAATTCTACGTCTTCATGCTGATGCTCCAGACGGGCATGCTGGGCGTGTTCGTCAGTCTCGATTTCTTCATGTTCTACGTCTTCTGGGAAGTCATGCTGGTTCCCATGTACTTCCTGATCGGCGTGTGGGGCGGTCCCCGCAAGCTGTACGCCGCGATCAAGTTCTTCCTGTACACGCTGGTCGGATCCGTGCTGCTGCTGCTCGGCATCCTGGCCCTGTACTTCCAGTATCCCGTCATAGCGTCCGCCGTGCCCGAGATCGCAGCGCAGTTCGGCCTCGAGCGCACGTTCGACATCCTGGCGTTCCAGGAGATGGGGCCGTACTTGAACGCGGACCTGCAATGGTGGATCTTCCTCGCTTTCTTCGTCGGGTTCGCCATCAAGGTCCCGATGTTCCCGTTCCACACCTGGCTGCCGGACGCCCACGTCGAGGCGCCCACGGCGGGTTCGGTCATCCTGGCCGGCGTGCTGCTGAAGATGGGGACCTACGGGTTCGTCCGGTTCAGCCTGCCGATCCTTCCGGACGCCACCGTCGAATTCGTTCCGTTCATGATCGCGCTGTCGATCATCGCCATCATCTACGGCGCTTTGGTCGCGATGATGCAGAAGGACATGAAGAGCCTAGTGGCGTACTCATCGGTCAGCCACATGGGTTTCGTCATGCTGGGCATGTTCGCCCTGAATCCCAACGGCCTGAACGGCAGCCTGCTGCAGCAGATCAATCACGGCATCTCGACCGGCGCGCTCTTCCTGATCGTCGGCATCATCTACGACCGCCGGCACACGCGTGAGATCGCCGAGTTCGGAGGGCTGTCGTCGATCATGCCCAAATACGCCGTCGTTTTCGCGATCATGACGATGTCATCGATCGGTCTGCCGCTGCTGAACGGGTTCATGGGAGAGTTTCCGATCCTGATGGGCGCGCTCCAGGAGAACATCTGGTGGGCCGTGGCCGGCGCGTCGGGCATCGTGCTGGGCGCGGCCTACATGCTGTGGCTGTACCAGCGCACGATGTTCGGCAAGCTCGACAACCCCAAGAACGAGGGGTTGCCCGATCTGAACGCGCGGGAGATGGCGACGCTGGTTCCCCTGGTGATCCTGGCGTTCTGGATCGGCATCTATCCCGCGCCGTTCTTCCGGGCGCTGGACGGTCCGGTCGACCGCCTGGTCGAGATCGTGCGTGAGGACTACTTCGAAGCCAATCCTATCGAGGCCGAGTTGCCGCTGCCGGTCGATGCCGCCGCCGCGGAGGCCGCGGAGGCCGAGTAGTGGAGCAATTCTTCCAACCACAGGACCTGCGGGCCATCGCGCCCGAATTGGCGCTGACGGTTTTCGGGCTGGGTCTGCTTGCCCTGGACTTGATCGTACCGGACAAGCGCAAGCTCGGCTACTGGGCCCTGGCGGGCGTGGCCGCGGCCGCGGTTCTGCTGTTCCTGAACCGGAATCTGGACACGGTCACGGCGTACGGGGGACAGGTCGTCGTCGATCCGTTCGCCGACTATTTCAAGATGATGTTCCTGTTGGCGACCGGCCTGACCGTGGGCTTGTCGATGCGGTACCTCGACATCGAGGGCGAGCAGCACGGCGAGTACTACGCGCTGCTGCTGTTCGCCGTCATGGGCATGATGTTCATGGCCGGCGGCGTCGACATGGTCACGCTGTACATCGGACTGGAAACGATGGCCATCGCGACCTACGTCCTGGTCGGTTTCCTCAGGAGGCGTCCGCGGTCGAACGAGGCGTCGATCAAGTATTTCATGCTCGGCGCGTTCTCCTCCGGCGTCCTGCTCTACGGGATGTCGTTACTGTACGGCATCTCCGGATCGACGAACCTGGCGGAAATAGCCGACGCGCTGTCGCGCCGCGGGGCCGACCCCGTTTCGTTGATCGCCATGATCACCGTGTCGGCGGGAATGTTCTTCAAGATCGGCGCCGTGCCGTTCCACCAGTGGACGCCGGACGCCTACGAAGGCGCGCCCAGCTCGGTGACGGCGTTCATGTCCGTGGCCGTCAAGGCGGCGTCGTTCGCCATGCTGCTGCGCATCTTCCTGCTCGGCATCGGTCCGCTGCGTGAGCAGTGGGTTCCCGTGGTGGCCGCCGTCGCGGTGACGACGATCACGCTGGGAAACATCGCGGCCCTGCGGCAGACCAACGTCAAGCGCCTGTTGGCCTACTCCTCCATTGCGCACGCCGGGTTCGTCCTGCTCGGCTTGATCGCCGGCAACCGGACGGGGATGGTGGCCATCGTCCTCTACCTGTTCATCTATACGTTCATGAACGTCGGAGCGTGGGGCATCGTCGTGGCGCTTCGCCGCGGGAACGTCATAGGCGAGAACATCGAGGATCTGAACGGGTTGTTCGCGAGGAATCCCGTCGCCGCCGTGACGATGCTGATCTTCATGCTTTCGTTGGCCGGAATTCCGCCGACGGCGGGATTCATCGCGAAGTATCACCTGTTCGCGGCCGTGATCGAGACCGGCCACGTCAACGTGGCCGTGATTGCGGCGCTGAATGTCGCGATCGGCCTCTACTACTACATGCGGCTGGTCGTGGCGATGTTCATCGCGGAGCCGGCCGGAGCCGAAAGCGTGCCGTTCTCGCGCGGCGTGACGTCCGTCCTGGTCATCACGCTGGCCCTGACGATCCTGATCGGCGTCTACCCGAACTGGTTCATCAACCTGGCGCAGAACGCCACGGCCACGCTGCCCGTGTTCTGACGGATCGGCGCCCGGGCCGAACGCGCCCGTGCGGCTACATCTGGTTGAAGCGGACGGCGAAGTTGTCCTGCCCCTGGATCGTCCGCTGGATGAACCATACGCCGCGCGCGGCGTAGATCAACGCCGAGGCGTTCTCCTCCTCCGGCAGGTTCTCGAGGCTGTCTTCCGGTCCCATCCATTCCCGGAGAGCCGCCGGATCGCCGTCCTCGAGCCAGGCTTGCAGGTTGGGGTCGGCGACTTCGTCGGCGAAGAACGTGGTCAGCTCGATACCCTCCGCGACGCCGGTCTGCGGCAAGGTGTATATGACCACGCCTCCGTCCTGGTAGGCCGTCAGGTAGTGGGTCTCGCCGACGATGGTGGTCCCGACCTGATCACCGAGAACATCGGCGACCTCGATGGTGACGTCACCCAACTGGATACCCATCACTTCTATGTTCCGGCTGGTGAAGTCGGGCGCTTCCTCGGAAATCGCGACCTCCGTCAATTCGTAGGTCGGGGGCGGGGGCGGAGGCGGTTCTTCCTCGACGACGGGTTCGGGCTCGGGTTCCTCCGGAGGCGGAGCACAGCCGGCCGCGGAAAAAACGAGAACCGAACACAGGCCAAAAAGCGCGACATGTTTCAGCATGACTCCTCCCGAAGACGGCGTCAGGGTCGAGCAACCCGTGATTCCGAGGGACGCGGGGCTCGATCGCCGGGCGGATTATATATCAAAGGCGCGCGGCCAGGGCAAGCGAAACCGGTGCCCGGACGGGCGTGCCGCGCGGGGGCGCCGGCGCCTGGAAGCCGCCGCTACGAAAGGACTGCGCGCTGACGCGGACGGCGCACCCGCCGCCCGCGTCGGCGCCGGGACGGCCTACCGTTGGCCGGCTTCCAGCCGCTCGAGCGTCTCCTCGACGAGCCGCTCGTTGTCTTCCCTGGAGATATTGCGTTCGATCAACTTCGACGCGATACGGATCGACAGATCGGCGACTTCGTCCCGGATCTCCCGGAGCGCCTGGCTCTTCTCGCTCTCGATCTGGCGCTTCGCTTCCCGCACGATCGCATCGGCCTCGCCGCGGGCTTTCTGCTTGAGCTCCTCGCCCAGTTGCAGCGCGTCGGCCCGGCTCTTCGAGACGACGGCCGCGGCTTCGACGCGGGCGCCCTTGAGAATCTCCGCCGATTCCGTCTTCAGCCGCTCCAGTTCGCTTCGGGCCGATTCGGCGTCGTCCAGGGACTTGCGGATCGCTTCCTGACGGCGTTCCAGCGCGTCGAGCAGCGGCCGCCACGCGAACTTCGCCAGCAGAAACACCAGCACGAGAAACGTGGCGATCGTCCAGAAATACAGTCCCGGATCGGGCAGAACCAGTGGGTTGTCCATGGATTG
>JAJEDW010000081.1 GCA_022821265.1 Acidobacteriota bacterium
CATGGTCTCGTCGTTTTACTCGTCCATGATCAGTCCCTGCTCCACGCGGTCGACCAGCGCCGGAGAGTGCGCCTCTTAGCCGTAGTAGTCGTATCCGTCGGCCTCGGTGTATTTGTGTGAGTTGATTCCCCAGATCTCCTGGATCACCACGACGCCGCCCCGCGGCGTCCCTTCCGGATCGGCCCGGTAACCGGCAACCACCTTCCCGTCGCTCGCCGTCAACTCGATCATCCGTCCCATGCGATGTCTCCTCCCGCCTCGATCACACCAGCGTCCCGAGGCGCACGCCACACTCTAACGGCCGGGTCGGGGAACTTCAACGGCAAGCCTGTTCGATGGGTCCTCCGGCTACCGGAACCGGCCGGGAAAACGCTGGACACACCGATGCGCGATATCGTGGAATACGACCTGAAACCGACCCGACGGCTTCTTCCTGAGGTGGAACGCATGACTCGTTCATCCATCATCGTCCTCGCGTGCGTGGCGCTGGCCCTTCCGGCGGCGGCGCAGATCGTCACGAACCCGAACTACACGGCGCCGCGCACGCCGTGGGGCGATCCCGACATCTCCGGCACGTTCTCGAGCGACGATTCGAACCGCGTGCCGCTGGAACGTCCCGAGGAGTTCGGGGACCGGTTGTTTTTGACCGACGAGGAGTACCGGGAACGGATCGCTCAGAACGAGGAACGCGTCGCCGGGCTGACCGAGGCGTTCGCCGGCGACAACCCGCGCGTGACCATCAATCCGCCCGGGCACTGGGCCGAGTGGGGCGACGAGGCGTCGCGGCAAACCTCCCGCGTGATCGATCCGCCGGACGGACGGATCCCGCCGTTGGTGGCCGGGGCCGAGGACCGCCGTCCGCTGGGGACGTTCCAGCCCGCGGGGCCGGCCGAATCGTGGGAAGACTTCACGCTGTACATCCGCTGCATCACCCGCGGCATCCAGGGGTCGATGAACCCGACGATCTACGGCAACGCCAGCCGGATCGTCCAGGGCCCCGGCTTCGTCGGCCTGCAAACGGAAATGGTTCACGAGACGCGGATCGTTCCTCTCGACGAGGGCCCGCACGTCGGCGACGACATCCGGATGTACATGGGCGATTCCGTCGGTTGGTGGGACGGCGACACGCTGGTGGTCCGGACTCGGAACCTGACGGACCGGACGGCCGTCGGCGGGACGCGGCACACCGCGGACCTGGTGGTCACGGAACGCTTCACGCGCATCGCGCCGGATCGCGTCTTCTACGAGGCGACCTACGACGACCCGGCAACATGGACCCGGCCGTGGACGGTCGGGTTCCCGCTCGTCGAAAAACCGGGCTACGATGTCTACGAATACGCCTGTCACGAAGGCAACGAAGGGATGTTCAACATGTTGAGCGGCGCCCGCGCGGACGACCGGGCGGCCGCGGGTCAGTAACGATGCCGATCTACGAATACGTGTGCGGTGAGTGCGGTCACGAGTTCGAGGCGCTGATCCTGCCCAAGACCACCGGGACGGCGTGCCCCGAGTGCAGGAGCACGCAACTGGAGCGGCTGGTGTCGAGCTTCGCGGTGGATTCGGAGAACACGCGCCAGTCCAACCTCGCGGCCGGACGCCGCCAGTACGCGCCCATCCGCAAGGAAAAGCAGTGGGCGCAGATGAAATACGAGCAACGCATCATGAAGGAAGACAGCGAGGGGTAGCATGCCGCACAGACCGTTCGCTCCGCGGAAGACCCTGGCGGTTCCATCGACGGTGCTGCTGCTGTGTGTCCTTCCGGCAGCGTGGGCGCACCACTCGTTCGCGATCTTCGACCACAACCGCACGTACACGCTGCAAGGAACCGTCGCCGAGTGGAGTTGGACCAACCCGCACGGCTACATCGAGCTGGACGTCACGGACGGCCCCGACGGGCTGCCCCACTTCACGCTGGAGTTGACCAGCGTCAACATGTTGCGGCGCGCCGGCTGGAGATCGTCCGACATCAAGGCCGGCGACGCGGTGACGGTGATCACGGCCCCGTTGATCAACGGCGACCCCGGTGGATTGCTGCTGGAGATCCAGCTTCCCGACGGCCGCACGCTGACGCCGCCCGTACCCGCCATCGACACGTTCCGGAGGACGCCGTAGATGCGCAACCGTCGCATCGCGCGCGCCCTGTGGCCCGCCGTGTGCGCCGGCCTGCTGTTGTCGGCGGGTTCGCCGGCCCAGGATCACGGAGACCCCGGCATCGGGGGCACGTGGACGATTTCCTTCGCCGCCGGCGGCAATCCGGACGCGACTCCGGACACGCGAACGCCATCCGATGCGCCGCCGTTGCGAGCGGAATACCTCGAGTTCTGGCAAGAGCGGCAGCGTCTGGCCATCGAAGCCGATGAGCGCGGCGAGCCGCTGGCCACATCCTCGACGTTCTGCCTGCCCCAGGGCATGCCCGCCATGATGGGCGGCGGCGGGCCGTTCCCGATGGAGATCCTGTTGAGCCCGGGTCAGGTGACGATCGTTCAGGAGGCCTATACGCAGATCCGCCGTATCTACCTGGACACGCCCCAGGTGACGCTGGACGACATCGAGCCCGGCTTCTACGGCCGATCCGTCGGCCGCTGGGAAGGCGACACGCTCGTCGTGGACACGATCGGCGTGAAGGAATCGGTGCGTTACCGCGATGTGCCCCATACGCTCGACATGCGCATCACCGAACGCATTCATCGCGTCGAACCCGACGTGCTCTGGGACGAAGTGACGATCGAGGATCCTGAGATCCTCCAAGAGCCCTGGGAAGTGACGTTCGTGTTCAACCGTCTCCCCGAGTACGAAATGATGGAATACGTCTGCGAGGACAACCGCGAGTACGCCGACGAAACCGGCGCGACACGGCTCCGGATCGAGCCGCGCTAGCCGGCGCCGCGCATGCGAAGCAGACCGGCAGCCCAACGCCCGATCAACCTGAACCGTGAGCCGTACCGTTGAATCGCGTGGTTGCGCGCGTCACCACGTCAGCCGATCTGGACTTCGGCTCCACGGCGTGTCCATGGTTCACCCTGGAACTTGCCGCAGTCGCCGCCCTCGCCGGGTCAAGCGGTACTTCTGATTTCTGGCGTTGGGCGCATCCGGACGGGTCATCTCCACACAACCGCGCTCAAGGGCCGGCAGCAGGTACCGTTGCCGGAAGGACTTCCGGTCCCTCAGGCCGAGTGCGTGCAGAAGTTCTCGTGCCGACATCGCGCCGTCCAGGACAGAGACCAGACGCATTACTTGGGGGGTTACCTGTAGGCCTTCTTGGGGGGTAGACGTGGCCTCGAGAATGATCTCAAGCATGAACTTGATGAACGGTGTACCGTCCCTGTGGACGGAACTCTCCCGAATGGCCGCATAGTAGTCGCTCTGCCGAGCATGGACCAGGCTCTCCACCGGAATGAAGGCGAACAGGGCATTCCAGCGCGTCAGGATCAGCGTCTGCCAGAGGCGGCCCACACGGCCGTTGCCGTCCTCGAAGGGGTGAATGAACTCGAACTCGTAGTGGAAGACGGAGCTGGCGATCAGCGGATGTTCGTCCGTACCGCCAAGCCACGACAGCAGACTCGACATGAGCCGGGGCACGCGGTCCGCCGGCGGGGCGATGTGATGTATCTCTCCAGCGCCTCCCACGGCGACGCTGACGCGCCGGTAGCGGCCGGGAGCGTCGAGCAGTCCGGCCATCAACATTCCGTGCGCAGTCAGCAGATCGGCTTCGCTGGCGGGATTCCACTGCGGGAACGCGTCGTAGGCGGCGGCGGCGTTGCGGACCTCCCGGATTTCCTGCGGCGGGGCGATCACCGGTTTACCCTCGAGAATCGTCGTGATCTCGTCTTCGGTGAGCGGATTGCCTTCGATCGCCAGAGATCCCTGAATCGTGCGGATGCGATTGATTCGCCGCAGGCGCAGGTCGTCGCCGAGCGCCGCCTCCTCCGCCCGCCCGATCACTTCACCGATCCGTATGGACAGGTTGGAGATTTCCGGCGTGATCTTGTAAGACGGTATTGTAGTCGTCGGGCGGCTCACGCTCCCAGCTCCTCGAAATACCGGTCGATCCGCTTCGCACGTTCACCTCCCTCCTCGTCGGTCCCCCGCAGGTCGATCTGGATGGAGCAAAGCGTCTCCTCGAAGTCGGCCTCCTCGTCCTCGGGCGCGACGCCGACGTAGCGGCCGAGCGTCAGGCTCGAGTCGTGCGCTCCGATCTCGTCGGAATCCACACCGGTCAGGTGGTCGGCCATCATTCGCTATGGCTCTCGTCCAAGTCATCCAGGTCCGCACGACATGGCGACGACCATCGATTGCGGCAATCCAGTCGTTCGCGGACATCGCGACGGGATGGCGCGTCACTCCGATGCGCGAACAACGATTACGTGAACAAGAGTGATTCTGTATGGTTGCCCTGAATTCCGCAATAGTCGCCGATCCGTCGCGAAACGGTCCGAGGCCCCGCTGACACGGCTCGGCCGGCGGCTTCGAAACAGTGGGTCTGACCGCGGCCGATTCTGTTGACGGCCGACTTCCGACGAAAAGCGACACTCCCAGCGGCGACCCGCTAGAATGGCCGTCATGCAACTGCACCCGCTCGTGGCCGAGTGGTTCGCCGCGTCGTTCGCCGGCCCCACCGAGACGCAGGAGCGCGCCTGGGCGGCTCTCGCCTCCGGCCGGGACGCCCTGGTTTCGGCGCCCACCGGTTCCGGGAAGACGCTGGCGGCCTTCCTGCTCTGCCTGGACCGGCTGGTGCGCCGCGCGCTGGACGGGACTCTCGAAGACCGCATCGATGCCGTCTACGTGTCGCCGCTGAAAGCGCTCAGCAACGACGTCCGGAAGAACCTCGAGCGCCCGCTCGCCGAGATCCGGGCCCTGGCCGAGGCCCGTGGCCTCGACATGACGCCCATCCGGGTGGCGCTCCGCACCGGGGACACGCCGGCCCGGGAGCGCCAGTCGATGGTGCGGAAGCCGCCCCACATCCTGGTGACGACGCCGGAGTCGTTGTTCATCCTGCTCACCGCGGAGCGCAGCCGGAAGGCGCTGGAAACCACGCGCATGCTGGTTCTCGACGAGATCCACGCCGTGGTGGACGACAAGCGCGGCGCCCACCTGGCGCTATCGGTCGCGCGCCTGGACGACCTGATCGCGAAGGCGGCCGGCGGGCCGCCGCAACGGATCGGGCTCTCGGCGACGGTGCGTCCCATCGAGGCCGTTTCACGATTCCTGCAACCGACGGGCGACGCCGTCATCGTCGATGGCGGCCATCGCCGGCGCATGGACCTGGCGATCCTCGTACCGGATGACGACCTGGGCGCCGTTGCCACCAACGAGATGTGGGCCGACATCTACGACCGCATCGCGAAGCTCATCCTCGAGCACCGGACGACGCTGGTGTTCGTCAACACGCGCCGGCTGGCCGAGCGCGTGGCGCACCACCTGGCCGAACGGCTGGGAGAGGCGGCCGTGCTGGCGCACCATGGCAGCCTGTCGCGGGAGATCCGCCTGGACGCCGAGCAGCGACTCAAGCACGGGGAGCTCCGGGCCGTGGTGGCCACCGCGTCGCTCGAGCTGGGCATCGACGTGGGCTCGGTCGACCTGGTCGTCCAGATCGGCTCGCCGCGCTCCATCGCCGTCGCGCTGCAGCGGGTGGGACGCTCCGGGCACCGCGTCGACCCGGACAGCGTTCCACGGGGCCGCCTGTTCGCGACGACGCGCGACGAGTTGATCGAGTGCGCGGCGCTGGTTCATGGGATCCGAAGCGGCGCGCTCGACACGCTGGATATACGCGACTGGCCCCGCGACGTGCTGGCGCAGCAGATCGTGGCCGCGGCGGCGTGCGAGCCGTGGTCCGAGGATGCTCTCTACCGGCTTGTCCGGACCGCGTGGCCGTACCGCGACCTGCCGCGGCGCGACTTCGACGCCGTCGTCGAGATGCTGTCCGAGGGCATCGCGCATGCGCGGGGGCGATCGGGCGCCTTCCTGCACCGGGACCGGGTGAACGGCGTCGTCCGCGGCCGCAGAGGCGCCCGGCTGGCCGCCATCACCTCGGGCGGCGCCATTCCCGAGAACGCCAACTACTTCGTGGTCGCCGAGCCCGACGAGGCGATCGTCGGCACCGTCGACGAGGACTTCGCCGTCGAGAGCCTCGCTGGCGACGTGTTCCTGCTGGGAACGACATCGTGGCGGATCCGGCGCGTCGAATCCGGACGCGTGAGGGTGGAAGACGCGCGCGGCGCGGCCCCGTCGATCCCGTTCTGGCGCGGCGAGGCGCCGGGCCGGACCGTCGAGCTGTCGGAGGAGGTGTCCCGGGTGCGGGAGCGGATTCTCGACGAGGCGTCTCCCGTCGAGTGGTTGATCGAGGAATGCGGCGTCGGCCAACGCGCGGCCGAGCAGGCCGTCGGCTACGTCCGGGCGTCCCGGTCGGCGCTGGGCGCGATGCCGGGCCGGACGACGGTGGTGGCCGAGCGATTCTTCGACGAGAGCGGCGGGATGCAACTGGTCGTGCACGCCCCGTTCGGCGCTCGGATCAACCGGGCGTGGGGGCTGTCCCTGCGCAAGCGTTTCTGCAGGACGTTCAACTTCGAGCTCCAGGCGGCCGCCACGGACAACGGCATCGTCATCTCGCTCAGCGAGCAGCACAGCTTCCCGCTCGAGACGGTCTTCGAGTACCTGGACACCGCGTCGGTCGAAGACGTCCTGACCCAGGCCATGCTGGCCGCGCCGATGTTCACGGCGCGCTGGCGCTGGAACGCCTCGCGCGCGCTGGCCGTCCTGCGGTTCGCCGGCGGACGCAAGGTGCCGCCGCCGCTACAGCGCATGCGCTCCGACGATCTGCTGGCCGCGGTCTTCCCGGACCAGGCGGCGTGCGGAGAGAACCTCGCCGGCGACATCCGCGTTCCCGACCACCCGCTCGTGGACGAGACCGTCCGCGATTGCCTCCACGAGGCGATGGATCTGGACGGGCTGAAGGCCGTGCTGGACGGCATCGCGTCGGGATCGATCCGCACGGCGGCCATCGACACGGCCGAGCCTTCGCCGTTGTCGCACGAGATCCTCAACGCCAACCCCTACGCCTTCCTGGACGACGCGCCGCTTGAGGAACGCCGGTCTCGCGCCGTCGAGATGCGGCGCACGCTGGGCGCGGGCGGCGGCGACATCGGCGCGCTCGATCCGGCCGCGATCGCGGCCGTCGCCGAGGAGTCGTGGCCGCCGGTCCGCGACGCCGACGAACTGCACGACGCGCTGCTCACGCTGGTCGCGGCGCCCGCACGCGAGGAATGGGACGCGTTCTTCGAAGAACTGGCCGCCCGGCGGCGGGCCGCCCGTTTCGCGGTGTCGGGCCAGGTGATGTGGGCGCCGGCGGAACGGCTCGACACCGTGCGGCGCATTTACGCCGGCGCGGCGTTCCAACCCGGCGTCGCGTCGTTCGAACGCAACGCGCCCGAAGACGCCGAGTCCGCGGCCACCGAATTGATTCGAGGCTGGCTGGAATCCATCGGCCCGGCGACGGCCCACGGCCTGGCCGAGCGGCTCCACGTCCCCGAACGTCTCGTCGATGTCGCGCTCGGACGGCTGGAAGCGTCGGGCGAAGTCCTCAGGGGCCGGTTCTCGGGGGAGCCCGACGGCGCCGCGCGACAGACCGAGTGGTGCAACCGGCGCATCCTGGCGCGCATCCACCGCCGGACGCTCGCCCGCCTCCGGCGCGAGATCGAACCGGTGTCGTCCTCGGATTTTCTCCGTTTCCTGCTCACGTGGCAGCACGCGGCGCCGGGAACCGAGCTGCACGGCGTGGACGGCACGCTGCACGTGCTCCGGCAACTCCAGGGATACGAAATTCCCGCGGCCGCATGGGAAGCCGAGGTGCTCGGACGCCGGATCGCGAAATACTCGCCCGAATGGCTGGACCGGCTGTGCCTGTCGGGCGAGGCGATGTGGGGACGCCTGTCGCCCCATCCTTCCCTGGCGACGCCGGTCGAACCGGGCGCTTCGGGACGCCGGATCCGGCCGACGCGCGCGGCGCCGGTCGCGATCTTCCTGCGGCAGGACGCGGAGTGGCTGCTTCCCGGCGCGGAACCCGGGGACGCGGCGGGCCCCACGCTGTCGCACCCGGCGCGGGACGTCCTGGACGCCCTCCGTCAACGCGGCGCATCGTTCCTGACCGACCTGGTCTCCGCGACCGGACGTCTCGCCAGCGAAGTCGAGGACGGGCTGTGGGAGCTCGCGGCGGCGGGATGCGTCACCGCCGACGGATTCGAGAACCTGCGGTCGCTCATCGATCCGAAGCGGCGCCGGGGCGAGGGCCGGGAGCGCCGGCGGCGGCCGCGTCACACACCCGGACGATGGGCCCTGCTGGAAGCGCCCAGGGCCCGGGTGACGTCTCCGGAACGCGCGCGCGCGTTCGCGGAGCAACTGCTCGCCCGTTGGGGCGTCGTGTTCCGCGACCTCATCCGGAGGGAATCCCTGGCGCCGGGGTGGCGCGACCTGCTCGACGCCCTGCGCCGCATGGAGGCGCGCGGCGAGATCCGGGGCGGGCGCTTCGTAGGCGGTTTTCCCGGCGAGCAGTTCGCCCGGCCCGAAGCCATCGACCTGCTCCGCGCGCTGCGCCGCGGCGAGCCGCTCCGGGAGCTGCGCGTCGCCGCCGCGGACCCGCTCAACCTGGCGGGGATCGTGACGCCCGGCCCTCGCATCAGCCCGCTGTCGGGACGGGCCGTCGATCTGCTGGCCGGATAGCGCCTCCCGCACAGGCCGAGGGGCCCCCGCTCACATGTCCATGATCGCCTCGACGTCCCGGTCGAGCGTGGGCGGCCGGCGCGCGAGCGAGATCCCGACGAAGAGCACGAGCGACACCATCATCGACAGCGCCCCGACGTCGATTCCCAGCGGCGGCGCGATGCCCGTCACCTGGCTCCCGATGTTGATGATGAGGCTGGAGACGATGGCCACGTTCGCCCCGAGCACCGACGCGCGTTTCCAGTTCAACCCGATCGCGACGACCGGCACCAGCGCCGCGGCGAACGTGCCCCAGCCGAACGCTCCGAGAATCGCCACCAGGTCGCCGGTGTAGAGCGCCACGACGGCCGCGCCCACGGCGATCAGGACGGTGGTGACGCGCGCCCACAGGAGCTGGTTGACCGCCGGCCGTCCGCGCAGGGCCGTCGGGATGTCATGGACGATGGCCGCGGCGCCGATGTTCAGGAAACCGTCCGCCGTCGACATGATGGCGGCCAGGAGTCCCGCGAACACGACGCCCGCCAGCAGCGGATGCGCATAGTTCTGAAGGAACTGCGGCGCCGCGGCGTCGGGATTCGCCAGGGCGGGATGGGCGCCCGTGACGACCAGGGCCCGCATCGCCAGGCCGATCCCGAGCCACAGCAGCACGGCGACGGCGTAGGCGACGAAGTTCAGCGGGACGATGTACTTGATGTCCCGAAGCCGGCGCACCATCATCGACTTGGTGATCACGTGCGGCTGGCCGGCCGTGCCCATGGCGAACATGAACAGCCACGACAGGCAGCCCATGATGCCCAGCGTGCCCCACGGCCCCATCGCCTCCCGGTCGTCGGTCATCACGATCCGGCTGATCTCGGAGAACCCGCCGTCGAAGGTCGCCAGCACCGTCAGGAACACCAGGACCGAGGCGACGA
>JAJEDW010000331.1 GCA_022821265.1 Acidobacteriota bacterium
CGTGGTGATCCAGGAGATCTGGGGAATCAACTCCCACATATGCAGCGTGGCCGACGGTTACGCCGCCGACGGCTACGTGGCGGTCGCGCCGGCGCTGTTCGACCGCGTGGAGCCGGGCGTGATCATGGACGAGTACAACGACGAGACCATGCAGCGCGGCTTCGGCGTGATGCAGAAGGTCGACGTCGATCAGGCGCTGCTGGACGTGGAAGCCGCCGTGCGCGAAGCATCGTCGGGGGGCAAGGTCGGCGTGGTCGGCTTCTGCTTCGGCGGCCGCATGGCCTGGCTGGCGGCGTCGCGCCTGGACGGCGTCGCCGCGTCGGTCCCCTATTACGGCGGCGGAATTCCCGGCCTGGCCTCCGAGCAGCCCCGTTGCCCGGTCATCCTGCACTTCGGCGAGCAGGACGCGCACATCCCGTTGGACGGCGTCGAGGCGTTCAAGAAGGCGCAGCCGTCGTTGCCCGTCTACCTCTACGACGCGGACCACGGCTTCAACTGCGACCAGCGCGCCTCCTACAACGCCGCGGCGGCGACGCTGGCCCGCGAGCGGACGCTGGATCTCCTGCGCCGGCACGTGGGGTAGAAACGCCCCGTGTTCCGCGTCTATCTCGCCGGCCCCATCTCGCAGTGCAACGAGGCGCAGAAGCGCCATTGGCGCGACGAGGTCAAGCGCAGTTACGGCAAGAAAATGACGTTTCTCGATCCGGTCGAACACCCGGTCGATCCGGATGCGAGTCCGTACGAGTTCGTCGAGTCGGACCTGCAGCACATACAGGACTCGGACGGTCTGCTGGTCAACATGTGGCGGGAGTCGATCGGCACGACTCTCGGGGTGGCCCACGCGCACCGGCACGGCCGGGTGATCGTCATCTGCGATCCCAACCACCTCGGCAACAAGATGCTCACGTTCTTCGCCGACGCCGTGGAGGAGAACCCGTTGAAGGGCGCCAAGGCGCTCTGGAACATGTTGCGCGCGGAACGAGGTTGGCGCGTGGTCAAGGCCCGCGGGCGGTCCGACGAGCCGTTCCGGCGGGAGAAGATCATGGAGGCGGTCCGGGCAGCGTGCCAGGCCGCGAAGCGTGACGACATCGTCATACCCAGGCTCGTTCTCCCGCGGGTGATCGAGCAACTGCGCGGGGGCCACCGGGGCGTGAAGAAGTCCGTCACGACCACCGACATTGACCGTGCCGTGGCCGACGCCCTGGACGAGCTCCTGGGGGACGCCGTTCATGCCGAAGCCGTCGCCCGCGTGTTGGATGCGTGGCACCGCCGCAAACGCCGCCCGCGGCGCGGGGGAACTCCGACCGGTGCCGAGGGCCCGTTGTCGGAAGGTCGGGTTCCGGTTTCGTGCGGCAAGTCTCACGCGACGATCTGGGGAAAGACCGTCAGCCGGGTGGAGGACATACCGTCGATCGGCGCGCGGCGCGTGTTCCAGAGCATCGGATCCGTTTCGGGGGTCACGCGCATCACGCTGGGGCCGTTCGGCCGCAAGGGCTCGCGAAAGGAATGCCGGGCCTGGGTGCGCGTATCCACGACGCCGCGCGCGATCGAAGGGAAGCTGTTCGATCAGGGCCCCAAGGGCACGATGCAGTCGTTCCAGGTGTGGGTGCAGTCGGATGCCCGAAAAGCAAGCGTGGCGGCCGGGATCGAACGCGTGCTCCGCACGGCGGGCGTCTGGACCGATTGAGGGAACAGTAGAATTTACAGGCTACCCGCGCCGGATGGGGCGCGTCAGGCACGTCGGCCCGCCGGCGCCGGGCGCGCAGATGTCGCTCCCGTCGAACTCCCGGACGCGGCAGCCCGCCGTCTCCAGCCGCGCGCGGGTCACCGGGTTCCCGCGCACCATGACGACGTCGCGCGGTCCGAGGGCCAGGACGTTCGCGCCCAACGAGGCGTACTCCTCTGCCGGGACGTCGACGAGTGCGTACCCGCGGCGTTCGAGGAGTTCGAACATCGGAACCGGCAGCAGCGGGCGGTACACGAGCGCCAGGTCGGCGTCGATGGGGCTGAGGAACGACATCAGGTGCAGGACTTCGTCCGGCCCGTTCCCGTACGGCAGGTGGATCGGAACGACCTCGACGCCGCGCGGCCGCAGCAGTTCCGCCAGTCGCGCGATCCCCGCGTCGTTGGTGCGGAAACCCCGACCGACCGCGAGCGTCGCAGCGTCAAGCCAGACCATGTCGCCGGCCTCGGCACGCTCCGCCCCGTCGAGGCGCCCCAGTACGGGGATTCCCCATTCGCGGAGGGCGCGCGCGGCGGCGTCCGGTTCACCCTCCCGCGCGGCCTTGCCCATTCGAAGGATGACCGCGCCCGCGTCGGTGATGAGCACGGGATCGCGTACGTACACGGAATCCAGACCCGCGGCCGCGTCGGCCGGCAGGAACCGCACCTCGGCGCCCGCGCCTTCCAGGATCGAGACCAGCTCGGCATGCTGGGCCGCCGCGTTCCGGAGATCAGGCGCTCGGGCATAGCCGAGTTCCCGCCACTGGCGCGCGATCGCGTCACGGGATCGATAGGCCTCTTCCGGACGCTTGACGAGGACCGCCCTCAGCCGCGCGACCATGTTCTGACAACGGGTCTCCATATGGATATTTGGACGTTCGAACGGCGACTGCGCGGCGTGTAAAAAGATGATAACTGCAAAAAGATCGTTCCCTGAAGGGTGCGATTCGGTGCAGCATTAGGGGCATGGTGGGGAGAATGCGTGAGATCCGACTCCGGTTTCATGCCACGACGCTGGCCCGGTTCGTGTTGGTCGGGTTGATCTCGGTGACGTGCGCGCGCGCGTCCGGTGCGCAACGGACCCCCCTGGATCGGTTGCCGCCCGAACAGTTCGATGTCCGGCCGCCGACGGCGAGCGTGTCGGGCGATCCCGGCGGGATGCGGGTCGGCCCGGCCGAGTGCCGCGACCTGCCGCTGTCCGAGATTCGACGGCGCGTGGTGGACGTGGCCGTTCAGGAATGGGCGTTCTTCGGGTTCTCCACCGTGGACCAGACGCAGGAAGAGGACACCGCGCCGGGCGAGTTCCGAACGCGCCGCCGCCGTTCCCGGCTGAGCACGGCCGAATCGGTCCGCGTGGCCGATTCCATCGCCGGGTACTGGTCGGCGACACCCGAGGGGGAATGGATCGTCGACCGGCAGAATGATCGCTGGAACGGCCCGGCCGGGTCGAGCACCCGGTGGCGCGATCCCTGGTCCGCCGCCTTCATTTCGTGGGTGATGTGCGAGGGTGGTTTGGGCGAGCGGCGGCGGTTCCAGCACGCCATCGCCCATGTGACCTACATCGATCAGGCGATCCGGGCGCGCGACGGGAATGCTTCGCAGGCCGCGTTCACGGCGTACGACGCCGGCGAAACCGACGTCGTCCCCGGCGACCTGTTGTGCACGGGCTCCCGCCCGAGATATCAGACCCTGGCCCAACGCCGCCGGCAACTGGGGGTCGGCGCCCGAACTCACTGCGACATCGTCGTCAAGGTGGATCCGTCCTCGGAGCAGGTTCTGACCATCGGCGGCAACGTGCGCGGCCGTGTGAGCATGAAGATCCTGCCGATCGACGACCGTTCCAGACCGATCGCCCGGGGCGGACGCCCTGTCTTCGCCCATCTCAAGCTCGACGCCGATCCGATCGGGCTCGACGCGATGGACGCCAGCCCGACCATCCAGGCCATCGGCTGCACGTCCGGGCTGGCCGGGCCGATCCAGTTGGCCGCGGCGGAGAGCCTGACGATCGAACCGTTGCCGGCCGACCGGTGCCGGGAATTCCTTCAGGAATGACTCAGGCCGGGACCTCGCTCATCAGAACGAGATTGTTGCCGTCGGGATCCTTGAACCCGGCGAGCCAGAGTTCCGATGTTTCCGTCTTGTGCGCGACGCGGGGCTCGCCGGAAAACCGAACCCCGCGCTCCCGGAGCGCGTCGTAGGCGTCG
The DNA here is from genome assembly GCA_022821265.1 of Acidobacteriota bacterium. Taxonomy (GTDB): domain Bacteria; phylum Acidobacteriota; class Terriglobia; order 20CM-2-55-15; family 20CM-2-55-15; genus JAJEDW01. The sequence goes on from JAJEDW010000331.1 coordinate 3,927, forward strand.
TGAATCGATTCCACGCGGTAGTAGATCAGCGGGTTCGACCGGAATTCCGGCGTTTCGGGTCTTCCCAGGTACAGGCGGATGCCGCCGCAGTCGAAGAACGCCATCGGTTGGCCGGGGACCTCGAACAACAACGTCATCCCGAGCGTATCGCGGTAAAATGCCACGGCCCGGGAGACGTCGTCGACGCTTATGTGGATTTGTCCGATCGCGTTGAGGCGCACGGGATGGTCCATCGTGTTTCTCCTGTTTTTGTTTGCTCCGGCCAGCGTCGCTCGGATAGGCTGACCCACGTATTCAACCGACACGGTACAGGCGATGTCCACGGTTCGAACGGTCGATCCCGCGGTTCCTGAACCCGACGAACGCATGGTAGAACGAACACCTTCCGTGGAGGGAGGGGGAGAGTCCCATATGACGCACCGGTTTGCGGTGGTCCTCGTGTCGGCGGCGGCCCTCGGGCTCGCTCCGGCCGTTTTCGGGCAGGATGACGCCGTCGAGCGGCTCGCCGACGGACGTCCGGACATGAACGGCATCTGGCAGGCCCTGAACGAAGCGAACTGGAACCTGGAGCCGCACGCCGCGTCGCCGGCTGTCCTGGCCCAACTCGGCGCCCAGTATGCCGTGCCGCCGGGCATCGGCGTGGTCGTCGGCGGGGAGATTCCCTACCTGCCGGAGGCGTTGGCCCGTCGCGACGAGAACTTCGCCAACCGGCTCGAGCTCGATCCCGAGGTCAAGTGTTACATGCCGGGCGTCCCGCGCGCCACGTACATGCCGTATCCGTTCCAGATCATCCAGAGCCAGGACGTGATCATGTTCGCGTACGAGTTCGCGGGCGCCGTGAGGGTCGTCAACATGGGCGCGCCGACGCGGGCGCCTGCCGACAGTTGGATGGGATGGTCCAACGGGCGCTGGGAGGGCGACACGCTGGTCATCGACGTCGCCTCGCAGAACGGCCAGACCTGGCTCGACCGGGCCGGCAACCACCATTCCAGCGCGACGCACGTCGTGGAACGGTACACGCGGATGTGCCCGAACATCCTGATGTACGAGGCGACGATCGAGGACCCCAACACGTTCTCGCGGCCCTGGACGATCCGAATGCCCCTGTATCGCCGCGTCGAAGAAAACGCCCAGCTCATGGAATTCAAATGCCCGGAGTTCGCCGAAGAAGTGCTCTACGGCCACCTTCGCCGGGAGTCCGAGGACTGAGCGCGCGGAAGTAAGGAGATCTCGAGATGCAAACGCAACTAACGGCGATGGCCGTGGTCCTGGCGATGGCCGCCGGCGCCGGAGTTTCGGCCTCGGCGCATCACGCTTTCACGGCCGAGTTCGATGCCGACCAACCCATCCAGTTGCGCGGCACGGTCGCGCGCGTCGAGTTGATCAACCCGCATTCGTGGTTCCACGTCGACGTGACGAACGACGACGGCAGCGTCACGCGCTGGATGATCGAAGGCGGCACGCCCAACACGCTCTTCCGGCGCGGCGTCACGCAGGACTCCCTGCCGATCGGTTCGGAGATCCTGGTGGACGGCTATCGCGCGCTGGACGGGTCCAACAAGGCCAACGGACGCGACATGACGTTCCCGGACGGGCGCAAGATCTTTCTCGGCGGAACGTCGGCCATCGAGCAGCCCCAGTAGGCCCGCGTGCACAGACGCCGGAGCCGGGCGCCCCACGTATGATCCGCGTGCGCAAGAGCCGCGAGCGTCATCACTCGAACCGGGGTTGGCTCGATTCCCGTTTCACGTTCTCGTTCGCCGGCTATCACGACCCCGAGCACATGGGGTTCCGCGCGCTGCGCGTCATGAACGAAGACACGATCGAGCCCGGTCAGGGGTTCGGTCCCCACGCCCACCGCGACATGGAAATCATGACCTACGTTCTGGAAGGGGCGCTCGAGCACCGGGACAGCACGGGCCAGGAACGCGTCGTCGGGCCGAACGAGATCCAGACGATGTCGGCCGGCAGCGGCGTCGTTCACAGCGAGTACAACGCGTCGCCCGTCGAACGCGTGCACCTGGTGCAGATCTGGATCGTGCCGGCCGAGGAAGATCTGGTTCCGTCCTACCAGCAGGTCGCGTTCGACCCGGAACTGAAGCGCGGGCGGCTGCTTCTGCTGGCCGGACCGGAAGACGACGGTTCCGCTCCGCAGACCGTGATCCGCCAGGACGCCCGCCTGTACGTCGGGCAGTTGGCCGACTCCCAAGCGGTTCCGGCCCCCATCGCGGCCGGGCGGCACGCCTGGGTCCAGGTGGTGCGAGGCGCAGTGGCCCTGAACGGACACGCGCTGGAGACCGGCGACGGCGCGGCGGTCACGGGCGAGTCCGAGTTGTCGGTCGCCGGCGCCGGGGCCGAAGACGCCGAGTTCCTCCTGTTCGACCTGGCCTGAACCGAATGGCGCCGACGCGCGTTCTGATCACGTTTCATTCCCGTACGGGCGAAACCGAGAAGCTGGCCGGGGCGGCCGCGCTGGGAGCCGTCCAGGCCCGGGCCCTGGTACGGTTGCGACGCGTTCCGGACGCCGACCCGTCCGGCGATGACACGCGGATGCGCAAAGAGTACGCGATCCCGGCGCGAAGCGATATCGAGTGGGCCGACGCCATCGTTCTGGCCGGTCTGGAGTCGGGCGACTGGTCGGCGTGCCGGAGACTGCTGCATCAACTGAACGACGAGGGCGGCTTGGCCGGCAAGACGGCCGTCGTCATCGACGACGGCGGCCGGTCCGTCGCATCGCCGGACGCGATCCAGGGACTGGACCTGACGGTCTTGCCCACGGCCGGCGGACGGGACGGCAGCGCCCGCCGCAATGCACTCATCCATGGCCGCCGCGCCGCCATGGCCGTCACGGGCCCCCACCCCGGCGGCCCGTCCTGGGAAGAAGCGGAAGGACTGCTTCCCGGCAATCACGATATCGACTGACGGCGTCGTCGTCGTCACCAAAAAATATGTTGATCCGCAGAATTCGTCGGGTGACGGCCCGTGAAGCGAGTCCTATTTGTCCTGGCCGGCGCCGCGCTGGTCACGCACACCGTCGCTGATCCACACCACCGCTTGACATGTTCTTAGACAATTGTACAATTCATACTGTCTGGATGAGGCCGCGGTGGACATTGTGATCGACACGTCGGCGCTGATCGCGGTGCTTGTGGGCGAGCCAGAGCGGGACGCGATTGTCTCGGTGACATCGGGCCAGACGCTCATTGGCCCTGGTTCCATTCCCTGGGAAGTCGGGAATGCTTTCACGGCGATGATGAAGCAGGACCGAATCGACGTTGCAGACGCCCGAAGAGGCCTGGAGATCTTCGATAGCATCCCATTGCGATATGTGGATGTAGATATGGCGAACGTCGTGTCCATAGCGAAGAAACTGAATACGTATGCTTACGACGCGTACTTCCTGGATTGCGCCGCGCGGCGCCACGCGCCGTTGCTGACACTGGATCGGCCGCTGAGACGCGCCGCTCAAGGACTGGGAATCCGGATTGTAAATCCGGAGGTGTGACGTGGAAGTCTATTCGTACTCGGAAGCCAGACAGAAACTCTCCACCGTCCTCGACGAGGCCGAATCCAGGGGAAAAGTGTTCATACGTCGAAGAGACGGCCGGACTTATGCGCTGGCGCCCGAGCGTACGCCCATATCCCCCCTGGATGTTCCTTCCGTCAACGCGAACATCACGACGCAAGATCTCGTCACCCTCCTCCGGCGCGAGCGCCGCGGAAAACGAGGGTTGAGCCGGCGTGCGTAACGGCTTGGGGAAAAGACTGCCATTGCAAGCTTGAGGCTCGCGGCGCCGGGCATCCACGGCTCCAGACCCGACGGTCCGCCCCGGGACGCGTGGAAGGCCAACTGCCGGGGAGTCACGATATCGCCTGACGCCAAAGGCGGGGTCACTGTAGTCGTTCCATTCATGGACTTCGCCGGGAGCTTCTTGCGTCCACTTGGCGAAAAACGAACACGCTATGGGGTCCTGATCGTTCTACTTGACCGAGACCGACCCAGATGCGGCTCGCGCCTACTTGACTCGTCTTCGGCCCGACTTTCCTTCCAGGAACGATCCGCTCCGCAACGCTTCCAAGCTGACCCGATCCGCCGGCTCCTGCATGTGGCGGCGCGCCTCGGCCACATCCATGCGATCCTCGAGACGCTGCAGCAACGCCAGATCTTCAACCCCGATGACGGCGGCGACGGGACGCCCGTGTTGGGTGACGCGGATGCGTTCCCCGTCTACACGAACCGCATCGATGATCTTGGAGAGACTCTGGCGAGCCGCGGACGCGCTGACCTCGGTAGCCTCGGGTTCTGTGTTCATGACTCTTCCTGGTACACGTCGCTCCGATGCCGGACGCGGACGATTCTGACGGTTGCCGTGTTCTTGTCGACGTTGCAGATGATCCGGTAACGGCCGGCCCGTTCCGAACGCAAGGCGGCCGGTGGCGGTGCGGACCCGCGTGCGTTGAGGACCGGGAACTTCAGACCGACAGCGGGTCGGGCTGCAGTCGGCCGGTGCTGTCTCCCAGGCGGTCCAGGCGCACGTCCACCGCGTCCAGGATCGTCAGGAGCAGGTTCGACATGGGCGTGTCGGCCGGGTAGGCCACGTGGCGTCCGGTGCGGAAGCGGCCGCCGAGCCGGCCGGCCATCAGGCACGGAAGGTCGGTGTGCCCGTGCAGGTTGCCGTCGCCCATGCCGCCGCCGCAAAGGATCAGGCTGTTGTCCAGCAAGGTCCCGTCGCCGTCGGGGATCGACTCCATCTTCTGGAGGAAGTAGCTGAACAGCTCCATGTGGTAGGTGTCGATCCGGGCCTTCTTCGCGATCAGGTCGGCCTCGCCGCGGTGATGCGATATGGAGTGGTGCCCCTCCGGGACGCCGATCTGGGGATACGTCAGGGAGCTGAGCTCCCGGCCGACGACCATGCTGGCGACGCGGGTGACGTCGGCCTGGTAGGCCAGCACCTGCAGGTCGAACATCATCCGCGCGTGCTCGTCCCACGAGTCGGGGATGTCGGTCGGCCGGTCCGGCAGCTCCACCGATTGCGCGTTGCTGGACTCCGCGTTCGCGATGCGTTGCTCGATTTCCCGGACCGAGTCCAGGTATTCGGTCAGCTTGTTGCGGTCGCCCGGCCCCAGCGTGGAAGACAGGCGCCCGGTTTCCGCGACCACCGAATCCAGGATGCTGCCCCTCGACGCCAGGCGGGCCTGCCGCTCCTCGGCGGTGCCGCCGTCTCCGAACAGCCGCTCGAAGACGATGCGCGGATGCACCTCGGTCAGGTTCGGCGTCGTCTCGTTCCGCCAGGAGACCGTGTTGACGTAGAAGCAGTCTCCGGAGTCGCACGCGCCGGCGCGCGGCATCTCCAGCGTCATCTCCAGCGACGGCAGCCGGGTCTCGCGTCCCAGCCGGTCGGCCGCGTACTGGTCGGCCGTCTTGGCGAGGCGAACCTCGACGCCCGGCTGGGTCCGGTCGTAGGCGTGGACGCCGGTGAGCCACACGGCGGATGCGCGCGGGTGGTCGCCCGTGCCGTCGCCCTTGCTGTCGGCCTCGCGGTGCGCCAGACCGGTCAGGACGTTCATCTTGTCCGCGACCGGGGACAGCGGCGCCAGGATCGGCGGCCGGTCGTAGCCGGCGCCTACGATCTGCGGTTTCCACTGCTCCAGGATCACGCCGTTCGGGATGTAGACGAACCCCAGCCGCGGCGTGCGCGCCGCCGACTGCGCGCCCAGCGCCGGCGTCATGGCGTCCAGCATCGGCAGTCCGATGGCGGCGCTTCCCATGCCGCGAAGGAACGTTCTTCGCGACAACGAACGTCGTGTGATGAACATGGGCCTACCTCTGGGTCCGATTCCGTTAGATCTTAATCCGTCGAGGGCCGTGGGGGCAAAACAATTGCCGGGCACGAGCCACGGTCACGGCGCGCCTGCGGCGGGCGCCGCCGCGGGGCTCTTCATTCGCATCTGGAACGGGGCGCTTCTGACGACGCCCAGCACCAGCGAGGCGAAACGATAGTCGTCCTCGGCCGCTTCGCGGACGATCGTCCGCACCGCCGGCGCATCGAAGTACTGGACGTTCCGGCCGGTGGCGAACATCAGCAGTCGCTCGGTGAGGGCGTTCACGAACAACTCGGGCTGTTCGAGCAGGACCCCCTTGAGCCCGTCCACGCCTTCGAAGGACCGCCCGCCGGGGAAGGCGCCCGAGGCGTCGACCGGATCGCCCGCGTCCGTGTCCCTCCAGCGGCCGACGGCGTCGAAGTTCTCCAGCGCGAAACCGATCGGGTCCATGGTCGCGTGGCAGCCGGCGCAGGCCGGGTTGGCGCGGTGCCGAACCATCGCGTCGCGGATCGACAGGACGGCGCCCGATTCCTGGTTGCGTGTGGTCAACGCCGGCACGTCGGGCGGCGGCGGCGGGGGCGGCGACGCCAGCAGGTTGTCGAGGACGAACTTGCCGCGCAACACCGGCGAGGTGCGCGTGGAATAGGACGTCAGCGTCAGGATGCTGCCCTGGCCCAGCAGCCCGCCGCGCCGGCTGCCGGGAGGCAGCGGCACGCGGCGGAAGTCGCTGCCCGACACGTTCGGGATCCCGTAGTGGTCGGCCAGGCGCTCGTTCAGAAACGTGTAGTCCGCGTCGATCAGGTCCAGCACGCTGCGGTCTTCGCCGAAGACGCTGCCCAGGAACAACTCGGTTTCGCGCTCGAACGCGTGCCGCAGCGTCTCGTCGAAGTGGCGGAAGACCAGAGGGTCGGGCTCTTTCAACGCCACGTCGCCCAGAAACAGCCACTGCCACGCGAAGTTCGTCACCAGGGCGCCGGCACGGGGATCCCGGAGCATGCGCCGCACCTGTTGCTCGAGAACCGCGGCGTCACCGAGGCGTCCGTCTACGGCGTCGTCGAGCAACGCGTCGTCGGGAACGCTGCTCCAGAGGAAGAACGAAAGCCGCGACGCCAGCTCCAGGTCGCTGATCCGATAGGCGTCTCCGGGAGCGGCGTCGGCCGGTTCACGTTCGATGCGGAACAGGAACTGGGGGCTGACGAGCAGCCTCTCCAGCGCCCGCTGAATCCCGCGGTCGAAGTCGGCCTCCTGACGCCCTGTTTCGAAGAAGGGCCACAGGTCGTCCAGGTCCTCCCCGGTGACCGGACGCCGGTAGGCGCGGCGCGCCAGGGACAAAAGGATTTCCTCGGCGCAGGCGCGTTCATCGGAGGGATCCGCGGGGCGGCACGAGAATATCCGCCGCCGGGTCGGCGTATCGCCGGGCCCGCGGATGTCGTAGGGCCCGCGGATTGTCACGTTCGCGATCGTGGGTTGCGTGCCGCGGCTGCGCGTCCGGGGCCGGAGCACGGCTTCGTCCAGGGCCGCGTTGCGTTCGACGAAGGTGACGCCGACCAGCCGGGCCCCGGCGTCAACGGGAATCCGGAACTCGGTCGCGGGCGCCTCCGGCACGCCGATCGTCACCAGCTCGACGCGCTCGCCGTCGACGGAGACCTCCAGCGCGTGGGGCTCGCGCGCCCGGCCCGCCAGCTCGACGTCGACGACGTAATCGGCGTCCATCGGGAAGTAGCTCCGGATGGCCAGACCGCCGCGGGTTCCGAACGGCAGCGCCTCGACGCGCGCGTTCTGGATCGACTCGGGATGGATGCGGTGGATGTTGACGGCTTCCGGCGCCGACGGGTCTCCGATCGCCAGCCGGCTGATCTTCCGCGCCGCCTCCAGGTAGCGCTCCATCGTGGTCGGGGAAACGAACAGGAGATCGGCGATGTTGTCGAAACCGCTGCTGGCGTTGTCCGCGGGGAGGAGCAGGTCGTAGTCCATTTCCCGCGGCAGGTCGTCCAGGGCCAGCAGGTCGCGAATCGCGTTCCTGTACTCGGTGCGTGTCAGCCGGCGCAGCAGGCCGAGCTCGCCCGGATTGACGCGGGCGGCGCTGGCCCGGTCGAGTTCCGACTCCAGGAACGAAGCGGCCGCGTCGTATTCGTCCGGCTCGGGGCGCGGCGCGTTCAGCGGCGGCATGGCGCCCGCGCGCAGCTTCCGGATGACCTTCTCCCAGACTTCCGCATCGCCCGCCGCGTCGCCCAGCGCCTCCGGGTCGAGCACGAGCCCGGCCGTGCGCGCCCGCTCGTTGTGGCAGGCCGTGCAGTACCGCTCGACGAAGGCCCGGGTATCGGCGCGGTCCTGCGGCGCGCCCGCCGCGGCCGTCGTTCCGAGAAGGACGGCAACAAGAAGGAATGTCGAGCGTGTTTGCACAACGTATCGCATCGCCGGAGCCGACGGAAACCGACCTATTATCCTCCACGGGACTCCGCCCCGACAACAACGGTATACTGGCGGGAACCCGGAGGCCCCCATGAAGCTGGCATGCAGCTTGTCGATCGTGGCGACGTTCCTTCTTGCCGGCGCCGCGTGGGCGCAGGAGAACGCCGCGGCGCCTCCGGCGCTGATCGCCGCGGTGAAGGCGAACGACGTCGATTCGGTGCGCGCGTTGCTGGACGAGGCGGTGGACGTCGACGCGCCGGACGCCGATACCTCGACCGCGCTGCATTGGGCCGTTCAACGCGACAACCGGGTCATGGTCGACCTGCTCCTCGATGCCGGCGCCGATCCCCGTCGCGCGACCCGCTACAACATCACCCCGCTCGCGCTGGCGGCCGCGAACGGCAGCGCGCCGGTGATTCGGACGCTTCTCGACGCCGGCGTCGACGCGGACGCCGCCTCGCACGAAGGCCAGACGGCGTTGATGACGGCGGCCCGCAACGGGCGCGTGGAAGCGATCGAGGTCCTGCTCGATCACGGGGCGGACGTTCATGCGGTCGAACCGTTCAGGGGCCAGACCGCGCTGATGTGGGCCGCCGGCGAAGGCAACTCCGACGCCGTCGCCCGGCTCATCCGCGCGGGCGCCGGCGTCCACGCCCGTTCGGAACGCGGCTACACGCCGCTCCTGTTCGCGGTGTTGAACGACCGCATCGAAACGTCCCGCGTGCTGCTGGACCTCGGCGCCGACGTCAACGATGCGGCGCCGGACGGGACCAGCGCATTGAACATGGCGGCCGTCAACGCATACTACGACCTGGCCTCGGTGCTCGTGGACCACGGCGCCGACACGACCGCCCCGGATGCCCGGGGTTCCACGCTCCCCACGCTTGCATGGCTGAACAAGCCGGGCGCGACCGGATCCGCCGCGGTGGGCGGCGACTTGACAGGTCCCCCGATGCCGCGCGGCCGCACGACGGCGCTGGAGCTCGCCGAGAAGCTGCTGCAGCACGGAGCGGATCCCGACATCCGCGTCGACTGGGAGGAACGCCCGTTCGACAAGCTCGGCGCGGCCGTGACGAATCCGCCGAACATTCAACTGGGACGGCATATCCTGAGCTACGTGGGCGCGACGCCGTACTGGCTGGCGGCCAACAACGGCGACGTCGCCCTGATGCGCGTGCTGCTGGAATACGGCGCGGACCCGATGATCCCGAACCGTTTCGGAGTCACGCCGCTGATGGTCGCCGCGGGCCTCAACTACTACGAGGGCGAGACGCCCGGTCCCTTCACGGGGACGCCCGAGGCCGAACGGCTCGAGGCCGTCCGGCTCGCCCACGAATCCGGCAACGCCATCGACGCCCGTGCCGACTTCGGCGACTACCCGATCCTGGGCGATCCCGAGTACACGATCATTTACTATCCGACCAACATCGACGATCTCGCCGGCCTCGGCGTGGGCGACCCCCGATGGGACGGCAGCACGGCGCTTCACGGAGCGGTGGTTTCCGGACAGCCGTCCATCGCGCGATACCTGATCGAGCAGGGCGCGGACGTGGACGCGGTGAACGACTCGGGCTGGACGCCGCTGATGTTGTCGCGCGGCTTCTTCCTGGCGAACGCGGAGAAGGTGTATCCGGCCGTCGAGGCGGTCATCACGGAAGCGCTGATCGCGCAGGGACTCTTCGATGAAGCGCGTTAAGGGACAACTGCCGGCGCGCCGCCTCCTGTTCCTCATGGCCGTCGTATCGCTTGCGGGCGCGGCCTCGGCCCAGGAATGGGGTTCCGAACGTTCGATCGACCGATTGACGGAACACGTGTATCGATGGGGCGCGGACGGCCAGAACGGCATGCTGGTCGTGACGCCCGAAGGGGCCGTCGTCGCGGACGGCCATTACTGCGGCCGTGGGCACGTGCCGTGGCTGAAGTCCGAGATCGAGAGCCGTTTCGGCGTGCCCGTCCGTTACGTGGTCCTCAGCCACGACCACCAGAGCCACATCTGCGAGACCGAAGTCTTTGCCGACACGGCCATCGCCGTCGGCCACAGGAACCTGCTGCCGCACCTGGTGCGAGAGGGGCGGCGCGCCCTGATCCCGCAGGTGACGTTCGAGGAATCCCTCGACATCGACCTGGGCGGCGTCAAGGTTACGCTGATCTACCTCGGCCCGCTCCACAGCGACAATCTGATCCAGGTGCACGTGCCCGCCGAAGGCGTCCTCTATGCGCCTGACTTCGCCCGCGGGACCAACATCTTCCCGGATTTCCGGGACATGGACGTGGACAACATGCTGGACGCGCTGTTGACGGCCGGCCACATGCCAGACGTCGAAATGGTGATTCCGGGCCACGGCAACCTGAAGACCCAGGACAACTTTCTGGTGTACCGCCGCTACCTGGTGTCCATAAGGGAGCAGGTGCTCGCCCACATGGTCGCGAGCCGCACGCTCGACGAGATCCACGGCCTGGTCACGATGGAAGAGTTCCGCGGCGAGTACAACATCAGCGACGCGAGTCTTCGCAACAACATCGACTCGATGTACGACTACCTCTATCGCTACCGCGAGCCCAACAGTCCGGCCGGCCTGCCGGTACGCGCCGTGGATTGACCGCCCGCGGCGGCATTCCGTCCGTCCGCTTCGATTTTCAGAAATCGAACAGGTTCGTGAACTTGACGATCAGCGCGCGCTCCACGAGCCCCGTCCCACGCGTGTCCCGCAGGTCGTTGTAGACGACGTACAGGTCGCTCAGCGGCCGGTGGATCAGGTGGAAGCGGATGTTGGAGCTCACTTGGTGCGTGTCGGCGTTGTATTGCACGAACGCGTTCAGGAACGCCCGGCTGGTGAAGGCGTAGGTGAAGCGGGTCGCCAGTAGGTCCGTCGTGAATTCGGCCTGGGGCAGGTCGACTCGGTTGTGCTGGTAACCGACGTCGATGTTCATGTGGAAGTTGGGCTTCCAGACGATCGAGCCGCCGACTGATGTGCGCCGTCCATCCCAGAACTCGCCCCAGTCGAGGGACCCGGTGCTGCTGAACTTGCGACTCGGGTCCGTGGAATAGCTGATCCCGTATTCCAGGTAACGGTAGTCTCCCCGATCCAGCGAGACGGCTTCCCGCGCGACGGATCCGTCGGCCGCCCGCCGGACCCGCCGGATCGCGAACGGTTCCAGCAGCCGGTCGAACGTGTTCGTGACGGTGAAGTCGATGGTGCTGGTATTCCGGAGCATGACGCCGGTCGTGAAGGCCGCGGTGCGCGTCTCGATTTCCCCGGTCGTGCCGTTCTTGTAATACTCGAGACGGGTTCCGAAATTCAGCCGCTGCATGGTTGGGTGGTTTTCCAGGATGGGATGCCAGGCGAACTCCCCGTTGTAGCGGGTGTTGTCGTCGCGCCGAACGAAACCCATCTCCGGGTTGAAATTCGTTTCGATCGCGTTGTAGGCGCCCACGATCGTCAACTCGTCGTCGCGCCACGCGGTCTGGAATTGCCGCGCCTGGTTCCGGCCTTCCAGGCCGGGCGTGTCGCTGATCAGCAGAAACGAGTCGAATTCCAGCCGTTCGTAGAACTGGAAGTGGACGTCGGGTCCGTAGACCCGGTTGGTGTCGCCCGGAACGGTGGAGTCGCGGTTCGTGATCAGGGCGCCGATCCAGGAGTTCGTCAACAGGTTGCGCTTGACGCGTCCGACGACGTAGTTGTTGGAAGGGGCGTCGCCGTGCGCCTCGGTCTTCATGTCGAGGACGCCGATGTCCCAGCGGCCCGCCTTGCCGGTCACGCGCGCGCCGCCGACGATCGGGATCGGCCTTCCGTCGCGGCTGAGGCCGATCCGCCGGCTGAAGAACGGCACCAGGTTGCCCCCCTGGCCGAAGCTGCTCGTGCCCTGGCCGAACGCGAAGATGCCCTGGTTCTCGAGAAAGAACTCGCGCTTCTCTGGGAAGAACAGGTTGAAGCGCGTCAAGTTGACCTGTTGCTGGTCGACCTCCACCTGGGCGAAGTCGGTGCGGTAGGTGGCGTCCAGCGTCAATGACGGCGTGAGGCTGTACTTGGCGTCCACGCCGCCGTCGAAGTCGGTTTCCGTCGGTCCGGATTGGGTGAAACCGCCCGTGACGAACGGCTTGACCTTCAGGTTGCGGCCCGGGCGGATGCCTTCCAGGCCCTCGAGAGTCCCGTTCAACTGGACCCGGCTGATGTTGTAACGGAACGGGATGGGCGCCCAGTAGCTCTCTTCGCTCCGGCGCAGGATCCGGCGGCTCACGTTCAGGCCCCAGACCTGGGAGTCCGCCGTCGAGAAACGGAGCGTCTTGAACGGAATCCGGTACTCGGCGATCCAACCGTCCGCGTCGCGGGAAACGTTGACGTCCCAGACACCGTCCCAGTCGATGTTGAAGCTGCCGTCGATGATCTGGTAGTCGGCCCGCGCCCCGGCCGGGTTCGTCGTGAACAGAAAACCGGACCGGAAGTCGCGAAGGCTGTCGATGATTATGGAGACGGCGTCGGAGCTCCGGAAGTTGTAGTCCTCGGTGAGGTCGTTGACCACCAGGTTGGCGGCGTCGGAGTCCGCGGCCCGGACGCCCACGTAGAGATTGTCCGCGTCGTACAGGAACCAGGCGCGAGTCGTTTCCGAGGACGGCTGCTCGGTGTCGGGAACCCTCTGAACGAAGTCCTCGGCGGGAACGGCCGTCGCCCACTCGGGCTCGTTCAATCGCCCGTCGACGACGATGGGCGCTTCGATCCGGACGGCGCGCACGATGCGGCTCAATCGGGCCGTCTCGTAGTCGATCGGCTCGCGCCCCGCTCCGGGATCGGAGGATTGCGGAAACGCCGGAACGGCCGAGACGCACAGCAGCGGGACGATGGCCGCGAGCCGCCGCACGCGGCTGCCCGATGCGCGCCGGTCCGGGGCCGTTATCGATCCCACTCGAAATACACCTTGACCCGGGCGCCCTCCGGGGCCTCCGGCCCGGGTTCGGCGAGCTGGAAGCTCATGCCCTCGTTCGGCACGTTCGCGCTCCCGAACGGCAGGTGCGGGTTCATGTACCGCGAGGGATCGCCGTCGCTGAACGCGCCGACCGCGCTGAAATCCACGCCGCTTCGGGGTTCCAGCGCGTTGTCGTCCGTGACCTCGTAGAACTCCAGGCCGTTCGGGAAATCCTCGAGCGAGAACGGCGCGTCGGCCGAGTGTCCGTTCCGCAGCAGCCGGTCGTACAGGCGGTAGGAGATGATTCCATCGCGGATACGGATGTCGAAGAGCGTCGACATGGACTTGTAGGGCTCCCGGTCGCGCCCCGGAAGGATCTCGTTCGAAAGCGTGTACCCGAAGATCATCTGCCGGTCCCCGAAGCGAACGTCTTCGCCGGCCGGACGCGCCGCGTCGCCGCAGCGCGCGCGGTCCGTCTCCCCGAGGTCGACGGGGAAGTACTCGGGCCGCCGCTGGAAGCACATGACGTCCAGGTAGTTCTCTCCCAGCCAGTCCTGCGCCTCCTCGTCGAACTCGTAGTACCGCCAACCGTCGGCGTCCATGAAGTACTCGGACGGGACCGACGGGTACTGGAACTCCTGCGGATTGGCGTCCACCAGCAGCAGGAACCCGTTGCCGGGGCCGAACTGGGCGGGCTCGTTCTGGCTCCAGAGATACTCGCCGTTGTAGTACCAGGCCAGAACGCCCGGGCGATACCGGACGTTGACCGCTTCCATCCCACCGGTTTGCCCATTCTTGTAGAAGACGAAGCCGGGCTCGGACAGGACGCGGTCGTAGTTGAACGCCCGGTCGAATTCCGCGTACGGATCCCGGTACTCGAGCAGGTAGAAGTGGGGCACCGGGATGTCGTGGCTTCCGCCGCTCAACGAGAAGCCTTCGACGCGCCAACCCTGGAAGCCGGGGGCCTCGAAGTCGTCGCTGAAACCGAGAGCGGCAATCTGGACGTTGTCGATCAGGGCGCCGTCCTCGACGGCGGCCATGTCCGCGAAGTAGTGGAACCGGATTTCCACTTCCGAGCCGCGGAACCGGCTGATGTCGAAACGGGCGTGCACCCACTGGGACTGCTCGCACGGGTTCACCGTGTCCACACCGACCCGGTCCTCGGCCAGCAGGCGTTCCGCGCCCGGGTCGCATCCCTCGGCCGTCTCGACCTGGCCGTCGCCGTCCAGGTCGCCGCTGCGGCCGGTGAAGCCGGGGATCGTGCCGAGCCCGTCGTGCCCGCGCGAGGACGACATCACGCTGTCGGTGTCCTCCGGGCCCTCCTTGTCGGTGGGCAGCAGGCGCTCGTAGTTTTCGCCGTCCGTGGACGCTTCCACGTACAGGTAGTCCCAGTCCGCCTCGATCGTGAACCACGCGTCGAACTCGAGGACCACCGGTTCCTCGCCCACCGCGCCGAGGTCGAACGTGCGCGACAGGTAGTGGTTCAGGTCGTTGCCCTGGCCGGTGTAGGCCGCCTGGTTCCCGTGGCTCTCCTCCAGGGGCCCCATGCGGAGCTGGCGGATCTTCGGCGGGAGAATCACCATCGCGGCATCGCACAGCCCGGGAGCGTTCACTTCGCCCGGCACTTCCGTCCAGTCGTTCATCGTCTTGAGATAGACCGACTGCACGCGGCCTCCGCCGGCGCTTCTCGGAACGATCGGGCAGGGTTCGAGCCAGCCGAGAACCAGCCGCGACCACGCGCTCAGTTCCTGCGGAACCGGGCCTCGGGTCGAGCTCATGGCCTCCCACGACGCGGTCGAGTTGTTGGTTTGACGGGCATATATGTCCGGGAGGCCGATCGAGTGGCCGAACTCGTGGATAAACGTCGACAGGGCGGTGTACTCCGACTGCATGTTGTAGTCGTACACCCACAATCCGTCCTTGATGGGCACGCCGCCCCGGCGGTTGACGAACCCCTCGACCTCCGGGCCATGGCCGTTGTTCTTGGTCAGGCCGAAACGGTGCGGCCAGATTCGCTGGGCGCACTCCTGCTCCTGCGGCTGCAATCGGTCGTACAGGTCGGCCGGTGCGTTGAAGGTGAACTTCTGATCGAGGCTGTAGAGGCCCTGGCACGAGGACTGGCCCTTGCCGGCGAACACCAGCACGAAATGATCGATGTAACCGTCGGCCTCGTCGATGACCCCGTCGCCGTCGTAGTCCTGAGGGTCCCAGACGTCGAAGTCTTCCCACGGAAAGTCCGGGTTCTGTTCGTAGGCGAGCGTCAGGGCGTCTTCGACCAACAGCTCGGGGCCGACGTCGTTGCGCCACTGGCCGTCCGAGTTCTGGATGGGCCTGCCGTAATGCTCGGAGGTCTCGGCCACCGTGACGATCGGGAACACTTCGCCGGTGACGTGGAAGCGGCCCTTGGACTGGTGGTAGTAGTAGTGGCTCAGCGTCGCTTCCCGCGGGAAACGGAGGTTGTCGGAAAAGAGCAGTTCTTGCAGATAGCGCCGGTTCCGCTCGTCGGCGCCTTCCTCGCCTCGAAACCGGTCGAAGGTGAGGTTCGAATACTGGACCGGAATGATCAGCATCCTGTGCGGCCGTTCCCGCGTGCTCAGTACCGGCGGAATGGCGTCGGACTTGATCTGCGGGTTCCCCAGTTGATCCAGTTGGAGATTCCGCAGTTGTTCGATCATCTCCAGCCCTTCCGGCGTCTGAGCCAGGGCGCTCGAGACGACGGTGACGAGGACTCCGGCCGCCGCGAACAACCGTGCTCGGTTTGGCATCGATTTCATGTGTTTTCTCCCGGACGCAGTGTGTCATCAAGCATAGTCAGCGCACGGAGGCGAACGCAACCCGGAGCGGCAGCGGGCGAAACCGGTTGAAGAGGTCGTCGATCGGACCGATAATCTCGTCCGTGCTCTCCAGCAAGTCGACGATTGGGCTGCTGCTTCCATGGGCGCTCGCCATGGGGGCGTGTTCACCGTCCAGTTCCGATGAACCGGATGTCATCGAGCTGCAGATCGGTTCGGTCAGCGTGCCCGACTCCCTGATCGGGGGGACCGCGGAGGAGTTCGTCCGAAGGATCAACGAACGCCTCGAGGGCCGTGTCCGCGCGACGTTCTTCCCGTCGAGTCAACTTGGCAACGACGAGGTCATGCTCCAGAAGCTGCGGCTCGGGACCCTGGACTTCTCGCTGCCGTCGACCATC
>JAJEDW010000255.1 GCA_022821265.1 Acidobacteriota bacterium
CTCTCCACCGGCTCGACCGCCCGGGGGATGGCGTCCGAGGGCGTGCCGGTCCGGGAGGTTTCGGACATGACCGGGTTCCCCGAAATGCTCGACGGCCGGGTCAAGACGCTGCATCCGCGGGTCCACGCGGGCCTGCTGGCGCTTCGCGGGAACCCGGAACACCGGAAGCAGATCGCCGAGCACGGTATCCGAACGATCGACCTGGTGTGCGTCAACCTGTACCCCTTCGCGGAGACGATCCGGAAACCGGACGTCCGCTTCGAGGACGTCATCGAGAACATCGACATCGGCGGGCCGGCCATGCTGCGCTCGGCGGCCAAGAACTTCATGGACGTCGCCGTGGTGACCAACCCGGCCGACTATCCGGCGCTGCTTGCCGAGCTTGACGAGGGTGGCGGCCGGCTGCCGGTCGAGCGGCTGTTCTCGCTGGCCCGCGACGCCTTCGCCCACACGGCGCGGTACGACGGCCGGATCGCGGAGTACCTGTCGGGCGTGGAGGTCGACGGCGATGTATTCGTGCTGCCCGACGGGTCGCGGCCGCCCTCCCGCGTCTTCATGGACGTCGAGATGGCCGCCGAACCCCGCTACGGCGAGAATCCCCACCAGAAGGCCGCGTTCTACCGTTGGGGTTCCGTCGCGCCGCACGGCCTGGGTGCGGCCATCCAGCTCCAGGGCAAGGCGCTTTCCTACAACAATCTCGTCGACCTCGATGCGGCCTGGGGGCTGGTCGGCGAGTTCGAGGAACCGGCCGTGGCCATCGTCAAGCACACCAATCCCTGCGGGGCGGCCGTGGGGCGCGACGTGCGCGACGCCTACCTGAAGGCCTACGCCTCGGATCCGGTCTCGGCGTTCGGTTCGATCATCGCCGTCAGCCGGCCGTTGGACGGAGCGGCGGCCGAGGAGATCGCGAAGCTGTTCGTCGAGTGCATCGTGGCGCCCGAAGTGGACGCCGACGCCCGGCGCATACTTGCCGGCAAGCCGAACCTGCGCGTTCTGGAGCTGTCCAGCGGTGACGCGCCGGACGGCCCGGCCGGCATGGACATGCGCCGAGTCGAGGGCGGCATCCTCTTCCAGGACCCCGACGTCTCGGACGAGGTCCGGGCGGGGACCGCCCGGCTGGCGACGCCGCGCAAGCCCTCGGTCGAGGAGTGGCGCGACCTGTGGTTCGCCTGGAAGGTCGCCCGCCATGTCAAATCGAACGCGATCGTGCTGGCCCGTGGCGGGGCGACCTGCGGCGTGGGCGCCGGACAGATGAGCCGTGTCGACGCGGTCCGGATCAGCGTCGAGAAGGCGGGCCGGGCGGCGGAGGGAGCGGCCATGGCGTCGGATGCGTTCTTCCCCTTCCGCGACGGGGTGGACGCCGCCGCCGCCGCGGGCGTCCGGACCGTCATACAACCGGGCGGCTCGAAGAACGACGCGGAAGTGATCGCCGCCGCGGAAGAGCATGGCATGTCGATGGTCCTGACAGGCGTCCGCCACTTCAGGCACTGACGCCGCCGCCGGTGCACGATCGGCGAACCGGGCGCGTGCCCCATCACCCCTCCCGCTTTCACTTTCGCGGCGGGTTGCCGGCCCATGCTGCTATATAATGCGGCGAAGCCGGGACATCCCAGGTTCGGACCGTCCATGAAAACAATGCATGTATTCGCGTTCGGGTTTCTCGTGGTGACGCTGGCGCCGGCCGCGGCCCAGGACACGGCCGCACCCGGCGCCGCGGCTTCCGATCCATCGTCGATCGCGGACGCGTACTTCCAATTCCTTCGGGGACGGATGCTGGAGACGGACGGCCGTTGGGACGCCGCCCTGGACGCCTACGAGGAAGCCCTGTCGCTGGACCCGACGCGGTCGTCGCTCTATTCGGAAATCGCCGCCAGCTACGCGCGCCGCGGCGAATGGCGCAACGCCGTCGATTACGCGAATCGGGCCATCAACGTCGACCCGGACAACCTGGACGCCCACCGCATTCTCAGCGGCATATACACGAGCCTGTTGTCCAACAGCGGCGGGCAGGAAATCTCCACCGAGTACGTGGAAAGCGCCATCGAGGCGTTGGAGCACGTGGTTCGGCTGAGTCCGGAGGAAACCGAAGCCTACCTCATGCTGGGCCGGCTCTATCGGACCATCGGCGAACCCGAGCGCGCCCTGGCCGTCTACCGGGACTTTCTTCGGGTCGAGCCGGGTTCCGAAGAAGGCGTCATCGCGCTGGCGGAGCTCCAGTTGGGAGCGGGCAACGTGGACGAGGCGATCGAGTTGCTCGAGGGCTTTCTCGCCGGCGAACCGGAATCCAGCGCTGCATGGATCGTGCTGGGACAGGCTCTCGTGCAAATCGACGCGCTCGAAAGGGCGGCGGAGGCGCTTGAGGCCGCGACCGACCTCGGACGGGACGAAATCGAGTTGCACCGGGAACTCGCCCGCATCCTGTTCGTGATCGAGGACTGGGACCGTTCCGCCGCGAAGTACGCCGAGTTGGCCGAACGCGAGCCGGCCGATCCGGTCTCCTGGTTGCGCCTGGGACAGATCGAGCAACAGCGGATGAACTTCGCCCAAGCCCGCCGGCACATGGAACGCGCCGAACGGCTGGTTCCCGGAAGCCCCGACATCGGTTTCGCAATCGCCATGCTCGACCGCGACGAGGGGCTGTTCGAGGACGCGATCGGGCGGCTCAGGCAATTGCTGGACGCCGGTCGGCGGGTGGGCAACCGATACACCGATACGGAGCTGGGGCAGCGGCGGCTGTTCCTCGGACGCATCGCCAGCCTGCATACGCGTCTCGAGGAATACGAGGCCGCCGTGGCCGCCTTCGAAGAGATGAAAGCGTTCGTCAGGGAGCGGGACGGCATGATCGACGCCTATATCGTCGACGTCTACCGCTCTGCCGGTCAGCCGGAACGCGCGCTCGAGAAAGCGAGCTCGACGCTGGAAGTATTTCCCGACAACTTCCAGTTGCGCCTGCAATATGCCGACCTGCTCGGCCGTACCGGCCGCTCCGACGACGGCGTCGCGTGGTTGGAGGACATGCTCGACGGCGTGGACTCGGACTACGATGTTTACGCAACGATGGTGGGTATCCGGGAAGGGGCCCGGCAGTGGGATCGGGCGGAGGCGTTGATCGCCGACATGCTCGAGCTCTTTCCGGACCGGCGGCAATACACCCATTTTCTGGAGGGCGCCGTTCTGGAGCGGCAACTCCGTCATGCCGACGCGGAGCAGGCGTTCCGCCGGTCACTGGACATCGATCCCGAACAGCCGGCCGTTCTCAACTACCTGGGGTACATGCTCGCCGACAACGGCGAGAAGCTCGACGAGGCGCTGGAGATGATCCGGCAGGCGGTGGAAGCCGATCCGATCAACGGAGCCTACCTGGACAGCCTCGGATGGGTCTACTACCGGT
>JAJEDW010000329.1 GCA_022821265.1 Acidobacteriota bacterium
AGTGGTTCACGCCGGCGGTCACCTGCGGCTTCCACCGGACGAAGGTGAACGGCGGCGCGCCGTCGGCGCCGGGAAACCAGCCGGCGCCGGTCAGGCGGCCCGTCGCCGTATCCAGGCGCGGCGGGTTCCCGGCCGGGTCGACCTGGGGCACCATCGGCCAGGAGAAGCCGAAGTGCTTGAAGGCCGCCGTCGTGAAGGTCCGGTCATTCCAGAAGCGCTGCCACTCCGCCTTGTGCGCCCAGCTCCAGCTCGCCTGCGCCAGCACCGAATCGGGGCCGACGTCGGCGGAGAGCCCGCGTTTCGGCTTTTCCTTCAGACCCCACTGCGTGTACCCGATCAGCCGGTCCCGGTCGGTGAGCCGCACCGTGACCTTGCCTCCGAAGTTGTCGAAGTCGCCCAGGTCGGTGGCCACGGACGGATCCACCCCCGACACGGCCTTGTCGATGCGGAAGTGGTTGTAGAAGGCGTAGAACCAGGCCCGGTCGTCGACGATCGGCCCCCCGACGTCGGCGTGCGTCTCGAAGAAGAGCAGGTTCGGATTGCCCGTGTATCCGCGCGACTGCAGTTCGGCGTCGCGGTTGTCGCCGACGAAGCGCCCGGGCTCGTAGTCGACGTGCAACATCCCGCCGTACCGGTCCCCGCCGCTCTTCATGGTCATCATGACGAGCGAGCCCGGCGCGGTCATCTCGACGTCGGCGCCGGCCGCCGTCGTCGTGAACTCCTCGACGGAGTAGTAGTCGAAGTAGAAGCCGGTGCCGCCCTCCCCTTCCGTCGTGTCGATGCCGTCGGCCAGGACCCGGTTCTGGTTCCGGATACCGAAGCTCTCGTATCCGGTCTGCTGGCTCTTGTGGGAACCGCCGACGTCGAAACCGCGCATCCGGACGCCGGCCGTCTGGGCCAGCACGGCCCAGACATCGGTCGCCGACGGTACGTCCTGCAACTCCTGAACGCCGAAATCGTTCACCAGCGCCGTGGTCGTGACGTCCACGGCCGGCGCGTTCCCGGAAACCGTGACCGTTTCGGCCAGGGCCGCCACGTCGAGCGGCGCGTCGATGCGGATCACGCTGGCGCCCTCGATGATCACGCCTTCGCGCACCAGCGTCCGGAACCCCGTCCGCTCGAACACGATGTCGTACGACCCGCGGCCGAGCGCGCGGAACCGATAGGACCCGTCGATGAGCGTCACGGCGGAGAGCGGCGCGATCAAGCGGTCGCCCGTGAGGGTGACCGCCGCGCCCGGGACCGGGAGACCCTGAACGTCGGTCACCGCGCCTTCGATCACGCCCGTCGTCTGCGCCGTCACGGAGTTGGAATTCGCCAACAGGACAACGGCCGCGACGACGGCCGAGGCCCATCGCCGCATCGACCGCCGCGTGCAGGGCGCCCGGCCGGGACACGCCGTCGATACCGTCACATCCATGGCCGTCATTTGCCTTATCAATACCGTCGTTATCATTCGAGAGAGTATACGGCCTCCCGTTCCGGGCGCGCCGACTGGTGTCACGACTCCGTTTCGGTGAGCCGGACGTTCGGCATCGCGGTCACGGCCAGCAGCCCGATGACGCTGACGATCGTGCCCGTGACGAACACGCCGTAGAGAGCGTGGGACAACATGGACTGGAACGCGCTCACGACCTCCGGCGACAACGCCGCGCGGGCGGCGGGCTCCAGAAAGACGTTCGGGTTCTTCGCGATCTCGTCGAATCCGGGGGCCCCGTCGAGACCGGCGGCGATCAGTTGCCGGTCCAGTCCCCGGGTCATCACGCTCCCCATCACGGCCACGCCGACGGCGCCGCCGATGCTCCGGAAGAAATGGGCGGTGGATGTCGCGATCCCGAGCCGTTCCCTGGGCGCGGCCGACTGGACGGCGATCAACTGCGTGATCATGACCAAGCCCATCCCGGCGCCGACCAGGCCGACGTGGACAGCGACGATCCGGACGGGCGAGTCGGGGCCCAGCGTGTCCAGGAGCAGAAAGCCGGCCGCCATCAGGAGCATGCCCGTCACCATGACCGAGCGGAACGAGAACCTGAGCAGCAGGTGGCCGCCGACGATGGACAGCAGCACCCACGCCAGCAGCAGGGGCGTCAGAACCGAGCCCGCCCGGGTCGGACCGGTTCCCAACACGCCCTGGACGAACAGCGGGATGAAGGAGATGAGCCCGAACATGGCCATGCCCGACAGGAAGGCGTTCACCGCCGCGCCCGAGAACAACCGGTTTCGGAACAGATCGACGGGAAGCAGGGGTTCCTCCGCACGCCGCTCGGCGCGGAGGAACAGCAGCATCGACGCGCCCGCACCGACCGCAAGCAGCGTCATCACCGCTGACGACACGTGCACGGCGGCCTCGTTGTGCACGAGCAGCAGCATGAACAGCGTGATCGAAATGGTAAAGAGCGTGATGCCGGTGACGTCGACACGGCGGCGGCGGCGCTTCGAGGGATCCTCGATGAGCTGCGTCCACACGATCAGCGCCGCGACCAGGCCGAAGGGGATGTTCAGGTAGAACACCCATCGCCAACTGATCTGTTCGGTAATCACCCCGCCGGCCAGCGGCCCGACAATCGACGCCAGACCCCAGACGCCGCTGAAAAGTCCCTGAATCCGCGCGCGTTCGACGGGCGTGTACAACTCGCCGCTAATCGTCATGGACAACGGCATCAGCCCCCCGGCCCCCAGGCCCTGGACAGCCCGGAAAACGATCAACTGAACCATCGATTGCGCTTGGCCCGAGAGCATGGACCCGACCAGGAAGATCGCGATGGCCGCCAAGTAGAGAGGCCGACGGCCGTGCACGTCGGACAGCTTGCCCCAGGCCGGGACCGTCACGGTGGAGGTCAACAGGTAGGCCGAGAAGACCCAGCTGTAGAGTTCCAGTCCGCCCAGCGACGCGATCACCGTGGGCATCGCCGTTCCCACGACGGTGGCCTCGAGCGCCGCCAGGAACATGCCGATCATGATGCCGGCCGTGATGGTCAGCCGCTTCGCGGAGGGTTGCACGAACTCAGGGACTCAGCCGGAGGGGATTATAACCGCAAGGGACCGGGCCCGGGGAAGAGGCTGACAGGGGCAAGCGTCAGTTTCGGGCCGGGCGCGGCGCCGCCCGACCCGCCATTCCTGGATTCGCGGCCCGTCAGGCCGCCTTCGTCTTGCCCCGGGTCTGCTTCTTGATCTTCCAGTGCGCGAACGGATACTTGTGCGAGCAGTTCGGACATTCCCAAGCGCCGGTCCGCATGTCCGTACCCGGCTCGTAGAACATCCCGACCACGAGATGACACTGGAGGCACATGGTCGGTTGGCTGTACACCCGCTTCTTGTCCGTTTGTCTGGCCATCGGCTTCCACCCCGGACATCCGAATGGGAAGCGCCGGCGGAGGCGCTTTCCTCGGGTCCTGGCGAATTAGACGTCTCGCCCTGCCTATGGTTATCAAAC
This sequence comes from Acidobacteriota bacterium, assembly GCA_022821265.1. GTDB lineage: Bacteria > Acidobacteriota > Terriglobia > 20CM-2-55-15 > 20CM-2-55-15 > JAJEDW01. Next base: position 3,434 of record JAJEDW010000329.1, read on the forward strand.
CGAGCCTGCCATCGGATGTAAATTGCTGGTAACAAACGTCGAAACGGCCGTTCGAGGTTCCGCGGCGACGGTCCCGGCCACGTGCTATATTGAGTCCTGGATGCGCCTCCCCATCATCCCGTTCGCCGTCGCGGCCGTCATCCTGGGCGCCGTCGTGTTGCTCGTCACCTCCTCGGACCCGCCCACCCGGGTCATGGATGCGCCGCGTGTCCGGGTGCTGGTCGACGTCGAGGGGATCGAGACCGAGGTGGCCGTTTCACCCGACGGCCAGCGGTACGCCGTCGTCGCCTCGGGCGATGTCTGGCTGGTCGAGACCGACGGCCGCGCGGTGGTGTTGACGGCGACGCCGGAGATCGAGACGGCGCCGGCATGGACGCCGGACGGGAAGGCGGTGCTGTTCAGCCGCGGTCCGGACACGTTCGCGATCGCTGTCGATACCCGCGACGAGTCGCTCCACGGCGAAAATGCGACCCACTGGGACTTCGGTCCCGACGGGCGCGCCGTGTTCGTCCGTGACCGCGCGCTCTGGCGGATCGACGGCGACGGCGCCGATCCGCGCGTGTGGGTGCCGGCCGACGGCGACCCGACCGTCGCGATCCGCTCGCCGCGGCTGTCGCCGTCGGGCGACCGCGTCCTGTACCTCAAGTCGCGGCTCGGTCTGCGGGGCGAAGTCTGGATCGCGGGCCGCGAGGCGGACCCGCCGCGGGCGCTCATCGCGGACCGGCACGCCGAGAACCCCACCGCGGCCGAATGGGTGGACGCGGACAACACGGTGTACGTGACGGACCGTTCCGGAGGCATCGCGGTCTGGCACGTGGACCTGCAGGAAAACGTCATGGTGCCGCTGACGCATCCGCTGATGGGACAACCGCTCGCCGCCCCGGGCCTGGACGTCTCCGGGAACCGCATCCTGGTGCCGCGGCATACGGTCGATGCCGCCATCTGGTTCGGCGGCGGCGTCCGCGTCGAAGGCCCCGGAATGCCCTTCGCACCGGCCGCGTCGCGCGCCGGCGACCGGATCGCCTACACCGCGGTCCTGGGCGACCGGTCCGAGATCTGGATGGCCGCTCCGGACGGGACCGGGGCCCAGTACGTGACCGACGGCCGCCATCCTCGCTTCGCGCCGAGCGGCAACGAGATCGTGTACTCCAACACGGACCTGGACGGCAACCGCGACGTCTGGAAGATCGACGTGAGAACCGGCGTCCCGGTGCGGCTGACCGACGATGCGGGAATCGACGACACGCCGGACTGGTCGCCCGACGGCCGCACGATCCTGTTCGCCTCGGAACGCGGGGGCGCGCTGGCGCTCTGGACCGTGCCGTCCTCGGGCGGTCAGCGCCTCCGCTG
>JAJEDW010000106.1 GCA_022821265.1 Acidobacteriota bacterium
AACCTGGACTGGCTCGAGGACGTGTGGGGACCGGCGGCCCGGAATTTCAAGGTCAGGGGCACGCCCTACAACGACGGCGGCCTGCTGCGTCTCCTGCTCGACAACGGGGCCGTCCCGGTGGGCGACGCGTCGGAGTGCCACGCGGTGGCCGTCGACGCGCGCGCCCCGCAATTCGACGGCGGCATCGTCACGCGCCTGGACTGCCTGCCGCTGGGCATCGTCGTGAACAACCGGGGACGGCGCTTCCATGACGAAGGCGAGGACCTGTGGCCGAAGCGCTACGCGGTCTGGGGGCAGTTGGTCGCGCGCCAGCCGGATCAGATCGCGTGGTCCATCGTCGATTCCAAGGTGCTGGGCCTCTTCATGCCGTCCGTGTTCCCGCCCCTCCGCGCCCACAGCATCGGCCAGCTCGCGGTTCGGCTGGGCCTGCCGGTGGACGGGCTCGAGGAAACCGTCGCGCGATTCAACCGCTCCGTCGTCGTCGGGCGTTTCGATCATCGCTCGCTGGACGACTGCCGGACCCAGGGTCTGGAGCCCCGCAAGTCGCACTGGGCGCAGGCGCTGGACCGGCCGCCGTTCTTCGCGTATCCGCTGCGCCCGGGCGTCACGTTCACCTACCTGGGGGTGGGGGTGACCGAGACCGCCAGCGTGCGCTTCGCCAACGGCCGTCCCAGCCCCAACGTCTTCGCGGCGGGAGAGATCATGGCGGGCAACATCCTGGGGCGCGGCTACCTTGGGGGCCTGGGCATGACGATCGGGACCGTCGTCGGCCGCATCGCCGGGAAGGAGGCCGCGCGTGCCGCTTCCTGACCCCGTCGCCGAGGGCGGGATCGTCGCCGAGGGCGCGCGGATCATGACGATCTGCAACGCGTGCCGCTATTGCGAGGGCTTCTGCCCGGTGTTCCCCGCGATGGAGCGGCGGACGATCTTCCCTGAAGCCGACATGAACTACCTTGCGAACCTGTGCCACAACTGCGGCGAGTGTTTCCACGCGTGCCCCTACACGCCGCCTCACGCGTTCGACGTCAACGTGCCGCGGACGCTGGCCCGGATCCGCACGAACTCCTACGCCCGGTACGCGTGGCCACGGGCTCTCGGACGGGCGTTCGAGACCAACGGGCGTCTCATGGCGTCGATCCTCGCGTTGAGCCTGCTGCTGGCGCTGGCAAGCGCTCTGGCGACGGGCCGAATGCTCGCGCCCGCGGGCGCCGGCTTCTACGACGTGATCCCCCATCGCGTGATGGTGGGCGTCTTCGGCGCCGCCTTCGCGGCGGCCGCCGGGGTCCTGGCCGCCGGCTTCGTGCGATGCTGGCGGGAATCCGGCGCCGGAGCGGCGGCCCTGGCGCGTCCGGGCGTTCTGTGGAAGGCCGCGCGCGACGCCCTGAGCCTCCGTCACCTGGATTCGGGCGGCCGGGGATGCGCGACGCCGGAAGAGCGCCCCACCCAGTCCCGGAGACTCTGGCATCACTGCACCTTCTACGGTTTCCTGCTGTGCTTCGCCTCCACGGTGACGGCCGCCGTCTACCACTACCGGGGCTCCACGGCGCCGTACGACTACCTCAGCCTGCCCGTGGTCCTGGGCACGTTGGGCGGCGTCGGTCTCCTCATCGGCCCGGCGGGCCTGTATCGCCTGAAGCGGCGCCGCGATCCGGCGGTCCGTGATCCCGCCCAGGACGGCATGGACACGGCGTTCCTGGCGATGCTTTTCCTGACGAGCCTGTCCGGCCTGCTGTTGCTGGCGTTCCGGGAGACCCGGGCGATGGGTCCGTTACTGACCATCCACCTGGGCGTCGTCCTGGCGCTGTTCCTCGCCCTGCCGTACGGCAAGTTCGTTCACGGCCTCTATCGCTTCGCCGCGCTCGTCCGATACGCCGCCGAGTCGGAGGCCGACGAGTCGGCGCGTTCGTTGCCGCGTTTCGGTGGCGCCGGAGCGCCGCCCGTGGCACAATCCCGGCGAAACCGGCGAGACTTTCGCGAACCGTCTCGCGGTACGGACCAAGGAGAAGATCATGTGTGATGAGAAGACAGCGAGAGATGCCGACAGGTTTCTCACCGGCGAGGGGAAGCTGACGCGCCGCCAGTTCGGCGCGCTGTCGGCCGGGGCGGGGCTGGCGATGCTGCTGCCCAGCCCGGCCAACGCGCAGGCCGTCACCGAAACGGACGTGGACGTCCCGACGCCGGACGGCACGGCGGACTGCTACTTCGTGCATCCGTCCGACGGCGCGTATCCGGGCGTCATCGTCTGGCCCGACATTCTCGGCCTGCGTCCGGCGTTCCGGATGATGGGGCGGCGTCTGGCCGAATCGGGCTACTCGGTGCTGGTCGTGAACCCGTTCTACCGGAACGCGCGGGCGCCCGTCGTTCCCGAAGGCGCGAGCTTCCAGGACGAGGCGACGCGCAACATCGTGTTCCCGTTGGCCGGCGCGCTGAACGCCGACACCCACGTCACCGACGCCCGGGCGTTCGTCGAGTTCCTCGACGCGCAGGGGGCCGTCGACACGAACCGGAAGATCGGCACGACGGGCTACTGCATGGGCGGACCCATCGTCATGCGGACGGCGGCGGCGGCGCCGGATCGGATCGGCGCCGGCGCGTCGTTCCACGGGGGCGGCCTGGTCACCGACGCCGACGACAGCCCGCACCTGTTGATTCCGGAGATGGACGCGCAGTTCCTGTTCGCCATCGCCGAGAACGACGACGAGAGCGATCCGGAAGCGAAGAACGTGTTGCGGCAGTCCTTCGACGCGGCCGGGCTGGAAGCCGAGATCGAGGTCTATGCGGGCGCCCTGCACGGCTGGTGCCCGCCGGATTCGGCCGTGTACCACGAAGCCCAGGCCGAGCGGGCCTGGAGCCGACTCCTGGTGCTGTTCGAGAACGCGTTGGGTTAGCTACTCCGCGTTCGCCGCGGCGATGGCCTCGAGGCGCGCGTCGATCTCGGCGCCGGGATACCATCGGCCGGCGACCATCACGCCGTCGGGTCCGCGAATGGCGCCGAGATCGTCGAGCGGGTTGGCGCCGGTCAGGATCAGGTCGGCGCGCTGACCCTCGGCGATCGTGCCGAAAGCGTCCTCGTTCGCGAAGTACTCGCCGACGCTGCGCGTGCCGGAGGCGATCACCTCGTAGGGAGACATCCCGGCGGCGATCATCCGCTCCATCTCGCGATGGACGGAGAACCCGGGGACGCTGAACACCTGCGGCGCGTCCGTGCCCATCAGGATGCGGGCGCCAGCGGAGTGCAGCGCCTCGAGAATGCGCATCCGGTTGGCGATCTGCCGCTCGGCGGCGCCCGCGTCGAACACGTCTCCCGATCGGACCGACTCGACCCGGCCGGCCCACTGCGCCACCATATCCGGCGGCATGTATCGCGCCTCCTCGTAACCCTGGACCGTTTCCAGGGCCAGCGCCCCGCGCAGGGCCTCCCACAGCGCCATCGTGGGCACGGCCCAGGCGCCGGCCTCGATGGTCCGCCCGATGATGTCGTCGAGACGCGCCTCGTCGACGACGCCGTCGTCCCCGACGACGTAGGCCTCGTATCCGTCCAGGTGTTCGAAGGTTTCCTGGCCCGCGTCGATGGCGTGCGCGATTCCGACGTCGGCGGGCACGTGGCCGCAGAACCGGAGGCCTACCTCGCGGGCGGTCTAGGCCATAGCGTCGAAGGTCGCGACGTCGAGGCCTACCTGGACCTTCAGCAGATGCCACACTTCGGCCGCCTGGTCGCGGACGCGCTGGAC
>JAJEDW010000231.1 GCA_022821265.1 Acidobacteriota bacterium
CGCTCCGGAACGTGACATCCACAGTCTCGACGAGCGGTATCTCGGGCTCGATGACTCGTGTGGGCGGCACCGGCCGGTTCTCGATCATCTCGAGCGTCCCGTATCCCGCGCCCGCAAGCACCAACAGCGGCAGCAGTATTCGCAACAGCACCTTCATTCGTCGGCCCCTATATGGACGCTTCCCGCCATCAACTCGAACGTCGTTGGAACGTCGCCCCGATCGAATCCCCCGCCGAGGGCCACGTGGAGGTCCACGCGGTTGTCGAGCCGCGCGCGGCGGATCGTCAACAACTGGCTTTCCGACGCATCGGCCGTCCGTTGCGACGAGAGGACGGTGATGATGTCGGTCAAGCCCAAACGGTAGCGCTCCTCGGCCAACGACTCGGCGGCCACGGACTGGATCACGGCCTCTTCGAGCGCGACCTCGCGCCGCGCCAGGACGTCTTCGGCGGCGAGCGCCGATTCCACCTCGCGATAGGACTGCAAGACTCGCGATTCATACACGGCCAGCGCCTCGTCGGCGGCGCTGGCGTTGCGGTCGACCGTTGCCTGAAGCCGTCCGCCGTTGAAGAGCGGCTGCGCCAGGTTCCCCACGAAGCTCCAGATGAAAAGGTTCTGATCGATCAGGTCGATGAGCGTGTTGCTGGCCGTGCCCGTACCGCCCGTCAGGTTGAACCGGGGCCGCAGATCGGCTTCGGCCTGAGCGAGACGGGCGTCGGAGGCCAGCACGTTGAGCTCCGCCGAGACGAGATCGGGACGCCGGTGGACCAGCTCCGCCGGGAGACCTCCCGGAACGCTCAGCGGGACATCGGGCAACCGCGCCGTAAGCGCGTAGCCGCCGCCGGGATAGCGTCCGATCAGGGCCTCAAGCTGACGCACGGCGCGGTCCCGCTGCTCGGCTCGCTGCTCGAGGGTGGCTTGGGCTCGGGCAACCTCCGTCATCGCCAGGCGCAGATCGAGTGACGGCCGCAGGCCCGCCTCGAACCGCGCGCGGATACGTTCAGCCGACAACTGGAAACTCTCCAGGGAAATCTCGGCCAGGTCCAACTGCCGCTGGGCCTCGACGGCCGCGAACCAGGCTTTGGCGACCTGTCCGGACAAGGACACGCGGGCGGCGGACAGGTCCGCATGACGAATCTGGACGCTGGTGACGGCCGCCAAGTGCCCGGCGCGTACCCGCCCCCAGAGGTCGGGCTCCCAGCTCGTGTTCATGCGCAGCCCGTAGTTCGTCGAAGTCGTGCTGAAAACCGCATCGGGAGGCGCTCCCGGGAAGGGGAACCCGATGAAGTTCTGGCGTTGTTGACTGCGGCTCAACGTCAGTTCGCTGCTCGGTTGGAGCGCGGCGCCCGCGATCCGGGCGTCCGCGTAGGCCGCGTCGATGCGGGCGGACGCGGCCCGAAGGTCGGGGTTCCCTTCGAGCGCTTCGCCGATGGCGCGGTCCAGGTCCGGGTCGTTGAAGTAGGTCCACCAGTCGTTCGTGGCGGGCGTGGCGTCGAGCCGTCCTCCGGTCCATTCCTCCGGCGCCGCGAGTTGCAGGGCGCGGGGCGGCGGGGGCGCCATGGGACGGGCGCACGCTCCGAGCCCGAGCGCCAGCGCCGCCAGTATGCCGATCCGTCGATTCATCCGTTCCGGCTCCCCGCGGGAACGGCCGTTTCCGCGGCTTCGACAGCGGCGGCGTTCATTCCGGCCGCCATGAACTGGACCAGGCGGCGAATCGACGTTTCCACGTCCGCCGTGTCGCACAGTCCCCGGCTCACCTTGGAAATCCACTCCTGTTCGCGCAGGACGAACACCATCGAACCCATCGCCATGAACTTGCGCCACGTCCGGACCTCGTCGGACAGCTCGGGGAGCGCGCGCGCCATCAACGCGTCGACCCGGCGGTCGACCTCCACGAAAAGGTCGCTGAACACGAGCTCCATGTATTGGGGCTCGGTCATGAGCCGGCCGGCCAGACTGCGGAGAAGGCGCCCCTGCTCGGTACCGCGGCCGATGCGCAGCGCCGGGGCGACGAGCGCGTAGCAGATGTCCTCGACGGCGGGCCGGGCGCTTCCGGAACTCTGGTCGATAGCGTCCAGAAGCGCCGCCCGTTCCTCGTTGACCGGCCCGAAACGCCCCGTGAACACCGCCTTGACGAGCTCCTCCTTGGAGCCGAAGTGGTAGTGAATGGCGGCCGCGTTCACCTGGGCTTCGGCGATGATCCGCCGCAGGGGCACGGCGCCGATCCCGTGCTCGGCGAAAAGGCACGTAGCGGCGTCGATGATCTGCTGCTTGGTATCCGCCATGCCCGTGAGCGTAGCAGAACAACAGCCGTTGATTCAACCATTCGCTTGAATCACGTGATTGAATCGTGTGTTACAGGTCTAGGAGCCTGTGGTGAAACCCCGCGTCGCACCGAGACCGGTGAGGCGCCCGTCCGGCAAGGCGCGAGAAGGGAGCATATTCCCGATATGTGACCGACGAGCAACGCAGTCCGGACGGGATGCATCGCCGGTCGAATGCAG
>JAJEDW010000027.1 GCA_022821265.1 Acidobacteriota bacterium
AACGCTCGACCCGCCCGCCCGCGAGCCGTTGCGGGTCGAGCTGGAGCGCTTCGTCGAGTCCGTGAGGACGCGGTCGGCGCCGCGCGTGGACGGCGCGGCCGGTCTGAGGGCGCTCGAGGTCTCGCTCGCGGTCAACGAGGAGATCGAACGTCACCGGCGGCGGCGTACCGGGACCGGTTGAAATCGCGGACCCGGCCGGGTCCAAAAAAGCGTGCCTGCCCGGTTACGACCTCTTGATAAACTGTCGAGCCAGGATGATCTTCGAACGCGACGCGACGCTGGAATCCGGTTCCCGCCGATCCCGGAGCCTGGCTTTTTCCGTCGCTCTGCACCTGGTCCTGCTGATGGTGGTCGTCTGGGTCAGTCCCGGGTTCTTCTCGACGGTCGCGCGACGGGTCATTCACATTTCCGGCCAGGATTTCGAACGCGAAGCCTTCGAGGTGACGCCGTTGATTCTGCCGCCCGATCTCATCGCCCCGCCCGCGCCCGTTCCGGTTCCCGAGCCCCCGGCCGTGGCCGGGGTCGACCCGGTTCTGCCGCTGCCCGCGCCCGAAGCCGCGCCTCCGCCCCCGCCTCCGGAACCGCCCCCGCCTCCCGAGCCGGCGCCGGAACCCGAGACCGCGGAGGAGGAGACGCCGCCGCCCGCCGTCATCGGTCCGGATGATGTCATCGAGGAGGGCGCACGACCGGATGCGCCGCCGAATCGTCCGGAGGGAGAGGATTCGCCGCCCCGGATCGCGCTGGACCCGCCGATGGGAGCGCCTCGGGACGGGCCGGAAGGCGACGACGGTGACGGGGGCGACGGTTCCGATGACGCCGCGCCCCAGGAGGCGTCGGAAGCGGTCGAGGCGTTGGCGCCTCCGGAGGACGAGCCCGAGTTCGGACCGGCGCCGAACGATGATCCCGATGCGCTTCTGCTGCCCGACCTGCGACGGAGGGCCAACATCATCATCGACGAGACCGTCGCCGAAGCCCGACGGGATTTCAACGCCGGCCGCCCGGCGGGATCGGGCAGCGACGGCGATGTCGTGCCCGATTTCTCGACGACGGAGCCGCTGATTCTGTCCGAGACACGGGGTTACGATTTCGGCCCGTACATGAACCAGGTGATCCAACGGGTTCGCGTGAACTGGTACTCGTTGATTCCGGAGGCGGCCCGTCTCCGGCAAGTCCGCGGACGCGTGGTGATCATTTTCACGATCACCGCGGACGGGCGCGTGGTCAACGAGCGGATCGAAGCCGGCTCGGGGCGCGAGCCGCTGGACCGGGCCGCCATGGGAGCCATTCGCACATCCAACCCGTTCCCGCCCATTCCCGATGACTTCGAAGGGAACAACCTCGTGCTGCAGTTCAGTTTCCTCTACAACATGTCATGAAACTCCGGTTCGCGTTCGCGCTGCTGCTGGCCGCGCAGGTCTCGCCGCGCGAGGAGCCGGTCGTCCGCATCGGCATCGAACGCAGCGTGGCCGGGTTCACGCTGTCTTCCGACGCGCCGTACCTGCTCGATGGGCGGCCGGTCCGGAGCGCCCGGTTCACCACGATCGTCGCGCTCGCGTCCGCGGAGGGCGAGGTGCGTCCCGACGAGTTGGTCAGGCGCATGGCGATCGAGCTCGACCGCGAGACCGTGCTGGTGCGTCCCATGGATTCGCGGATCGCCGTCGAGGCCGGCCCGGCGCCGCTCGAGGTCGACGGGAACGCCTATCGCGGATCGGTCGAGGTCCTCGGCGGCGGGAACGCCTTCACGGTCGTCAACGAACTGCCGCTGGAGGAATACCTGCTCGGGGTCGTGCCGAACGAGCTGGCGCCGGATCCGTTCTCGGAGCTCGAGGCCCTGAAAGCGCAGGCGATCGCGGCCCGGACCTACATCGTTCGCAACCTCGGCCAGTTCGCCGAGGACGGCTACGACATCTGCGCCACGGACCAGTGCCAGGTCTACAGGGGAATGGATAGCGAGCACGCGCTTGCGACGCGCGCCGTGGAGGAAACGCGGGGTGTCGTGGCGACCTACGACGGCGAACCGATCAACGCGCTCTACAGCTCGACGTGCGGCGGCCGTACCGAGAACTCCGAGAACGTATTCGGCGAGGCGCTGCCGTACCTGGTGTCGACGGTGTGTCACTTCGAGCACCCGACGCCGCAGCCTTTCGCGTCGTCGGCGTCGTATCCGGACTGGGAGGCGGGGCTGTTGGGCATTGCCGGCGTGGAGACGTTCGGTGACGCCGGGCGCTTCCTCGGCTTGGGCGATGTCGGCGAGCCCGCGTCGGACGATATCGACTCCTGGGCGGCCTTCATCCGGGGCCGGTTCTTCCCGGACGTGCCCGCGGTCTCGGACCGCGTGTTCCTGGAAGAGCAGGGAATCCTCAGGCCCGCGGGAACGAACCGTCGAGAGGAGGTCCTGGTCCGCCTGCTGACGGGGAAGAACGCGTTCGAGTGGCGTCCGGTGCGCCTGGTGTCCTGGGACGGAGAGGTCCTGAAGGCGCGGGTCGGGTCCCGGATCCAGGACTTCCGGCTTCGGTCCGACGCCGCGATCTTCCGCCGCGTGGGCGATGTGCGGCTGCCCGTCGAGCGGGGGGCCTGGATCGGCGGCGAAAGCATGGAAGTCCGTCTGGCGGGGGAAACGCCCGGAGACGACGCCCTTCCCGAGATCGCGGCGCTCGTCTACCGCGACAACCCCGCCGGAGAGGCGGCCGACCGCTATTCTCCCGTAGCCCGGTGGCAGCTCCATCGGACGCGGGCGGAACTGGACGCGGCGTTCGCTCCGCTCGGGATCGGCGGCCTCGATGACATCGTCGTGCTGGAGCGGGGGCCCTCGATGCGCGTCGTCCGGGCCGAGATCCGGGGCGCCCGGGGCGTCGAGAGCATCCGCGGGCCGCGTTTGCGGACGCTGCTCGGACTACGGGACTCGTTGGTCTACATCGACGCGGAACGCAACAGGGAAGGCGAGCTGCTCGGAATGCGCTTCTTCGGCAACGGCTGGGGCCACGGCGTCGGTCTCTGTCAGGTGGGCGCCTACGGGATGGCGCTCGACGGCGCGTCGGCCGAACACATCCTGAAGACGTACTACCGGGGGATCGAGCTGGAGCGAGTCTTCTGATTCGGGACCGCTACCCGGCCATCGCCGTCGTCGGACCCACCGCGAGCGGGAAATCCGACCTGGCCCTGGCGCTGGCCGAGGCGCTGGGCGGCGAGATCGTCAACTACGACTCCATGCAGCTCTACCGGTTGTTCGACATCGGCACGGCCAAGCCGTCGGCAGCCGAGAGGGCCCGCATCCCACACCATCTCATCGACATCCTGGACCCCGGCGAGCTGTTCAGCGCGGGCGAATACCGGAGACGGGCCGAGGCCGTTCTCGACGGGATTCGGGAACGCCGCGCCGTTCCGATCCTGGTGGGCGGGACCGGCCTCTATCTGCGCGCGCTGATCGAGGGGTTGTTCGACGGACCGCGCCGGTCCGAGTACTGGCGGCGGCGGCTCGAGGGGAGCGCGCGCGTCCGCGGGTCCCGGCACCTGCACAGGGTGCTGACGCGCCTCGATTCCCATGCGGCCGCTCGAATCGCGCCGGCGGACGTCCCCAAGGTGATCCGGGCCGTCGAAGTGCGGTTGACCACGGGCCAGCCCCTGTCCGCGCACCTGGCCGGACGTGCGCGAAATCCTCTCGACGAATACGCCTTCCGGCTCATCGGCCTGGATCCGGGCCGGGAACGGCTCCACGAAAGGATTCACGACCGCGTCGGCCGGATGTACGAGGCGGGCATCGCCGGCGAGGTGCGGCGCATCCTGGATGGCGGCGTCGCCCGGGAGGCGCCGGCCTTTCGGGCGATCGGTTATCGCCAGGCGCTCGATTACGTGGATGGCATTATTCCCCTCGATGAGGCCATAATGCGGACAGAGCGGGACACCCGTCGGTACGCGAAGCGCCAGTCCACGTGGTTCAGGAAACAGCAGGCGGCCGTCTGGTTCCAGGGGATCGGCGGCGATCCGGCAATCCGGGAACAGGTGCTTCGCTCCCTGGACGGCGAATAGGCCGGGCCGCGGATGGGCTGCAGGCCCCGGCCCCGGGGAAACCTTGAATTTTTTGGGGGAGTGCCCTTATGGAGAACAAGTCGCAGAACATTCAGGACGTCTATCTGAATACGGTACGCAAGGACAAACAGCCCGTCACGATCTTCCTGATGAGTGGCGTCAAGCTCATGGGTCGGCTCAAGGGTTTCGACAAGTACTCGGTGATCCTGTCGACGAACCATCAGGAACAACTCATTTTCAAGCACGCGATCTCGACCGTGACGACTTCGCGGTCCGGGCCGGCCCGGACGCCGCGGGAGGCGGCGCCGCGGGACCCCGACCCGGCCAAGAAGGAGAGTTGAGGCGCCGTCCGATTCGATGGAAAACGCGATTCTCGTGGGTCTGGAGGAGACGCTCGACGAGTTGCGCGAATTGGCGGGCGCGGCCGGCGCACGGGTCGTCGACGAGGTGATCCAGCGCCGGGACCGGCCGGATCCCGGCCTGTTCATCGGGCACGGCAAGGCCGAGGAGCTCCGGGACGACGTGTTGCGGCTCCGTGCCGACCTCGTCATCCTGGACGACGACCTGAGCCCGGGCCAGATGCGGAATCTCGAACGCCTGCTCGAAACGAAAGTCGTCGACCGCACGGGTCTGATCCTGGACATTTTCGCGCGCCGGGCGCGGACGCGCGAGGGCAAGCTCCAGGTGGAGCTCGCCCAGCTCAACTACCGGCTGTCGCGACTCGCCGGGTCCGGGGACTGGCTGTCACGGCTCGGCGGCGGGATCGGGACGCGCGGACCCGGCGAAACCCGGCTCGAGGTGGACCGCCGGCGCATCCGAAGCCGGATCGCGAAGCTCCGGCAGGACGCCGATCAGGTTCGCAAGCACCGGCGTCTGCACCGGGACGGGCGCCGGCGGAGCCGGCTGCCGGTCGTGGCGCTCGTCGGCTACACGAACGCGGGGAAGTCCACGTTGTTCGTTCGGCTCTCGGGCGTGTCGACGCGCGTGTCGGCCCAGGTGTTCGCGACGCTCGATCCCCTGGTCCGCCGCGTGCGGCTGGGCGATGACTCCGCCGTGCTGATCTCCGACACCGTGGGTTTCATCCGCAAGCTCCCTCACGACCTGGTCGACGCGTTCCGGGCCACGCTCGAGGAGGTGGTCGCGTCGGACCTCATTCTCCACGTCGTCGACGTATCGGAACCGGGTTACCGCGAGCGGATACGCGTCGTGGACGAAGTGCTCCGCGACCTGGGATGCGCCGACCACGCCCGGTTGCACGTATACAACAAGATCGACCGCACGGTCCCGCCGCCGGACGCGGGATCCGACATCGTCGCCATCTCGGCCCGAACCGGTCAGGGCATTCCCGAACTGAAGGCGCGCATCCACGAAAGCGTCGACCGGGTTCCCCGGTGACGATGCGGCCGGGCGCAGAATTTTCGAATGTCTCGAAAGAATTTCCGAGGTTTTCAACAGCGCGTCAGTGGCCTCGATATCGTTCAAACCACTCGATAATATAGACTTATGGAATATGGTCGAGGCGCGTTGACGCGTTTCCACAGGAATTTCCACAAGCGCTGTGGAACATTGTTGTCAATTTGGTTTCAGTCTTGAAACACGGGGTTTCCGCGGCGCCGCAACCAGTCGTTGGCCGCGTCGTAGTCCGCGAAGCCCCGTTCTTCGCGGCGGAACTCCGCCGTGTGAACGAGCTTGCGCCCGTCCCGGATCCGGGCGCCGTGCTTCACGTGAAGCATCTCGTGGAACAGGATGTAGCGCACGACATGCTCGGGCACGCCGGATGAGTCGAGCGACCGGCTGACGAAGACGGTGTCCTGATCGAAGTCATACCGCCCCAGCAGCCGTCGCGTCCCGCGTCGTGTCCAGGACAGCGCCGGTTTCGGCAGTCCGAAGTCGAAGTACTCGCGGTTGAGGGCGTCGAACATCCGGTCCAGGTCGTAGTGCCGGCCTCTCGGATCCGTTGTCGGATGGGGCCGGCCACGCTCCGCCCGAGCCCGGCGCGCCCGCTCCAGCATCGGCTCGCTCATCGTGTACCGGCGGTAGATGTCGTTGTGCCGGGCGTTCAGCTTCTTCTTGTAGAGCTTCGCCAGCAGGATGGCGGCGATCGTTTCGAAGATGTGGGCCGGCGCGTCCTCGAACAGGTCGCTGATGCGGACCATCAGCGTGCCGCGCTCGAGTTTGACGCTGTGATTGGCTCCCACCGACGGAAAGAACCGTGTGCGGATCACCGGGACCGGTGTTCGGGGCCTGATTTGCCGGTGGACGCGGCGAAACGCGGATTCCAGGGAGTCGGCCGGGGTCGTGTCGAAGTCGAGGGCGGGCTGCAGGAGCCGCGTCAACGTTCCTCGGTCCGTGGCACGACGTCCAACGCCTCGGACGCGCCGTCCCGCGCCAACTCGGCGATTTCGATCGCGTCCTCAAGGGCGATTTCCTGGTCGCGGTTCCGTGGGGAGAACTCCCGCAGTATCGGGATCGTGTCCTGGGTGAATTCCAGCAGTTCCTCGAGAGGGCGGCGGACGTTGCCGCGGCCCCGTTCATAGGCGTCGTCGATATTGTCCATGGCCTCGTCGAGGGCCTGAAAATAGCCGCGCAGAAGGTCGGCCTGCGTGAAGACGCTCAGATCGTTGCTGAACTCGTCCTGCTGACGCGCCAGCTCGTCGAGCTCGTTGGCGGCCTCCGGATCGAGCAGGCGGATTATGGTCCGTGTCAGACCGTTTCCTTCCTCGCCCGAGTCGGCAACTTCGGCGTCGCCTTCCATGATCCCGAGCCGTACGAGGCGCACGCCGGCGATCTCCAGGAACACGGGAATCCGGCGCTCGATGTTCTGCGCGTCGCGGATCCGTTCGATTTCCGCGTCCGTGAAATACTCCGCGGCGTCGCCGGGTGAAGCGCCGGCCAAGGCCGCCAGCAGCACGCCGGCTGTCGTCCAGAGGCGTTTCCGCATGCGTTCCATGGTGTGGGCCAAGCCTCGACTCACACGTCGTTGAGGCTCGGGAACAGGGCGCCGAGCAGTTCGCCGCGAATGTCCGCGATCTCGTCGATCAGTTCGGTAATCGGTTGCCCGAGTTCGAACGTGAGCCCCCCTGCAATGTCGTCGAGTTGTCGAACGTGCCTCCGGAGCGCGATCTCCAGGTCGCGGAAACCGGCCGAATCGTCGACCGCGTTCCGGCCCGACCCCATCATCACGTCCCGTGCGTTCGTCACGGCGGCTCTATACTCCGTTATCCGAAGCCCGAGCCGCTCGATGTCGCCGTCGCTGACGGCGTCGCCCATCAAGCTGACCAGCAGGTTCGCGATGTTCACCTGTATCCGCGTCCGGTCCACCGGCCCGCGGGCCCGCGCCAGTCGCGAGCGCTCGTTGTCGAGCCGACGCAGGCGCTCATCCCGCGACTCGCTGAACAAGTTACGATCCGAGCAGGCCGTCAGGGCCAGCAGGACCAGACAGACCGCGCTAGCGAGTCTCGAGAATCCCCTCGAGCGCCTGAACTCTTTGCCGTACCTGGAACGATCGGGCATCGTCGCTTCCATCGTCGAGTGAGATGAACCGATTATAGTGCAGCAGCGCCTGCTCGGCGTCGCCCAAATTGTCGTAACACGTCGCCAGCAGGAAGATCGAAGGTGCGTGGTCCGGCCGTATCTCGAGATACCGGAGGAGCATGTCGCCGGCCGTCGCCCAGTCTTCCCGCCGGTGATGGATGGCCGCCAGCACGCCCCACGCCTCGTGGCGCGCCGCGTCGAGCCGGACCGCGCGTTCCAGCGCCGGGACCGCCTGCTCGGCGTCGCCCGTTTCGTAATGGCTTCGACCGAGCCCGTACCAGTGGTCCGCGTTCTCGGGTTCGTCGTCGGCGAGCCGCCCGTAGATCGGGATGGCCTCGTCGAACCGTCCGGCGGCGGCGTAGGTGTCGGCCAGGAGCTCGTCGACGTCATCCCGGTCTGCGATCAGCCGGATCGCCTCTCCGGGAAGCCCCGAATCGCGCAGGACCAGCGCGAGCCGCAACTCGATGTCGGCATTGTCCGCGTCCAGAACGAGCGCGCGCTCGTAGTGCGTCCGGGCGCCCTCGGGATCGTCCGCCGCCAGGCGCAGGTCGCCCAGGGCCACGAAAACGGACGGATCCTCCAGGCCCAGACCGACGGCTTCGGCGAGCATTTCCTCGGCGGCCGCCGGTTCGTCGTCCCGGATCAGGAGGCTCCCCAGGCGCCGGTAGGCTTCCATCAGGGTCTCCGTTCCGGCGTCCGCGCGTTCCAGCACGAGCCGGTACGCGTCGATCGCTTCGTCGACGCGGTCGGACTGGCCGAGCACCTGGGCCCGGTACAGCGCGGGAGCCGGGTCGTCCGGGGCCAGTTCCATGGCCAGCCGGAATTCCTCCACGGCCTCGTCTTCGCTTCCGTTTTCCGCCAGAAGCACGCCGAGATTCATCCGGGCCTCGAAGACCGTCGCGTCCTGGGCGAGAATTTCCCGGTACGTCTCGATCGCGCGATCGGTCCGTCCGCTGCCGTTGAAGCTGACGGCGAGATAGAACTTCGAAGGCATGTGCGACGGGTCCGCCTCGAGCACGGCGCTCAGGTCCGCGATCGCCGCGTCCCAATCCGCGGCCTCGATGGCCCCCATCGCCCGTTGGTACCGATCCGCGGGCGAGGGTTCGGCGGCCTGGGGCAGCAGACCGAGGACCAGGATCGTGATCATGGCGGAATTCATCCGAACCTCAACTTGGGCGCAAGAAACCGGCCGGTGATCGATGTCCGGTTCTTGACGACATCTTCGGGAGGGCCGACGGCCACGACCTCGCCTCCGCCCTCGCCGCCTTCGGGGCCGAGATCGATGATCCAGTCGGCGGATTTCACGACATCCAGGTTGTGCTCGATGATCAGGACGGAGCCGCCGGCGCGAATCAGGCGCCGGAACGCCGCGAGGAGCTTGTTGATGTCGTCGAAGTGCAGACCCGTCGTGGGTTCGTCGAAGATGAACAGCGTCTTGGGGCTGGTTTCCTTCGCCAGAAACGACGCCAGCTTGATTCGCTGGGCTTCGCCGCCGGAGAGCGTCGTTGCGGACTGGCCGAGACGGAGATAGCCGAGACCCACTTCGTCGAGCATGGCCAGCTTCCGGGTCACGCGGTTCACGTTGGAGAAGAACGCCAGCGCCTCACGCACGGTCAACTGGAGAACGTCGTAGATGTGTTTGCCCTTGTAGGTCACGTCGAGCACGCCGCTCCGGTACCGCATCCCCTTGCAATCCTCGCACACCAGTTCCACGTCGGCGAGGAACTGCATCTCGACGGTCACGGTGCCGTCGCCCTGGCACGTCTCGCAACGGCCTCCCGGAATGTTGAACGAGAAGCTCCCGGCCGTGAATCCGCTGGCCCGCGCCGCGGGAGTGGCGGCGAACAGTTCGCGGATCTGATCGAACGCCTTGATATAGGTCACCGGGTTGGACCGCGGGGTCCGTCCGATCGGGCTCTGATCGACGAGGACGACGTCGGCCAGCCATTTCGGGTGTGTCTGGATCACCCCGCTTCCGGCTTCCGGCTCGGTTCCGGTGAAATGCGATTTCAAGGCCTCGTAGAGGCAGTCGTGCACCAGCGTGGACTTGCCGGATCCGGAGACGCCCGTGACGCATGTCATCAACCCCAGCGGGATCTCGACGTCGACGTCCTTGAGATTGTGTTTCGAGGCGCCGCGGAGCTGCAGCATCGGTTTGCCGGGCGTCCGGCGTTGCCGGGGTAACGGGATGCGAATTTCCCCGTGAACGTACTTGCCGGTCAGCGACGCCGTCGTCCCGGTCAGTTCCTCCAGAGGGCCCTGGAACACCAGGTGACCGCCGTTTTCCCCGGCCCCCGGCCCCAGGTCGATCAGCCAATCCGCCGCCCGGATCATATCGGCGTCGTGTTCGACGACGAGCACCGTGTTGCCCAGGTCACGCAACCTGTGGAGGATGCGGATCAGCCGCTCGTTGTCCCGGGGATGGAGCCCGATCGAGGGTTCGTCCAGCACGTAGAGCGCTCCCACGAGCGTGGAACCGAGCGACGTCGCCAATTGAATCCGTTGCGCTTCGCCGCCGGACAACGTGGACGACAGCCGGTCCAGCGTCAGGTATTGGAGACCCACCTGGTTGAGGAAGCGCAGCCGCGTCCGGATCTCCCACAGGACCCGCTCCGCAACGTCCGCCTGAGAGGGGCGGAGCCGCATCCGGTCGAAGAAATCCAAGGCCTCGGCGGTCGACATCCGCGACACCTCTCCGATATTTCGGCCATCGACCAAGACGTCGAGCGCTTCGCGGCGAAGCCGGGTCCCGGCGCAGTCCGGACAGGTCGTGAAACCGCGGTAGCGGCTCAGAAAGACCCGGACGTGAAGCTTGTACTTCTTGGCTTCGAGGTAGTCGAAGAAATTGCGGATGGCGCCGGCGAGAAACGCCTGCTGTTCGCCGTCCAGTCCCCGATAGGGCGTGCCCATTGGGAAGCCGGCGGCTTCGGCCCGCTTCCGGAACTCGTTCAGGTGCTTCCGGTAGCGCGGTTTCGTCCACGGCTCGACGGCGCCGCCGCCGACGCTGCGGTTCCGGTCGGGCACGATCAGGTTCATGTCCAAATCGATCGTGTTGCCGAAGCCCTGGCACCGGGAGCAGGCGCCGAACGGATTGTTGAAGGAGAACAGCCGCGCCTCGGGCTCCTCGTACCGGATGTCGCAGTTCTTGCATTCGAACCGTTCGCTGAAGCCGTGGGCCCGCCCCTCGCCGTCCGCCTCCTGAATCCGGACGTTTCCCTCGTTCTCCCGGAAGCAGGTTTCGATCGAGTCGATGAGCCGCTGGCGGACGTCCGGGTTCACCGTGAGCCGGTCGACGACGACGAAGCTCGGCCGACGAAAGTCCGCGTCGATCAGAGTTTCGGGTCTCGAGTACTCGTAGATGGTTCCGTCCTGCCAGATGCGGCCGAACCCCCGCCTCTTCAGGTCTCCCAGGCAGTCGGTGATCTCGGCTGCGCCGGCGAGCGCCGGAATCGGAAACAGGACGTAGAACCGCCGGCCCTCGGGCCACGCCAGAATGCGGTCCGCCACTTGGTCCACGGTGTCGCGTTCGACGGCGCCGCCGCAACCGCGGCATCGCGTGACGCCGACCCTGGCGAAGAGCAGGCGGATGTAGTCGTAGATTTCCGTCGACGTGCCGACCGTCGATCTCGGCGTCCGCGTCGTGTTGCGCTGACGGATCGAAATCGCCGGAGCGATCCCGGACGCGTCGTCGATGTCCGGTTTCTCTATGCGCTCGAGGAACTGGCGGGCATAGGCCGAAAGGGATTCGATGTATCGGCGCTGTCCCTCGGCGTAGATCGTGTCGAACGCCAACGACGACTTGCCCGAACCGCTGACCCCGGTCACGACGGTCAGCGCGTTGTGGGGAAGCTCGAAGTCGATGTTCTTGAGGTTGTGTACGCGCGCTCCGCGGACGACGATCCTCTCCTCGCCCGTTACGGGCGATTCAAGCGCCTTGGCCATGAGAGATCATTCAGAAGTAGCGAAAACCGTCCGGCGTGATCCGCAGGTTCCGGACCTGGTTGTCGGCGCCCAGGCTCGGTAACTGCTCCCCGTTGACGGTCAACGTCAGACCCGCGGCGTTCCCGATCCTCAACTCGATCACTTCGGAGGCCGCGAACGTCCGGCGTGTTCCCGGTTCCAGGATCATGCCCTCGACGAGCTGCTCGCCGTCGGAAGCCAGGGCGATCCACGTGGGTTCATGCGCCTCCAGCAGAATCTGCACGTTGTCGGCGGATCCTGCACGCGTTCCGGCGGCGCCGTCGACGATCCGGGGGATTGCCGGCACCGGTTCCACGGGCGCGGGACTCGCCGGCGCGGGATCCACGGGCGCGGGACTCGCCGGTGCGGGATCCACGGGCGCGAGGCTCGCCGGTGCGGGATCCGATATCCCGGTCGCGGCCACCGTCTCGCCGACGGGCGGCGTTTCGTCCGGAGCCACGCCGCCCCGTTCCAACGCGTAATAGAGGATGATGACCAGGACCAGAGCGCCGAGAGCGATCGGCAGGATACGGCGTTCAGGGCGGGTCTCCGGGGTGTTGCCGGTGGAGCGGAGCCGCGGAGTCCCTTGCTCGTCGGCGATCAAGGCGTGGTATTCCGCCAGTTTCGCCTCCGGGTCCAGGCCGAGTTTCGTGGCGTACGTGCGGATGAAACCCCGGTTGAAGACGCCGCCGGGAAGGATGTCGAAGGCCTCGTTCTCGATCGCATCCAGGTACCGCGCGCTGATGCGCGTTTCGCGCGCAACCATCTCCACGGTCAAAAGCCTTGACTCGCGGGCAGAACGGAAGCTGGCCCCGAAATCCGACATGACAACAGATCGACGTGACCGGTCGTCAGAATCGTAACGATTGGGAGGCTTCGGAGTCAATTCTCACCCACTCTCTCTCACCCACGCTCTTCCCGCCGGTCCAACGCGTTGGATTTCCCGGGTGGCCGGGCGCACCGCCCGGCATTACAATGGCCTCGTGAGAAGACGTTCCAACCGTGCCGTCCCGATCGCCTTCGTCTGCTTCTCCGTGGCCGCTCTCGGCTCGTGCGCCCCGCGTGAGGACTCCGGTTCACGGTATCTGGTCGGTACGAACCTCGTCCGGCCGGAGGACTACCGCGAGTGGCCCTTCGTCGGGGCCGGCCTGGGGCTGACCTATGACGGCGAAACCGCTCCGGAGGGTCGGCCGCCCGCGTTCACGAACGTGTTCGTCGATCCGGCCGCGTATCGAGGGTTCATGGACACGGGAACATGGCCGGATGCGTCGGTATTCGTGCTCGAATTCCGCCGTTCCGTGACCGATGCGCCCCCGAACGACGGCGGACGTTTTCAGGGCGAGTTGATCGGGCTCGAAGCGGAGGTGAAGGACTCGCGCTACGAGGACGGTTGGGCTTTCTTCAATTTCGGGGCCGGTTCGGCCATGACCGACGTTGCCGAGCCGCTTGCCGGAGAAGCCGTTGCCGGTTGCGTGGAGTGCCATACCGAGAACACCGCGGTCGAACGCACGTTCGTTCAGTTCTATCCCACGCTCATGGAAGTCGCTCGTGAGAAAGGCACGCTCCGGCCGGGGTTCTGACGGGGCCCTGCCGCGAACGCCCGGGAGAGGTTGGTGCGCCAAGCCCTCGGTCTGATCGAGACGGTGGGATTCGTCGGCTCGGTGGAAGCCTCCGACGCGATGCTCAAGGCCGCGAACGTCCGGCTGGAGCGCTGGGAATACCTGCTCAACGGGTACGTCGCCGTGTGGGTTCGCGGAGACGTCGGATCCGTCCAGGCCGCGACGGACGCCGGCGCCCGGGCGGCGCGCCGAGTCGGGCAACTGGTGGCCGTCCACGTGATACCCATGCCCTACGGTGACGTCGAACGGATCGTCGGTCCCGACGCCGACGCGGACTCCGGACGCTGAGGGGGGACACGAGCCGATTCCCACTTGCGCGGCGTGCGATCATGGTGGGGCCGCTCCTGCAGTCATGGACCAGGACCTTCAATCGATTCAGGAATCGCGCCGTCTCGTCGAGGCCGCGTACGCGGCATGGAAGACCTACGAGGAATTCACCGAGGCGCAGGTGGAGCCCATCCTCCGCGCGATGCGTGACGCCGGCGTTTCCAACGCCGCGAAGCTGGCCGAGCTGGCCGTCGAGGAGACCGGATACGGCAACGTTCCCGACAAGACGGCCAAGAACCTGTTCGGCGCGAAGAACGTATACGAGGCGATGCGTCCGATGCGCACGATCGGCATCGTCAACGAAGACAGCGAGAACCGGGTCTTCGAGGTGGCCTGTCCGGTCGGCGTCGTCGCCGGGATCCTGCCCTCGACCAACCCGACGTCGACAGCGATCTACAAGGCGCTGATCGCGTTGAAGGGCCGCAACGCGATCGTCTTGAGCCCTCACCCGTCGGCGGCGCGATGCATCCACGAAACCGTTCGCGTCCTGGCGGAAGCGGCCGAGGCGGCCGGAGCGCCGCCCGGCATCCTGTCGTCGTTGACGACGCCGACGATGCCCGCCACCCAGGAGTTGATGCGGCACCGGAAGACGGCCCTGATCCTGGCGACGGGCGGACCCGGTCTGGTGCGGGCCGCCTATAGCGCCGGGAAGCCGGCATTCGGCGTCGGACCCGGCAACGTGCCCGCCTACATCGAACGCTCCGCGGACGTCGCTCGGGCCGTCGGGGACGTATTGACCGGCAAGTGCTTCGACAACGGGACACTGTGCTCCTCCGAGCAGGCGCTGATCGCCGACGCGGAGATCGGCGATCGCGTGCTTGCCGAATTGCAGGCCAACGGAGCCCACGTGTGCCGCGGCGACGACAGACAACGCCTGGAGCGGACGATCCGGAACGCACGCGGAACGCTCAACACCGCCATCGTGGGCCAATCCGCAGTCCGCATCGCGGAGATGGCCGGGATCGACGTTCCGTCCGATACGCGCGCGCTGGTGGGCGAGGCCGACGGCGTCGGGCCCGAGCATCCGCTGTCGATGGAAAAGCTGTCGCCGGTGCTCGCCTACTACACCGTGTCCGACTGGCGAGAGGGTTGCCGGTTGTGCATCGACATCCTCACGTTCGGCGGCCTCGGGCATTCTCTGGGCCTGCACTCCAACGACGACGAGGTGATCCGTCAGTTCGCGTTGCGAAAACCGGCATCCCGGATCTGCGTCAACACGCCGGCCGCTCTCGGAGCCGTGGGGCACACCACGAACCTCTTCCCGTCGATGACGCTCGGGTGCGGCGCTTCCGGCGGCAATATCACATCGGACAATATCTCACCCCTGCACCTGATCAACCTGAAGCGCGTGGCGTTCGGCGTCCGCTCGGCGACGGAAGCCGGGTCCGACGAACCGCCGGCGCCGGCCGCGTCCCCGGGCCGCGCCCGGCGGGAACGCATCACGGCCATCGTCGACGGTTGGTTGGACCGCAATCAGATCGGTCCGCGCGCGGAACCATCGGCCCCCGTGTCCACGGCTGCCGGCGAAGCGCCCGCGGCGCCGCCCCTGGAAAGCTACAGCGAGCTGGAGACGCGCCAAGAGGCGGCCGAGCCTCCCCCGGATCCCGTGGCGTTCGTCTGCGAGGACGATGTCCGCGCCGCGTCGCGCGCGGACAGCCGCATCGCGGTCGATCAGAAGACGATCATCACGCCGGCGGCGCGTGATCTGGGCGAGAAGCTCGGCATCTTCGACCGGACGTCTTAGTCCGGTCGGCATCTTCGACCGGACGTCCAGTCCGGTCGGCGTCTTCGACCGGACATCGCAGTCCGGTCGGCGTTTTCAAGCGGACGGTCGGGGCGCGGGCCGCGTGTTACGATGACGACGTGGAACTCCGCCACATCCACGCCTATAACCTCATACGCGTCTTGCGCGCCGTGATTCCGGTCGCCGTGATCGTGCTGGCGGCGATTCCGGCGTGGAACTACCTCGACCGGCGGGCGTCGTCCACGACCGATGCCGATCCTTCGACCGGACTCGTGCCCAACGTGCGCGAAGTGACCGAGGACGTCCGATATGGCCAGCGCGAGGACGGCGAGACCGTTTTTTCCGTCGATGCGGTTCGCAACCGGGCACTGGCCGACGGCCGCCGCATTCTCGAAGACGTCGGCATCACGTTCCCGGCGCCGGAACCGTCGAATCCGGATCAGCGCATGGACTGCGATTTCAGCACGGTCGAGGAAGCGAGCGGCAACATCACCTGCCGCGGAAGCGTCGAGTTCCACTGGGACGACGAGACCGTCGTCCGCACGATGGCCATCGAATACGAAGCCGCGACCCGCACGATCACGTCGTTGGGTTCCGCGCGAATCGTGCGTCCCGGGAAATTCGAGGCGGACGCCGAACAGTTGTCGCTTCACCTCGCCGACGATGTGCTGGAAGTCGGCGGCGGGGTCCGTGTGGTCACGCCGGGCGGCGTGACGCTCGCCGTCAACGGCGCCCGCTACTACAAGGCCGCGAACCGGGTCGAGCTCACGGGCAGAATCCGGCTCCGGTCGCCGCGCGGCGAGATCCGGAGCCGGCTGGCCGAGATTGCCCTGGACCCGGAGACGCTGGACCCCCGGGAGATCGCCTTCGACGGGAGCGTGTCCGTTGCCGCGGACGATAACGCGAGCCCGGTGAGGGCCGAGGCGGATGCGATGCGCGTCGTCTTGAGTGACGGGCGCGTGAGCGGGGCCGCCGGTTCGGGATCGGTTCGCGCCGAGACGTCCGATTCCGTCGGCCGGCGCGTGTTGTTCGCCGACGACATGTCCGGCTCCTTTTCGCCGTCCGGAACGCTGGCTGCGATCCATGCTTCCGGAGACGCCCGGATGCTGTTCGGCGACGGTTACGAGTTGCTTTCCCGCGACATCGACCATGAATTCGAGAATGCGACGCTTCGTTCCGGCGACGCCTCCACGCTCGATTTGGGGGACTTCCGGATCGAAGGCCGCCAGTTCGTTGTCCGCGAGGCGGAGACGATCGAGTTCTCCACCGACCGGGCCGCCGTCATCACGTCTCCGTCGGGCGTGCTGCGCGCCCCGCGCACGGACGCGTCGTTCGATTCGGACTCCGGCGCCGTCGGCCGGCTGTTCCAGTCCGGGGGTGCCGCCTTCACCGGGGACGGCGCGGAAGGATTCGCCGATGCCATCGCGCTCGAGCCCGAGGGATGGATCTCCCTGACCGGCTCGGCGCGCGCGGCCCTGGACGCGAGGCTTCGCATCGACGCCGGCGAGATCCGGCTGCATGAGGACGGCGACCGGTTCGCGGCGTCGGGAGCGGTTCGGGCGATTCTGTCCGACGGCGAAGCGCCCGTACTGGTGGAAGGCGGCCGCGCCGAAGGCGGCCGTTCCGTCCTGAGATTCCACGAATCGCCCGAGCTGTGGCGCGACGACATGCACGTGACGGCGACCCGGTCGATCGAGTTCCATGTCGACGAGCGCCGTCTGTCGGCGGACGGAGACATCGTGTCCACGTTCGGCGACGTCCGTGCGCGCGCCGATCGACTGGACTTCGACGATTCCCTCGGCCGCCTGCTCTTTACCGGAGCGGTGCGCACGCGATTCCCCGACGCCGATCTCGAAGCCGACCGGGTCGAGTTCCATCTGAATGCGGGCGAACCGGTGCGTGTCCTGGCGTCGGAGCGGGTCGAAGTGCGCAGCGCGGACCTCGTCGGCGCCGGTGATCACGTCGACTACGAGGCGTCGCGGCGCACGATAACGTTGACGGGCGCGAACGCCACGGTCCGAGGTCCCGAAACCGGACTGGCGACGGGTCCCCGATTCGTCTGGAACGTCGACGACGATCGCGTCGTGATGACCGGCGACGACCGGCGCCGGGCGGTCTCGCGCCGGCGCGTGGACACGAACCCTTGAATTCCGGGTCCGCGCTCGTGCTCGAGACCGTCGGGATTCGCAAGTCCTACCGGAAGCGGATCGTCGTCAACGACGTCGACATGGCGGTCTCCCAGGGCGAGGTCGTGGGACTGTTGGGACCGAACGGGGCCGGGAAGACCACCACGTTCTACATGATCGTCGGCCTGACGCCGCCCGACGCGGGGACGGTCCGGCTCGGAGAGCATGACATCACCCGCCTTCCGATGTACCTGCGAGCCCGCAACGGCATCAGCTATCTTCCGCAGGAGGCGTCGGTGTTTCGCAAGTTGACGGTCGAGGCCAACATCGCGGCCATCCTGGAAACGCTTCCGCTGTCGCGGCGCGAACGCCGGATGCGCCTCGACGCCCTGCTGACCGAGTTCGGGGTCGAGCACGTTCGGAAGAGCCTGGCGGACACCTTGTCCGGCGGCGAACGCCGCCGCGTCGAAATCGCGCGCTCGCTGGTCATCTCACCCAAGTTCATCCTGCTGGACGAACCTTTTTCGGGCATCGACCCGATCACGGTCCTGGAGATCCAGAAGATCATCCAGCACCTGAAGGGCAAGGGCATCGGCATCCTCATCACGGACCACAACGTGCGCGAGACCCTTCGCGTGACGGACCGCGCCTACATCATCAACGACGGCGTCATCTTCCGATCCGGCACGCCGGACGAGCTCGGCAACGACCCGGAAGTGAAGAGGGTTTATCTTGGCGAGCATTTCAGTCTAAATTAGGTACGCGTGATGCGGCGGCGTGTGCCGGCGGTCACGTCACCCGGGCCGTTCGACCTCGGGTGAGCTTCCGCCCGGAAGGCCGGAAGGCGAGTGGCCCCTCGCTTCCGGCCGTCGCGACAGAAAATGATCCATCTCTAGAACAGGCTGTCCCAGAAGACCACTCAGAAGGCGGTGTTGACGCCCCAGTTGGTCCAGATGGTCAACCTGCTCGCGCTGAACAGGATGGAGCTCGCCGACGTGATCGCCGAAGAGCTGGTCGAGAACCCGGTGCTCGAGGAGGCGACCGAAATCGTCGAGGAGCCGGAATCGGGTCCCGAGAAGCCCGGGGAGACCGACGCGGCGGACGCGCACTACGAGACGCTCAGGGAACGGGAGGAACAATCCGAGCCCTCCGTCGACGCGCCCGAACCGGAACCGGCCGCGGACGACCCTTTCGGCGACTTCGACTTC
>JAJEDW010000261.1 GCA_022821265.1 Acidobacteriota bacterium
TGAAACCCCGCGTCGTACCGAGACCGGTGAGGCGCCTGTCCGGCAAGGCGCGAGAAGGGAGCATATTCCCGATATGTGACCGACGAGCAACGCAGTCCGGACGGGATGCATCGCCGGTCTAATGCAGCAGGGGTTTCACAACAGGCTCCTAGCGCTCCAGGCTGCGGATCCGCATTTCGATCAGGTCCCGCACCGCCGGGTCCGCGGCCAGGCGCAGGGCCTGCCGATAGGCCGCCAGCGCGGCCTCGGTCCGCCCCTCCGATTCGTAGAGCGGGCCCAGCATGGTCAGCAGCGAGAAGGACGCGAACCGCGGAGTCGCCGCCGCGAGCAGCGCCTCCGTGGCGACGCGCAGGCTGAGCCGGGACGGGGCGTCCGACAAGCGGGCCCGGGCGTCGTCGAACAAGGGTCGATAGGCGTCGGCCAGGTCCGGACGCCCGGCCTCGATCCGATCCATGATCGAAATCAGGTTGTCGGCCTCGTCGGGCGGGTAGACCGGCGTGTCCGAATACACGGGTCGATCCCGAAGCGCCCCGATGGCGGTGACGACATCGGCGATCGTCTCGCCGTCATCGCGCAGGCGCTCGTATCGGATCTGGTCGGCGGTGTCCCCCGGTCCGTGATAGTCGACGTGCGTGGCGTTCGAGAAGAAGAGGTAGGGCACGCGGCGGGCGGCGAACGGGGCGAAGTCGCTGCGAGCTCCGATCAGGTCGGTGCCGAGCCGGACCGCACGACCCGCTTCGTCCGCCACGATTCCGGCCAGTTCCGGCGACATCTCCGTCCCCAGCACGAGCAGGGACCACTCCTCGAGGTCGATGAAACTGCGGCCCATGGTGTCCAGGATCACCGCGGCCCGCAGGTCGGCGAGCGGATAGACCGGATTGGCGGCGTAGAAGCGGGCCCCGTTCAGGCCCTGCTCCTCGTCGTCGAACGCGACGAACACGAAGGAAACGTCCGAATCCGCCGTACGCAGGTCGCGCGCCAGTTCCAACATGACGGCGACGCCTGCGGCATTGTCGCTCGCGCCGGGGTTGGCTCCCCCCTGCCCGTCGTAGTGGGCGCCGATCAGGATGTGCTCCCGGGCGTCGCCGAGCCGCGCCACGACGTTGCGGCGGCGCGGATCCAGATCCTGAAATCGCGTTTGTATCCCCATGGCGTCGAACTCGCCGTAGAGGTATTCCGCGGCCGCCCGGGCGCCTTCGGTTCCGGAGCGGCGTCCGGCCAGGGCCGGGTCGGTCAGCCGTGCCACGGTGGCGCGAAGCCCCTCGATCGAGATGGGCACCGCAGGAGCGTTAGGGCCAACGGCTAGCCAGAACGCGGTCGCCGCGGCGATCACGCGCGGCCGGACGGTCCAGGACATGGGCAATTAGACGCCGGCCCGGTCAAAAGGAAAAGAAAACGCCGACGCTCGTTTCCCAGATCCTCAGGGTCTGGTCCTGGACCCCGCGGATCGAGTACCCGCGGACATCGATACGGACCCCGACGGGCGGCATGACCGACGCGCGGACGCCGCCGCCGTAGTTCCAGCCGAATTTGCCCCCGATGGCGGCCAGACCGTCGCCGGCGGCGTACAGGACCCCGAGGCCGGCCGTCACGTAGGGCCGGATGACCGTGGCCGGCGCCTCGGCGCGGAGGTTGGAGTGCGCCAGAATCGCCCAAGCGTCGGAATTGACGAAGTTCGGACTGAACGACACCGTGTGCTCGAAGCCCAGCGGCGCGTCCGAGTTGTACAGGCGGACCCCGAAGACGCCGAAGTTCCTGGGATCGGTGAGCGGTTGGCGCGCGGTTTCCCGGATCCCGCCGACGGCCGGCGAGAGTTGGAGGGCCCCGGGGTTGTGGAAGCCTCCGTACAGGGTGAGATCCTGAGCGTTCGCGGCGGCGGCCCAGGACAAAGCGGCAATGGCCAGAAAACAACGGACGTAGCGCATCGAAAACCTATAATCGTGCGGATGCGGGACATGAAAGGTCCATGCGCGGCGGCGCTCGCGTTCGTGTGCGGCGTCATGACCGGGCTCCCCGCCTCGGGCTCCGCCGCGGCGCAGGCCCCGGACGCCATCCAGCAGGCGCGCGACGCGGAGACGGCCACGGAGATCCTGGCGGCCATCGAGCGGCTCGAAGCCGTGATCGAATCCGACCCGTCGGCGGACGCCTACCTCTACCTCGGACTGGCGCACTCCGAACTGCAACAATACGTGCGCGCCCTCGAGCTGTTCGGCGAAGCCCGGGACATCTATCCGGCCGATTCGAGGTTCCTTGCCGAGACCGCCGGAATCCACATGGCCGAACGGGACATCGAACGCGCGATCGACGCGCTCGAGCAAGCCCTGGTCGTGGATCCGGCCGACGCGTACGCTTCCGACCTGCTGGCCTCGATCCGGCTGTCGCAAGGGGAGGTCCGGGAGGCGCTGACCGTCTGGAACGCGATCGCGCAACCGCGCGTCGGTTCGATCTTCCAGAGCTTCTCACCGGGATTCCTGGACCGCGCCGTGCCCCGGGCCCTGGCGTTCGGCCCCGGAGACGTCCTCGATTACGTACGCTGGAAGACGACCGAGTCGCGGTTGTTCGGCACTCGGCTCTATTCCAACGTCGGTCTCGAGATCGAGCCGGCGCCCGCCCCCGAGGGGTACAACGCGATCGTGCGCACGACGGCCCGAGGTCAATCGGCAACGGGTTTGCTGACCGGCATGCTCCGGGGACTACCGTCGGAGACCGTCCACCTGGACCTGCACGACGTCGGGAATTCCGGGATCGGTTGGCAGTCCAGCTTTCGGTGGGACGAAGACCGCCGGCTACTCCAGGGCCGCCTGATCGTGCCGCTCCCCGTGCCCGGTCTGCCGGTGCTGGAGCTCTACGACGCGTGGCGCCAAGAGCGATGGAACGTCGGACGGCAGCTTCCCGCCCTGTCCGCGGCGAGGCCGGACTTCGACTACAAGGTCCACGTTCTGGGTTTCGAACTGCACGCGGTCCCGCATTACCGGATCGAGATCGGCGGCGGGTTCGAGTACCGCAACCGTGACGCGGGCGGTTCGATTCCCGGCCTGGCCCTGGACGCGCGGAACACGGGGGTGTTTCGGTTCGAAGCCGCCGTTCGCACCTCGGATCGGCGGTACAGAAACAAGATCGTGGGCAAGGGTTTCATTGCCCGCAAGTCGATCTTGGGCGACTTCGACTTCAGCGGCGGTTCCGTCCGGATCGCCAACCGTTACGATCTCGACCGGGCGGGCCGGGCGACCGTGGACTTCAGCGTGACGGGCGGCACGGCCCGGGGCGAACTTCCCGTGGACCACTACTTCATCCTGGGCCTCGGCGACGTCGCCGGGCACAGGCTCCGCGCGCACGTGGCGTCGGACCACGGCCAGTACGGCCGGGCGCCGATCGGCACGGACTTCGTCCTGACCAACGCCGATGTCCGGTATCGCCTGACGACGCTGCCCATGTTCGGCGCCATGGGCCTGCCCTTCGTCGAAATCCACGCCATGGGGTTCTATGACGCCGCGAAAGTCTTCGACCGGCAGCGCGTGTTCCGCCAGGACCGTTGGTGGCACGACGTCGGGGCCGGCATACGATTCGAGACGCCTCTGGCGGCGTTGACGGCGTTGTACGGCCGGGACACGGTCGGGCGCGAGAACGCGTTCTACTACTACGTCGAGAGGCGGTTCTGGTGACGATGCGAAGCGCCCTGCCCACCCTGATGCTTCTGGCCGCCGTTCCCGCGGGGGGCGCCGATTGGGAACTCGGATTCTCGGCCCGCGGCCTGGTCATACGCGCCCGTTCCATCGAGACGTCGAACCCGGACGCGCCGCGCATACTGGTCATCGGAGGGATGGCGGGCAACGACGCGACGGTGGGCGCGGTCACGGCGTTCATGCGGGAGATGGAAGACACACACCCGGCCGAGCGGCCGATGCACGTGATGGGCATCCCCCTGGGCAACCCTGACGGCCGGGATCTGCAGTTTCCGCCCGAAGGCGACGCCTATCGAGAAAACGGCGAATCGCACGCGCTGTGGCGATGGATCGGCGTCCACGCTCCGGACCTCGTCATGGTCGTCGGCGACGTCGACCACGGCCTGGCCGAGGCGTTGTCCGCAGTGGAGGCGGCCGGCGTCGGCCGCATCCCGGCCCTGCGCGTGGCCACTCTCGATCTGGGCAACGTCGCCGCCGTCCTCCCCTCGGAAGCCGCCGTCGAGATCCGGGGCCGGCTGGATCGGTCTCCGGAGGAGCTGGCCGCGGAGCTCGCGATGGTCTACGGGCGCGAGTTCGATCAGATCACCTACCTGCCCGGCATGGCGCTGATCGCGCGGATGAGAATGGGCCAGCTCGACGCCGTGGAGCCGCTGGCGGCTCCGTACCTGGACCAGGACACGCTGACGCGGCCCGGCTCGCTGACGCTGGCCGGCCACCTCGTGTTCGCCGAATTGGCGGATCGGACGGGAGACGGCCGTTACCTCGAGTTGGCCCGGCGCGCCGCCGATCTGGGATTCGACGAGAACGGCGAGATGTTGGAATCGATGCCGTTCCACGGCGAGATGAGCGACTCGTTCTTCATGGCGGGCCCGCTGCTGGCCAAGACCGGCAAGCTGATGGGCGACGTCCGGTACTTCGACATGGCCGCCCGCCATATCGAGTTCATGCGCGGCGTGGTCCTCCGGCCCGACGGGCTCTATCGGCATTCGCCCCTGAGCGAGGCCGCCTGGAGCCGCGGCAACGCGTTTCCGGCCCTGGGAATCGCGTTGACGTTGAGCGATTTTCCAGCGGACCATCCGGCCTTCGACCGGATCGTCGGATACTTCCGGGAACATATGGCCACCCTCGCCGAGTTCCAGGACGCCGACGGGATGTGGCGTCAGGTGATCGATGTCCCGGGCGCCTACGCGGAGTATTCGTCGACGGCGATGATCGGTACCGCCATGTTGCGCGGCATCCGGAACGGGTGGCTCGACGCGGACGAATACGGGCCCCGAGCGGATGCGGCATGGCGTGGCGTGTTGACCCGGACACGCTCGGACGGCGTGTTATTGGACGTCTGCGAGTCCACCAACAGGCAGGAAACACTGGACGACTACCTCCGGCGGAGGGCGATTCTCGATCGTGACGTCCGCGGCGGCGGCATGGCGCTGATGTTCGCCACCGAGATGGCCGGGTTGAATTGATCGCGCGCTCGATGCGCGGCGACTTCCGGACCGTCGACAAACGTGAGGCCCGACGAATTGTCCGGTGATATCCTTTCGCCTCTATGCGTCCACTGCCGCCGCGGCGCGGCCGCGGCCGGGAACGGAGAACCAAAATGACCAAGACCTGCATCGCATTGTCGGCCGCGGCCATCCTGCTCGCGGCGTGCGGGGAGCCGGCCCCGCCGGAGCCGGCCACGCTCATCGCGGACGCGCGGGCCGCGCTCGGCGTCGATCCCGCGACGATCGAGTTCTCCGGCAGCGGGCAGGACGCCACGATCGGGCAGCCCTGGAATATCCAGGAAGGCTGGCCCATGTGGAACGTGACCGACTACAACCGTGTCATCGACTACGCCGCGGGGACGTCGCGGCAGTCCGCGGTGCGCGAGATCGCCGATCCCAACAAGCTCGGAGGCGGCGGAGCGCAGCCCGGCTCCGCGCCCCAGAACCAGAACTCCACTGTCACCGCCGACAGCGGGTTCACGCAGAAGCTTCAGATCTGGCTCACGCCGCACGGGTTCCTGAACCTGGCCGCCGAGAGCGACCCGTCGATCACGTTGGAGTCGATTGACGGCGTCAGCTACAACGTGGTTTCGTTCAGCGTGCCGGATGGAGACATCTCCCACGAAATGCGGGGCTACGTCGACGCCGACACCGACCTGCTCGCGCGCGTCGAGACCTGGGTGGACAACCCGGTGTACGGCGACATGCCGATCGAAGCCGAATACGGCGACTACCGGGACTTCGACGGAACGATGTTCCCGGCCTCCTACGTACAGAAGCAGGGCGGCTTCGACACGCTCAACCTGACCATCGGCGACGTCGTGCCCGACACGACGGCCAGCGCCGCGCCACCGGACGGCGGCGGACGCGGAGGCCGGGGGTTCGGGGGCCGTGGCGGTCGCGGAGGGCGCGGGGCCGCCGCCGAGCCGGCCCCGCCGTTCGTCGAGGTCGGTGAGGGCATCTTCATTCTGGACGGCGGGTACCAGGCCGTCGCCGTGGAATTCGAGGAGTTCTCCGTGGTGATCGAAGGCTTGCAGAACGCCGCGCGGACCGCCGAGATCATCGAGACGACGAAGGAAGCGATTCCGGACAAGCCGATCCGCTACTGGCTGATGACCCACCTGCACTTCGACCATATCGCCGGCGTACGCGACATGGTGGCCGAGGGGGCGACCATCGTGACGCACCAGGGCAACGTCGCGTTCCTGGAGGACATTCTCGACAACCCGCGGACGATGAATCCGGATCGCCTGGCCGGCGCCCCGGTCGCACCGATGATCGAAGGCGCCGGCGACATCTGGGTTCTCGACGACGGGACGCAGATCGTGGAACTCTACAAGCTCGAAGGCAGTCTTCACGCCGACGACATGATGATCGCCTATCTGCCCGGCATCAACGCGATCGTGGAGGCCGATCTGGCCCAACCGTGGATGAACCCGCCCTTCGGCAGGGCCGGACATCCCTACGTGGTCCACTTTGCCGAGGAGCTCGAACGGCTCGGCATGGCATGGGAACAGATCATCCCCGTCCACCGGCCGACGCCGGGCCCCATGGTCTCCAGGGAGGTTTTCCTGGCAGCGGCGGGAGGGTGAACGCCCGATTGGAGAGGTTGTGATGAAGACAACATTGACGGCGACGGCTCTTGGAGTCGCCCTTCTGCTCGGTGCGGCGCCGACGCTGGCGCACCACGCCTTTTCGGCGGAGTTCGACAACCAGCGCCCGCTCGACATGCGCGGGGTGTTCGTCAAGATGGACTGGGTCAACCCGCACTCCTGGGTTCATTTCGAGGTGACGCTACCGGACGGTTCGACGGCCGTCTGGGAAGCGGAGACGCCGCCGCCCAACCAGTTGATCCGGCAGGGTTGGCGACGGACGGATCTGGGCGTCGGCGACGAAATCGTCGTCCGGGGCTACGCGGCCAAGAACGGCACGACCCGGATGTGGGCGCAGAACGTCACGATCGTGGCGCAGAACGGCCAGGAACTGGCCGAGCCGCGCCGGGTTCTCAACATGTTCTCCCAGAACCCGGAGGGCGTGCCCGAGGGCCTGCTTCCCGAACGGGACTGACGGCACGGGTCCAGGAGTTCCCAGATGAAAGATCGCTCGCTTGCATGCATGGGCCGCGTCGCATGGGCCGCCGGGTGGCTTGCCCTGGTTTCGCCCATCGCCGATGCCCAGGACTACACGCCCGCGCGCAACCGTCACGGGCAACCGAACTTCGAAGGCATTTGGCAGGTCCTGGACACGGCGCCCCACTTCAACATCGAGCCCCACGCCGCAAGCTACGGCGTTCCCGCGGGGGCCGGAATCATCGTCGATCCGCCGGACGGCAAGATCCCGTATACGGCGTCGGGTCTGGCCAAGAGGGACGAGAACCGCGCCAATCGGGCGACGGCCGATCCGATCGGCCGCTGCTACAAGGCCGGCGTCCCGCACCTGATGTATGTACCCTTCCCGTTCCAGATCGTGCAGTCCGAGAACTTCCTGACGATCATGTCCGAATACGTGCACAACACGCGCTTCATCTTCCTGGATCGCGACGACCACTTCGGCGAAGGCGAGATCGATCTGTGGAACGGCGATTCGGTGGGCCGCTGGGACGGGGACTCGCTTGTGACCGACGTCTTCAACTTCCACCCGGACGTCTGGCTGGACCGGTCAGGGAACCATGCCGGCGGCGCGACGCTGCGGGTGAACGAGCGTTTCACCCTGGTCGACGCCGACACGATCCGGTACGAGGCGACGATGACGGATCCGGAAGACTTCACCCAACCGTGGACGATCCGGACGCACCTCTACCGGCACAAGGATCCCGCGAAGCGGATTCTCGAGTACGAATGCCAGGCCTACCTGGAGAACTCCCTGGGGCCTCCGGTGCTTCCCGAAGTCGACTAGCTTGCGAAGGAGACACGCCATGCGCATCCGGTTCCTGATGACGGCAACCGCCGGTCTCGTGTTGGCCATGGGGGCCGCGCCGGCCGAGGCGCAGCGCGGCGGCCGCGGCGCTCCGGCCCCGCCTCCGGAGCCCGGCCCGTTCGACCGCCTGCCCGACGGCACGCCCGACCTGAACGGCGTCTGGCGCGTTCGCGGCGGTCTCGCGAACATCACCCCCAACATCGTTCGGGTCGGCGACACGCCGGTCGAGGGCGACGACCGCGCCATCCCCTACACGCCGGTGTACGCCCAACTGCGGGCGGAATCCGACCAGCGGATGTTCGAGGAGCCGGAGCTGCACTGCTACATGTCGGGCGTCCCCAGCCACATGTGGCGGCAGTCGTACCTGGGGGCGGGGCTGGTGATCCAGCACACCGAGGACTACGTCGTGTTCCTGCACGAGTTCCAGGGCTCGCGCCGGATCGTTCCCCTCGACGGGCGGGAGCACATCCATGAAGACATTCAACTCTTCATGGGGGACGGCGTGGGCCATTGGGAAGGCGACACGCTCGTCATCGAGACGACCAACAACAACGCGATCACGTGGCTCGACAACAACGGCGACCGCCATTCCGACCAGCTTGTCGTGACCGAGCGCTTCACGCCGATCAACCAGAACGCGTGGGCCTACGAAGCCACCTTCGTCGATCCCGAGGCGTACACGTCGCCGTGGACGATCGCCGCCCCGATGTCGCGCGGCAACAACCCGAACGCCGAGATCCTGGAGTTCGCCTGCATCGAGGGCAACACGGACAACCTGAACTACACGACCGAGAGCGGCGGGACGGACGCGCCGGCCCCCAGCGCCGCGCCGGACGAATTCGAGGCGCCGCCGCCCCCCGCGGGCGGTCGCGGAGGCCGCGGCGGTCCCGGAGAGTAGTCGTCGAACGACAGAACACACCGTTCGGACCGGGACCCCGACGCCGCGGGGTTCTCGACCGGTCACGCGTGTTCGGAAGGCAGGAACATGTTCGCAGGTTCAATGGCCGCGCTGCTGATCTTCGCGGCGCCGGCCCAGGTCGAGAGCTACGACCCCGTGACGACCGAGACGTTGGAGAATCCCGACGCCGGGGACTGGCTCTCGTTCAGCCGAACGCTCGACGCCCAGCGATACAGTCCGCTGGACCAGATCGACCGCGACAATGTCGGCCGGCTGCAGGTCGCCTGGTCGCGGGGAGCCGGCTCGGGCACCCAGGAAAGCATTCCCCTGGTTCACGACGGCGTCATGTATCTCATACAACCGGGCTCGAACATCCTTGCGCTGGACGCGGCCAACGGCGACCTCATCTGGGAGTACGAGCGCGAGTACGCCAACCCGAACATGGGCAACACGCGCTCGAAGACGATCGCGATCTACGAAGACGTCGTGATCACGACCACGCCGGACTCGTTCGTCGTGGGGCTGGACGCCGCGACGGGCGAGATTCGCTGGGAAACGCGGGCGAACGATCGCGGACACAGCTCGGGTCCGATCATCGCCGACGGCCGGGTCATCTCCGGCGGCACGTGCACGGGCGGCCTCCGCGAAAACTGCTACATCGCCGCGCACGACGCGCTGACCGGCGAGGAACTGTGGAAGTTCTACACGGCGCAGGCGCCGGGCGATCCGCCCGCCGACTTCGACAGTTGGGCCGGGGCCCCGGTCGAGACCCGGCGGGCTTCCACCTGGGGCATGTCCGGTTCCTATGACCCCGAACGGCGCCTGGTCTACTGGGGCATCGCCAACCCGACGCCCAACACGCGGCTGGCGCGTCACGGCGGCGATCCGAACGCGATCCCGCGAACGGCGCCGGCGGACCTCTACAGCAACTCGACCGTGGCGCTCGACGTCGACACGGGCGAGCTGGCCTGGTACTACCAGCACCTGCCGGGAGACGACTGGGACCAGGACCTCACGAACGAACGCATCCTGCTGACGACGCCCGTCGACCCGGATCCCGAGCACGTCCGGTGGATCAATCCGGCGATCGAACCCGGCGAGGTCCGGGACGTGGTGACGGCCATCGGCGAGCCCGGCGGGCTGTGGGTGCTGGACCGCGGCACCGGGGAGTTCCTGTGGGCGACGCCGTTCCCGTACGACATCGACAACTTCGTGATCGCCGACATCGACGTCGAAACCGGAAACGTCTATCCGAACTTCGAGGAGCTGGGCTTCCAGAACCCCGGGGAACAGCACATCATCTGCTTCTTCAACACCACCAGCTACTGGCCTTCGGCCTACCATCCGGGCACCAATACGCTGTGGGCGCCGTGGGTGGACAACTGCCTGGACATGACGGCCGGCGACCCGCCCGCGCGGGACAGGCGCGGACCGGTCGTCAACGCCCCGACGCTGGACGAGTATGCCGGCGTGGCCCGGATCGACATGGCCACCGGCCGCATCGACCACGTCTACAAGGGCCGGGCGCCCGGCAACGGCGCCATGCTGGCCACCGCGGGCGGCCTGGTGTTCTGGGGCGACCTAGACCGCCGATTCCGCGCCTTCGACGTGGACGACGGCGCGATCCTCTGGGAAGGCATCGTCGGCGGACCGATCACGAACAGCACGATCAGCTACGCCGTCGACGGCAAGCAGTACATCGCGTTATTCGTGGGCCAGGGCCTGCTGACCGGCCAGTTGATGAACCTGGCCGAGTTGACCGCGCCGCGGGGCAACAACACGATCGTTGCCTTCGCCCTCCCGGACGAGTAGGGGCTGCCGCGACCGCGGCGTTCAGAAGGTGAGAAACCTATCCCGCCGGGCCATACCGGAATTCAACTGTTGCCGCCAAGCGTGACAGGCTGTAGTCAATCGGCTACATTACTGGCATGGTTCGGGTAGTCCACTTCGTATCCGAAGACGGCACGGACTACTTCACGGGAGAAAAGAAATGCCCCTGAGAGAACACAGGTCCAGTGACTACTTCAAGACTCCTGAAGACATCGCCTCGTACCTGAATGCAACGCTCGAGGAATCCGACGGCGACCCTCGATTGTTGATGAAGGCCTTCCGAAACGTGGCGGCGGCGCAAGGCGGCGTCTCCGAAATCGCGCGTCGAGCCGATGTCGACCGGGTGGGCCTCTCCCGCGGCCTGTCGGGCAACAGGGATCCTCGGCTCGGCACCGTCACCAAGATCGCGTCCGCCTGCGGGGTGAGGATTCGGTTCGTGGCGTAGCAGTTCGACCTGAGGCGAGACGATCGTCGCGCGGCGGGGTTCGTATTCCGTCCGATTTCCCGAGGCGTCGCGTTCGTGAGCCAGCGCATGCATGGTTCCCAAACCGCCGGAGTGTCAGTGGATCGACGCGCGAACGGCTTCGTTCGTTCCCGCGGAGTTCGCATCTTCGATGAGCAGCGTAAAGGGTAGGCATGTGGGGCCCGTCGACGGCACGTGGATTCGCATGCCTCAAGAAACTTGCGCAGCTAACCGGTTCGCGCGAGTAAACTCGGTGGATCGATCGTCCCGGAGCCGCCTCCAGGGTGACGGGCTCTTTCCACAGAGGCACCATGGTCATGCAGA
The DNA here is from genome assembly GCA_022821265.1 of Acidobacteriota bacterium. Lineage (GTDB taxonomy): Bacteria > Acidobacteriota > Terriglobia > 20CM-2-55-15 > 20CM-2-55-15 > JAJEDW01. The sequence continues at coordinate 11,602 of JAJEDW010000261.1, forward strand.
GCAAATTCGGATGGGTGGCGGTCGTGGCGGTTCTGATCGCCCCGCCCGCGCACGCGCAGATCGCCGACTACACGCCGGTCACCGACGCCATGCTCCTCGATCCGGATCCCGAGGACTGGCTCATGTTCAGCCGGACGTACGACGCGCAGCGTTTCAGCCCCCTCGACCAGATCCACGCCGGCAACGTCGGAAACCTCGCGTTGGCCTGGACGCGCGGGATGCCCGACGGCGCGACCGAAACCATTCCCGTCGTCTACGACGGCGTGATGTACGTGATCTCGCCCGCGGCGACGGTCCAGGCCCTGGACGCGACGAACGGCGACCTGATCTGGGAATACGAGCGGCCCGACGCGCGGTCGACGCGGTCGAAGGGCCTGGCGATCTACGAAGACATGATCCTGTACACGGCGCCCGACAGCCACGTCGTGGCCATCGACGCGCGGACCGGCGAGTTGCGCTGGGAAGCGCCCGCCGAGCGCCGCGGCCACTCCTCGGCGCCGCTGGTGGCCGACGGCAAGGTCATCTCCGGCGGGTCGTGCTTCGGCGATCGCGAGAACTGCTTCATGGCCGCGCACGACGCACGCACCGGGGACGAGCTGTGGCGCTTCTACACGACGCCGGCGCCGGGCGAACCGGGCGACGAGACATGGGCGGGCGCGGCCCTGGAGAACCGCCAGGCGTCGACCTGGGGGCTGCCCGGAAGCTACGACCCGGAGCGGCGTCTCCTGTACTGGGGCGTCGCCAATCCGATGCCCGACTCCCGGATGGACCGGCACGACGGCGACCCGGACCGCACGGCGCGCGCGTCTCCGGCCGATCTGTACAGCAACTCGACGCTCGCCCTGGACGTCGATACCGGCGAGCTGGCCTGGTACTACCAGCACCTGCCGGGCGACGACGCCGACCTGGACCACACCCACGAGCGCACGCTGATCCGGACGCGGGTGGCCCCCGACCCGGAACACGTCAAGTGGATCAACCCGACGATCGTTCCGGGTGAAATCCGCGACGTGGCCGTGACGCTTCCCGAGGGCGGCGGCATCTTCGTCAACGACCGCGACACCGGCGAGTTCCTCTGGGCGACGCCGTTTCCCAGCGACGCGCCCGAGATGCTGCTGGAGGACATCGATCCGGAAACCGGACAGACGTTCATCGACTTCGACCTGGTGTCGAGAGGTCCGGACGAGGTGAGGATCGTCTGCTACTGGAACACGCGCAGCTACTGGCCGACGGCATACCATCCGGGAACCAACTCGCTGTACACGTCCTACATCGACAACTGCCGCGAAATCTCCACGAGCGGCGGCCGGGGCGGCCGCGGATCCTGGCGGGTCGTTCCCCGCCCCGGCTCCGACCCGGAAGCGCTGACAGGGATGGCCAAGATCGACATGGAGACCGGAGAGGTGACCCGCTTCGACGTGGGACGCGCTCCCGGCAACGGCGCCACGCTGACGACCGCCGGCAACCTCGTGTTCCACGGGGACATGAGCCGGCGGTTCAAGGCGTTCGACGCCGAAACCGGCGAGCCATTGTGGCAGACGGTTCTGGGCGGCAACGTCTCGGTCAGCACGATCACCTACGCCGTCGACGGCCGGCAGTACGTCGCGGTGATGACGGGCGACAACCCGAAAGTGCCCGAGCTGCTCGGTGTCGCTCCCGAGCTGGAACTGCCGCGGGGGCACAACGCCGTGTACGTGTTCGCCCTGCCGGCGGCTCTGACCGAATAGCCGCGGGCCGGCTTGCCGCGACCCGCATACGTGGAGTCTCTCAACCATGACACGGTGGACGCTCACTCTTTTTCTGGGCGCGGTCGCCGGGCCGTCGGCCGCCGCATCGGCGCACCATAGTTTCGCGGCCAACTTCCGCGTGGACACGGTCATCGAGCTCGAGGGCGAAGTCGTCGAGGTCCGCTGGCAGAACCCCCACATCGAGTTCGACCTCCGTGTCGACGGCGAAGCGGGCGAGGCGGAGGTATGGACGGTGGAAAGCCAGTCCATCAGCGGGCTGCGCGTCCGGGACATCACCGAGCCCTTCGTGATCCCCGGGGACCGGATCCGCATCGCGGGAAATCCTCCGAGGCGCGACAGCGGCAACGTCTATCTCAGCAACATCCTGCTGGCGGGCGGCGAGGAGCTGGTACTGCGCGGACGCGACGCGGCGCCGCGGTTCACCGACCGCGCGGCCCCGGACACGGGCGCGCGGTTCGCCACCGAGGGCGACGGCTCGAGCCCCGAGCTGGGACTGTTCCGGGTGTGGACGACGCCCGCGGCCAGCCCGTTTCCGTTTCCCGAGGACCAGAACCCGGCGCTGGCGCGCACCGATTTTCCGTTGACGGCCGAGGCGCGCGCCGTGCTGGAGGCGTTCGATCCCTTCGCGGACGACCCGACCCTGGATTGCGCCCTCAAGGGCATGCCGACGATCATGGAGCAACCCTACCCCATGCGGTTCTTCGAGCAGGACGGCAACATCGTGATGCACATGGAGGAGTACGACACGATGCGGACGTTCCACATGGGACCCGGCGCGTCGGAGGTCGAACCCGTGCCGGGCATTCTGGGACACTCCGTGGCGCGCTGGGTGGGCCAGACGCTCATCGTCGAAACGACCCGCGTCGACTGGGGATGGTTCGACACGGTCGGCATCCCCATGAGCGAGGATGCGCGGCTGGTGGAGTTGTTTACGCTGGCGCCCGACGGCAGCCGGCTGGACTGGCGCATGCGCGTCACCGATCCGGCGACGTTCACCGAGCCGGTCGAATTGTCGAAGTATTTCCTGTACGTTCCCGGCGTCGAGGTGCACCCGTTCGACTGCACGGTGAGCGGCGACTGAGGGGCGCGCCCCCGGGCATCGAGGACCGGCGCGGCTCTACCGGTCGCCCAATCCCTCCGTCACTTCGATGTAGGTTCCCGCCGGGTCGGTGAAGAAGGCGACCGTCAGGCCCAGGTCGCCGACGGTGCGGGGGCCGTTGTCGAACTCCACGCCCATCTCGGCCAGATGCGCCGCGAACGCGTCCATGTCGTCCACCTCGAAGCCGATGTGGTCGATCGCGTTTCCGCGGCTCGGCATCGGCGTGCCGCCCCGCGCCCCGACGAAATCGACGCGCCCGCCGGGCAGGACGGCCGAGGGCAGACCGCGCCGCTCGCCCACCTCGGCGCCGAACGCCTCCACGTACCATGCGCGCAACTCTTCAGGTCCGTCCACGAACAGGTGGATGTGATGGAACTCGATCGGGTTGGCCAGGCCGTCTTCCCGCTGCATCTCGACGCGGACGCCGCCGGGCAGGTCCGCAAGGATCTGCCCCGTCTCGGCGTTGTCGAAGAAGAGGCTCGCCCCGACCTCCTCGAGCTTGGCGCGAATGTCGTCGTAGCTCCGGACCGAGAACCCGATGTGGTTGGCCGTCGTGTCGGTCGATGGCGCGCCCGGCGAGCCTTCGGTCAGCAGCAGGTACATTCCCGGGAACTGCAGGAGCGGCAACGGCCCGGGCCCCTCGGTAGCGCCGAGGACCATCCATATCTCGCGATGCCGATCGACGTCCGGAACGGTCAGGTGCACGTGGCCGGTGGAAACGCCGGACGCGTTCCCCGGAGGGAGCTGCGCCAGGAGCGTCCCCGCGGTCGTCGCGAACGCGACGAGAACCGAAACGTACAACAGGCCGGCATGCTTGCGTACAGTCATGGAGTTCACCTCTTGCTCCGGATCGGACGGGCGGACGGCGACGGCCCGCCGACTCTTCATTGTCCGGTCAACGTCGCGAGGTAGCTGACCAGATCGGCCAGTTCCTCGACGGTCAATTGCTCCCGGAACGACGGCATCGGCGAATCGACGAGCCCCGACTCGACCAGATCGTCACGGGCGAAGGTCCGGATGCGCTCGCCGTCGACCAGGATGGACACCGAGTGCGTGTCGTGGTGCAACAACCGGCCCGTCACGGCGGCGCCCCCGGACGGAACGACGCGGAGGGTCCGGTTGGCCGGAATCACTTCCGCATTGGGATCGACGACCGACGCAGCCAGCCGATTCCGAATCGCCTCCGCCGTCGGCGGAACGAAACCGCGGCCGCGCCCTCCGGGAACCGCCCCGACGCGGCTCAGGTCGGGACCGCGCCGGCCGCCCTGCCCGTTCACGCGGTGGCAGTTCATGCACCCGCGCGATTCGAAGATCGCCCGCCCGCGAGCCGCGTCGCCGCCCGCGCTGGCGTCGGCGAAGCTCACCGCCCCGGACATGGACCGCAGGTAACCGACGACCAGGCCCGCCTGCTCGACACTGAGATCGTTCGGCGGCATCCCCGTCCCGTCGACGCCCAACCGGATGATCTCGATCAGTCCCTCGTCGTCGTCGGCCCGGCGGAAAGCGCCCGCCATGAGACTCGCGCCGGCGATGGCGTCGCCGTCGATGCCGTGGCATCCCGCGCACACCGACTGGTAGATCCGGCCGCCCTCGGCGGCTTCCTCGGGCGTGTAGGCGTGCTGTGCCGGCGCCGGAACCGCGAGTAGAGCGGCGAGAGCCACGCCGGGAACGCCGATAACGGAAATCTTCATGACATTCGTATGCACGTCGCCACCATGTTCGGGAGGTATCGAATGCTACTCCCCGTCGGATTGCGAGGTCAACAACCGGCGTCTCGGAGACGGTTTCGTCGCATTATCGGCGGTACGGCCCCAGGATCCGCCCTCAAGACACAGTCAACGGCCTCCGTTCGATCGCCAAGACGACGGCCGCATTCTCATCGTTCCAGTGCGGATCGCGTTCGGCCTGCCTCCTGCAATTCCTTCAAGAACCGTGACGGCCTTACGATCGTAGCCGTCTTGTACCGTTGTACGGCCAGCAAGTCGTTGTCGCCACTGACGACCCAACGGGCCCGCCCTTCAAGAGCTGCCGCGAGAAACTTGTCGTCGTCGGGATCCCGGCATATTTCCATTTCAACCGTTCCACTCACCAGAACAGCCGACTGCGTGAGCGCGCGGACGAGCGCCGCCGCATCTTGCCGTGTCATCCAGCGGCGCTTCGCAAACTTCTCGTAGAACATCACTCGGCCGATCTCTTCCAATATCGGTGGAGAAAGGACGAGCTCGAAACGGCCAGTCCGCCAGGCGCGACCGATTCGGTCCTCGGTGCCGCCCTTGATCAGTGTGGCGGAGATCAGAACGTTAGTGTCCAGGACGGCTCGCACATGAATACCGCATCAACCCATCCGGACGGCTGCAACGGCGTCGCGGACGATTGCCCGGATTTCCGTAGGCGGCGTTCCTGCGGCCCGATCCTGTGCAGCGTCGATCAATTCGAAAAGCCGCGTCCGCGCCGCTTCCTTCCGCAGGTCGCGTGTTTCCACATACAATCGCAGCGCCTCGCGGAGCAACTCGGATTTGCTGCGGTTTTCCTCCTTGGCGATTCGTTCCGCCTTCTTCAGAAGCGGCGGTGGCAGCGAGATGGTGACCAGCTTTCTCGAACTCATGGGCGCCTCCTCCATGTCATACATAGTATTACATGACTCCACATCGCATCGAGCAACCCAAGACAACCGGTACGTTGCCGAATACCGGCCGCCTTACCGCCGTCGCCCGCATGACTTGGCGTTCCGGCAGCCGTTCGAAACGACCCACTGCGCCACGGCGACACGGAACACGGCGCCGGTATTGCCGTTGTGCATTCGCCGATTGCACTCTATGATGCCGGGCACGAGCGCGTCACCGAACGGCGCGCGTTTTCACATGGCGTTCATCGACGAATCGGTCGGCCGGTATCTGCACGATCTGGTTCCCGAGCGCGACCCGGTGCTTGCCGAGATCGAGGCCGCGGCCCGGAAGGAACGCATACCGATCGTCGGGCCCGTCGTCGGGAGGTTCCTCGAACAGTGGGCCCGCGCCATCGGAGCGCGCCGCGTGTTCGAGATGGGGTCGGCCGTCGGCTACTCCACCATCTGGTGGGCGCGGGCCGTCGGGCCCGAAGGGCGGGTCTACTACACCGACGGCAGCGCATCGAACGCGGACCGCGCGGCCGCGTACCTGCATGCGGCCGGTCTTGCCGACCGCGTCGAGCTTCTGACCGGCAACGCCCTGGACCTTCTCGCCGATACCGAGGGCGAGTTCGACATCGTGTTCAACGACGTCGACAAGCATCAATACCCGGCCGTGTATGCGTGCGCGGCCGATCGCGTGCGGGTCGGGGGCCTCTTCGTGTCGGACAACGCGCTCTGGAGCGGCCGCGTCGCCGATCCGGCTCGTAGGGACGCCGACACGGACGGCGTGCGCGAACTCAACCGCCTTCTCTACCAGGACCCGCGGTACGTGACGTCGCTGTCTCCGATGCGGGACGGTGTCCTGGTGGGGTTGCGGGTCCGTTGACCTGAAAGGGATCGACATGACGCGCAAGCCGCTGTTCTGGATTCTCTTCTCCGCGCTGGGGCTGGCGGGCTTCGTCGTGGCCGTCTGGCTGTTTCCCCGGGCGTTGCCGATCGTCGAGCTGGATATCGAGATGGACCAGGCGGGCGCGGTCGACCGCGCGGCCGTATTGGCCGTCGACAATGGCTGGGATCCCGTCGAAGCGCGGTCGGCCGCGACGTTCGGTCAGCTCGATTCCGAAGTACAGACCTATGTCGAATTGGAGGGCGGGGGGCGGGACGCGTTCGTCAACTTGGCGGCCCAGGACATCTACCATCCCTACGTCTGGACGGTTCGCCGTTTCCAGGAGGGCGCAATCGAAGAGACCGTCGTCCGGTTCACGCCATCCGGACGCGCCTACGGTTTTCGCCTGCGCCTCTCCGAGGACGATCCCGGCGGCGGGAACCTGACCGACGCGGAAGCGCTCGCCGTGGCCGAAGCCGCGGCCGCGGAATGGGGCGTCGATCTTGCGCCGTTCGACCTGCTCGAGTCGTCGCAGGAAACGCTGCCGGGCGGCCGGGTGGACCACACGATCGTCTTCGAACGCGGGGACGTCGACCTGGGCGAGGCATCGTTCCGGCTGCGGATCGGGGTCTCGGGCGATCGCGCATCGGAGCTTGCGCATTTCGTCCAGGTGCCGGAAGCATTCTCGCAGCGGTTCGCCGACATGCGCGCCGCGAACGATTCCATCGCGCTGGCGTCCCAGGGCGTTTTCCTTCTTGTCTTCGGGATCGTGGCGGCCGGCGTCGGGACCGTCGTCCTCCTGCGGCAGCGTTGGGTATTGTGGCGCGCGGCGTTGGCGTGGGGCGCCGTCACGGGCCTGCTGCTCGGATTGAACGCGTTGAACGCCCTGCCGCTCGCCTGGATCGGCTACGACACCGCCGTTTCAGCCGGCGTCTTCCTCGTCGGACAGATCGGCGTCGCGGCCGTGTGGTTCCTTGCCGGGACGCCGTTGCTCGCATTCTTCTATCTCGCCGGCGAATCGCTGGGACGCCGCGCCTTTCCGCACCACCTGCGCCAATGGCGATTCTGGTCGCCCGAGGTGGCCGGGTCGAACGCGGCCCTGGGACGCACCGTCGGCGCCTACCTGCTGGCCGGCATGCAGCTCGGCTACGTCGTCCTGTTCTACCTGGGCACATCGAGACTCGACGGCTGGTGGTCGCCGGCCGAATCGCTCGTCCAGCCGGACCTGCTGTCCACCTACCAGCCGTGGCTGCTCGCGGTTTCCAACTCGCTGTTGGCGGCTTTCTGGGAAGAGAGCCTGTTCCGCGCCGTGCCGATCGCGTGCGCGGCCCTGATCGGAGCGCGATACGGACGTCCGGGCGTCTGGATCTGGGCCACGATCGTCGTTCAGGCCGTCGTGTTCGCCGCGGCGCACGCCAACTATCCACAGCAGCCCGCGTACGCGCGCGTCATCGAGCTCACGTTGCCGGCGCTGGTGTGGGGCGTCGTCTATCTGTACTACGGGCTGGTTCCCACGATCCTGGCCCACTTCACCTACGACCTGGCCCTGTTCTCGATTCCGCTGTTCGCTTCCGACGCCCCCGGCGTGGTTTTCGACCGCGCCGTCGTCATCCTGGTCGGACTGCTGCCGTTGGGGATCGTGCTGAACGCGCGGCGGAAGGGGCGCGCCCGGGCCGACGCGCCCGACTGGGCGTACAACCGGGCATGGAGCCCTCCCGAGCCGCCGGCCGCTCCGGCCGAGGAACCCGTATCCGGCGCCGAGGCGCCGCCGGTCGCGCCACCCCCAGCCCGGCTGCCCGTTCCCCGGAGCGCGGTTTATGTCCTGGGCGCGTTGGGCGCCGTTCTCTGGGTCTACTCGCTCGTTCCCACCCACGACGCGCCGACTCTCGAGCTGTCGCGCGCCGAGGCTATCGAAACGGCTCGCGCCGCTCTCGAGGCGGCGGGGAGCCCGGTCGATGGATGGACGCCGCTCGTCGCAACCCCGTCTCAGCGCGGAAACGACCACCGGTACGTTTTCGAGGAGGCCGGGGAATCGGTCTACGCCTCGCTGCTGGGACGGTATCTCGGGGAGTCCCGCTGGCTGGTCCGGTTCATCGACTTCGGGGCGGACGCGGAGGACCGGGTCGAGGAATACCAGGTTCACGTCGGCGCCGACGGCGTGGTCGGACGCGTGCGGCATGTCCTGCCCGAGGCGCGCGACGGCGCGCGGTTGGACGAGGACGCGGCCCGGGCCTTGGCGTCGAGCACTGTCGAGGAACGCTTCGGGCTCGACGCGGGCGGTCTGGAAGAGGTCGGGGCCGAGGAAACGAGCCGTCCCAACCGCGGCGACTGGGTCTTCACGTTCGACGATCCGGACGCGTTGCCCGGCGTCGAAGCCGCGGGACGCGTCGTGATCGAGGTGGCCGGCGACCAGGTTGCGGATGCCCGGCGGTTCGTGAACGTACCGGAAGAATGGGAGCGCGACCGGCGCGACGCGGCCACGCGCCGTTCGTTCATCGACATCGGCCTGATCGCGCTGCTGGTGTTGATCATCGGCGTCGCCGACGTTGTCGGCATCGTTGCGCTGGCCAAGGGGCGTGTCGCGTTGCGCGTGATGTTGATCTTCCTTTCGGGAGTTCTGGCCGTCATGGTTCTGTCCCAGGCCAACGCGTGGCCGGCCCTTGCCGGGCAGTTCGTCTCCGCCCAGCCCTGGGGCCTGCAGGCCGGGATCGCCGCCTTCGGGATCGCCCTGGCCGCAGTCGTAGTCGCCGCAGGGGTGGCGTTGCCGGCCGCGCTCGGACACGCCTGGCACCAGGACAACCGCGCGCCGGCCGCGCCGGGCCTCGCGATCGCGTTGGGCTTCGTTCCGGTGGGGCTGGCCGCAGCGGCGGGAACCTTTTCGGGTTCGTTCGGAAGCCTGCCCGCGTGGCCCGATCCGTCCGGCGCCGTGGCGTACATGGCCGTCGCGAGCGGATTGTCGGGGCCAATCGTGCCTTACGTGCTCTATACCGCCCTGCTTCTGTTCCTGGCGGGGCTCGCCGTCCGGCCGGGCGTCCTGCCCCGGGCGGCGCTCGTGGTCGCCGTGTTGGCGTTGGGATTCGCCGCCGTGCCGGAATCCGCGCGGGAATCGACTGCGATCTGGGTCCTCGCCGGGGTCGGAGGCGCCGCCGTGGCCTACCTTCTCGTCCGATTCGCCTCCGCGGCGCCCGTGCTGGCGCCCGGCATGATCGCCGTGTTCATCGGCGTCGACTCCGTGACGCTGAGCGTCGACGCGGCCTATCCGGGCGCCCGGATCGGCGGTATCCTCGGGATTATCGTCATCGCGGCGATGGCCGCGGCCTGGACGCGGGCGCTGTCACGGCTCTAGGAGCCTGTGGTGAAACCCCGCGTCGCACCGAGACCGGTGAGGCGCCCGTCTGGCAAGGCGCGAGGAGGGAGCATATTCCCGATATGT
>JAJEDW010000319.1 GCA_022821265.1 Acidobacteriota bacterium
CAGCGCGGGTCCAGGTCGACGCAGAAGCAGACGCCGCCCCGGTGCTGGCAGAGATGCTCCACGCCCAGACGCAGGCGCCGCGGTCCGGACGGCCCGAGCATCAGCCAGTTCGCGCCCCTGGGAAAATGCTCGTCCGGCAGCGTCTCGCTGAACAGCTCGTAGTCGATGCGGAAATCGTCGCAGTTGATCCGGGTCTTGGGGATGCCCGTCGTTCCGCCGGTCTCGAACACGAAGACGGGTTTTCCGGCCATCCCCTTGGGCACCCAACGTTCGACGGGGCCGCCGCGCAGCCACTCGTCCTGGAACGGCGGCATTCGCTTGACGTCGTCGAAGCATCCGATCTCCCGGCGGGGGTCGAAACCCAGCGACGCCGCGTAATCGAGCCAGAACCGACACCCCGACGCCGGGTCGAAGTGCCAGGCGACGACCTCGCGCGTCCATTCATCCAGCCGGTCGCGGGCGGCATTCGCGGCCGCGTCCGCCGCGCCCGTGGAATCGGAGATCGACATAGCGGAATAGCATAACGGAATTTCGCCGCCGTCAGGCACACTACAGACCGACGGCGCGTTCTGGCCCCGAATCGGTTACCAGGAGACGCGCACGGAGTACTGTGCAATCAGGCGGTCCGGCGTCAGCAGGGTCATGCCGTGCTCGATTGCCTGGCATACCAGCATCCGGTCGAACGGGTCCTTGTGGAGCTGTGGCAAACGGTGCAACTGGAGCACGCTGGCCTCGTCGATGGGAAGGCTCAAGAATCCGTGTCGCTCCCGCTGTTCCGGCGCGAATCGCTCGGGCGGCTGTGGAAGCGGCAATCGACCGGCGTGATGCTTGACGGAGATCTCCCAGATCGACGCGGCGCTCACGAAGACCTCGTGTGCCGGGTTGGACACCTCCGACCGGACGCGCTTCGGGAGCCGGGGAGAGTTCTCGATCCACCAGAGGAACGTGCAGGTGTCGAGAAGCAGTCTCATTCTTCCGGCAGAACCGGCCCGCTCTCGAACGACTCGATGACGTCGTCCGGCAACGGTTCGAAGAACGCGTCCGGCACGGTGAACTGCCCGCGGGCCAACCCGATCGGCCGCGGCTTCGCGGGCGCGCGGGGCAGGGCCCGAATCTCGGCCACGGGTTCGTTGCGTCGGCACAGCAGGATCGTCTCGCCCTCGCGAAGCCGAGCGACGTACCGCGAAAGGTGGGTCTTGGCCTCATGCATGTTGAGTCGAATCATGACTTGAATTCTAGTTGACTTGTGAACTCGAAATCAACCACGTGTCGAGTCTTGCCCAGACGGGCCTGCAGGGCGACTCACGGGAAACACGGCCGGAGTCAGTCCCCGTTTCCCAGTTGCCGGTCGAACCACTCCAGGATGACCTGGAACCGCTGGACGCGGTGGAAGGGGCTCCCCGACCGCGAAAGCTCGTGGCCCTCGGCCGGGAAACGCACGAACTCCACCGTGCGCCCGAGCACGCGCAACCGGGTGAACAGGTCTTCCGCATTGGAGATCGGGCAACGCAGGTCGTCCTCGGAGTGGAGGATCAGCAGCGGCGTGCGAATGTCCTCGGCGTAGGTGGAGGGAGACATCCGCCGCATGGCCTCGGGCCGCTCCCAGTAGTGTGCGCCGGTGATGGCCTTCCACCAGATGGCGATGTCGCTGCCCGCGCCTTCGGCCAGGATGTCGTTGACGGCGCGCTCCGATACGGCCGCCCGGAAGCGGTCGGTGTGTCCCACGATCCACGAGGTCATGTAGCCCCCGTAGGATCCGCCGATCACCCCCAGCCGCTCCGGGTCGACGAAGTCGAAACGCCGGACGGCCGCCTCGGCCACGGCCATGACGTCCTCGTAGTCCACGGTGCCCCAGCCCGGGCCGCCCTCGACGGGACCGCGAATGGCCCGTCCCCAGGCTTCGCTGTACCCGGACGAGCCGCGCGGGTTTGAGAACGCGACCGCGTAACCCGCCCCGGCGTACACCTGGAACTCGTCGAAGAACCGGTTGCCGTACTGCGCGAACGGGCCGCCGTGGATGTTGAGCAGCAGCGGATACCGTTGGCCGGGCTCGAAACCGGCGGGGCGCACGATCCACGCGTCCACTTCGGTTCCGTCTGCCGACGCGGCCGTGAACCGCTCGAAGGGACGGATCTCGTGCGCTTCGACGAAGGGCCTTCCGATACCGGTCAACGGGCGGTCGCCGGCGAAGAGCTCTCCGGTCGACGTCGGGCTCGTCGCCGTGTGCACCACGGTTCCGCCGCCGATGTCGTAGCCGGTGAGCGTCTGCTCGCCGCCGATCACCAGCTTCGGTTCGCCTCCGGTTCCCTCCACGCGATACAAGTGCGTGTTGCCGCCGTCCTCCACGCCGAAGAGGATGCTGGAGCCATCCCAAACCGGCTCGCGGATCTCGGGGAACGGCGCGCAGTTCCGGTCCAGCGAGGGGGTCAGCAACGACGGCTCCCGGCTTCCGTCGGCGGGAACCACGGCGATCTGGGCGTGCCGCGGCGAATCGAAGATTCCCGGCTCACGCCGGAACGCGATCGCGGCGCCGTCGGGCGACCAGGACGGACCCCCGCAGAAGGCGTCGGTTCCGGTCAGACGGGCCGGCTCGCCCCCCTCGGCGCCGACGGCGTAGACGTCGGACGCAGGGAACGTGTCCCAATTCTCGTGGCGCGACGAGATGAAGGCGATCCTGGACGAGTCCGGGGCCCACGCCGGCTGGGCGTCCTCGTGATCGCCGTTCGTGATCTGAACGGGGGCGGCCGATGCATCGGCCGGGACGACGAAGACGTGTTGTGGACGGTCCGCCGTCCAGCCCTCGTTGTCCAGCTTGTATCCGAGGCGCGCGATCCGGCGCGGGGGCCGCTTCTTCTCGTCCTCGATGTCGTAGTAGGCGGCGGGAACGCGCGACGCGAAGGCGATTCGGGTCCCGTCGGGCGACCATGCGGTCTGGCCCACGTCTTCTTTCAGATCGGTCAGCTGGCGCGCTTCGCCGCCCATCCCGACGGGCATGACGTAGAGCTGCATCGTCTTGCCCGCGCGGTTCGAGGTGAACGAGAGCCGCGTCCCGTCGGGCGACCAGCGGGGCTCGGCATCGCGCCGCGGGCCGAACGTCAACTGCCGCGGCGGCTCGGAGCCGTCGACGCGCGTCAGCCAGATGTGGCCCCGCGTTTCGTTGGCGTCCTTGTCGGGCCACGACACGGTGAAGGCGACCCGCTGGCCGTCGGGAGACAGCCGCGGATCGGCCACCGCGCGAACTTCGTGAATGTCTTCCGGTCGCATCCCGGTCATCGGTCCTCCTTGGTTCGCAACCCGCCATCGTGACACGGATTCGCTTCGGCGGACAAACCGCCCATGGCCGCGCCGGCCGACCATGTTCGAGTTTCGCGAAGTCGCGAAATCACGGACTTCAAGAGTCGCGAAATCGCGGACCTGCACAACCTTGGGACCGTGCAAGTCCTTGATCTCCGGTCATGGCATTCGACGTGCATGACCATCGGGCATGCCGTTGCCTGACGTTCGCTATAATCAACGAGGAGGCGCTCGATGCCCGCGCCGATAGAAGAGCGTGTCGCGTACCTGGAAGGGAAAGTGGAAGAGCATTCCCGGGGATTCGGAGAGATTCGAGAATTGGTGGTCCATACCGACGGGCACGTCCTGGGCGTGGACCAGAAAGTCGATCGATTCCGCACCGAGCTGGCTTCGCACATGGACGGCGTGGACCAGAAAGTAGACCGGTTTCGGGACGAGCTGTCCGTTCGCGTCGATAGCCTGGACCAGAAGGTGGATCGGTTTCGGGGCGAGCTTTCCGCCAGCATCGACAGCCTGGACCAGAAGGTGGACCGGTTTCGGGACGAGCTTTCCGCCCGCGTCGACGCCCTGGACCAGAAGGTGGACCGGCTTCGGGACGAGCTGTCCGCCCGCATCGACAGCCTGGACCAGAAGGTGGAGCGGTTTCGGGACGAGCTGTCCGC
>JAJEDW010000028.1 GCA_022821265.1 Acidobacteriota bacterium
GAGCGCGCGCTCGAGTTGAATCCCGACGATCTCGCGACGCTGCTGACCCTTTCCGGCGTCATGGCCGAGCGTCCTCCCGAAGAGGGCGACGCGCGCGCGGAGCACCTGGACCGGGCCGAGGAGCACGCCGAGAACGCCATCGACATGCTGGACCGGTTCCTGGACGGTCCGGCCGGGGCCGGCATCGGCGACGCACAGGCCGCCACGCTGCGTTCCAGCGTTCACTCCACGCTCGGCCTGATCTACCTCCACCAGGAGGAGTTCGGCGACGCGCGCGATGAGTACGAAACCGCCCTCGAGGCCGCGCCCGACGATCCGATCGCCTGGTTCAGGTTGGGCTTCGCCTACGCGCAGGACGACGAGGCGGACGACGCCATGGAGGCGCTGGCGCGGTCGGTGTCGCTCGGGGGCGTCACCGAATCGGAGGCCCGGGACCTGTTGGAGCGGATCTACGAGGCGGAGAACGGATCGCTCGACCGGCTGGACGCGTTCATCGCGGAAGAGGCCGGCCGCATCGGGAACGAGTGAGCCGCCTCGGAGGGCGTCGAACTCTTCCGAAGAACCACGAAGGGCGGGGGTCGAGCCCCCGCCCTTCTACTTTCATCCGATGGATTCCTCGACTAGAAGAGCCACTTCAGGGCGAACTGCATGATCCGGGGTTCCCGCGAGCTCCGCAACTGCCCGAACGTGCCGCTGCGGAGGTTGAACGACGGGTTGACGGCCCGGAAGCTGTTCGGGACGTTGTAGATCTCCCACCGGAACTCGACGGTCTGGCCTTCGGTGATCGTGAAGTTCCGCGACAGGGCCGCGTCCCAGTCCCATTGCGCCGGCCCTCGGATGCTGCGGATCCCGACGTTGCCGATCGTGCCGGGCGCCGGGAACGCGAAGGCGTCCAGGTTGAAGTACTGCTCGCGCGGTCCGTTCCGCCCGCTCAGGGGGTTCCCCCCGAGATGCTGGGCCGGCTGGTCGCCCGGGTTCGTACCGTTCAGGGCGCGGTCCGAACCGGCCTCGATCGTCATGTAGCTGCCCGTGTTATAGCGGTAGATCACGGCGAGCTGCCAACCCGAGGCGACCGTCCGCAGCGCCGTGTTCTGGAACTCGGGCATCTGCGCGACGCCGGTCAGGTTCAACGACTGGCGCCGGTCCGAGGAGCAGTTGCCGCGGCTACGGTGCCGCTCCCCGGGGAAGATGTTGACGTTGTCGGGGTTCAACCCCGTTCCGCCGTTCTCGCTGTCCTGCTCCAGCGACAGGCAGTGCGACCACGTGTAGTTGAGGTTGAGCGTGTAACCGCTGGAGATGCGCTTCCGCACGTCCAGCAGCAGGCCGTTGTAGCTCATGTTGCCCACGCTGTTGATCTGCGCGGCGGCGCCCATCTTCCGTCCCACTTCAGGATCGATGAGCGAGTAGTACCGGCGGGGGTTCGTGTTGCGCGTCGTGGAACACGTGGCGCCCGCCCGTCCGGCGTTGAAGGTGTACTCGCCGTTGTGGCACAACCCGTCGGCGTCGGCGACGCCCGGGAAATAGATGGCCGGGTTGATCTGCTCGGAGCCCAGCATGTGAATCGTGTGCATGCCCAGATAGGTCGCCGACACCAGCCAGTCGTCGGCGAACTGGCGCTGGAGGCTCAGGTTCCAGCTCTGGACCTGGGCCGGTTCCAGGTTCTCGCCCATGAACGTGAACCGGCCGTACGTCGGAAACTCGGTGTCCGAGGTCACGCTCAACGGGAACGGGTTCCCGCCCGGGTAGTTCATCCAGGGATCGTCCATGAGGGCGTTGTTGACGACGATGTTGCCCCCGAAGGGCGGCACCAGTGACGTCCACAGGTGGAACTGCGCGTTGGGATAGTCGTAGCCCAGACCCGTCGAGGCGCGCAGCGAGGTCCGGCCGTCGCCGGTGACGTCCCAGGCCAGCCCGAACCGCGGCGCAAAGATCCACATGTTCCGCGGCCGGCCCCGGAGCCCTTCGAAACCGTCGTCGCCCGGGAAGAGGAAGCCCGCGGGCGAACGCGTGAACACCGTGCTGCGGACGCCCGCAGCGCGGCGTTCCTCGCTGAACGTGGCGATCCGCTCGTTGGTTATCGACTGACCCCACTCCGGTTCCCAGCGAACGCCCCAGTTCAGCGTCAACGTCGGCGTCACGCGCCATGTATCGGCCAGGTAGAGCGCCGAATACACCTGGCGCATCAGGGCGGTGTTCGGCGGCCCCTGCAGGAAGCGTTGGGTGGCGCCCAGCAGCACATCGGCCCACGGCAACCCGGAGTTCTGCCCATTGAAGTTGAACTGTCCCGACGCGAAGGCCCGGGCCCTGGAGTTGGAGTCGATCCAGACGAAGGCGCCGCCGTAGCTCCATTGGTGGTCGCCGCGCGACTGGCTCACATCCATGTTGATGCCGGACGAGAACGTCCGGAAGGTGGAGTCGTTGGAGGTGGCGCCGCCGAGATTGAAGCCGGGGTTGCTGATGCCGAGATTGGCGTACTGATCCACGTAGCTGTAGACGTTGGCGCCCAGGTCGGACCATTCGAAGTAGTCGGCGCCGATGCGGCCGACGTCGGTGTAGTTGACCGCGAACCGGGTGGAGACGACGGTCGTCGGACTCACCAGCCAGGTGTCGCCGATGGTGTAGGACTGCCCCAGGCTGTCCCACCCCGGCGCGTCGGCCGTGAAGATGTTGTCCGGGGCCAGCGAGTACGGCGTGGCGCGGTTGTTGGACTGGAACAGGACGCGTCCGATGACGGAATGCGCGTCGTTGACCTGCCAGTCGGTCTTGGCCACCCACTGCGTGTCGTTGTCCTGCTGCAGGTTCCCGTGCTGGACCAGGCCGCATTCGTCGACGATCATGTCCATTGGCGCCCGGCGGGCCAGCTCCAGTCCGACGGGGCTGAAGTGGACCGGATCGATCATGTTGTTCTCGAACAGTTCCACGCCGTCGCGCATGAAACTCAACGTGAGCGGCCGGCTCCTGCAGGGCGGGGCCGTCACGGCCGTGAAGTCTCCGCGCAACATCGCCGGCGTCGCGGCCCAGTCCTCGGTCCCGCTCGGGTCCTGGCGGATCGTCGTCCCCTGGAACGCGGCGAAGTAGAACAGCTTGTCCTGGACAATCGGTCCGCCGATCGTGCCGCCGAACTGGTTCCGCTTGAGCGAACTGCGGCCCGTGAAGTACTCCTTCGCGCCGAACAGGTCGTTGCGCACGAACCAGAACAGGCTGCCGTTCACCGCGTTGGTGCCGGACTTCGTGACCGCGTTCACCTGCGCCCCGCCCATCTGCCCCTGCGAGGCCGACAGCGCCGAGGTTTCCACCTTGAATTCCTGCAGCGCGTCCGGGAACGGCAGCGGCAGGCTCAGGTTGTCGTACGGGTTGTTGTGAATCGCGCCGTCCAGCATGTAGGCCACGCTGCCTTCCTGGCTGCCGGCCACCGAGATCTCCTGCTGGTTGGGCATGCTCCGGCGCGAGGAGACGCCGGTCTGCACCGCGGCGCCCGCGTTCAGGATCAACTGGGTCACGTTGCGGCCGTTGAGCGGCAGCTCCAGGATCCGCTCGTTCTCCATCACGTTGCCCACGCCCACGGTCCGCGTCTCGACCAGGACCGTGTTGGCCGTGACTTCCACCGTCTCGGTCACCTGGCCCACCTGCATGATGACCGGGATTTCCGGGTTGCTGTTGACCTCCAGCGTGATGCCCGTCTGGACGAAGGTCTGGAACCCGGGCAGCGCCACTTCCAGACGGTACGGCCCGGTGGGCAGGCTGGGAAGGACGAACGCGCCGGTCTCGTTCGACACGGTGGCCCGCGTCAGGCCGGTGTCGGTCTGGGTGACGGTGATGTCCGCGCCGGGAATCAGGGCGCCGGTGGCGTCGGTGACCGTCCCGTCGATTTGCGCGGTCCCCTGCCCCAGCACGGTGACGCACGCCAATGCCAGGACAAGCGGAATACCCAGAAGGTGTCGCAGTCGTGTAATCCTGATCATCCGTCTCCCTCCGTTATGCGCACAACGGAGCGTCCGCTCCGAAGCGCCGCCCGAGCCGCCGAGGCCGGCGGGATCGGGGTCATCGGTGACTGGCGTAATCCGTGGGCCTCGGGCGCGAATATACTGCCGAAACGACCCTGGGTACAATCAAAAAACGGGATTCGAACGCGGCCTCGCGCCGGGCGTTCCCGCGACGGCGCGCGGGGGTCACGGCGGAAGATTCCGCCGAGACCGCTTCCAGCGTTCCCGACGCTGGCCATCGGCAACCGGGTTCCCGTATAGTGCGGTCGAAAAACACACGGAGGGCACGGGATTCATGAAACCGACCATCATGGCGATTTCATTGGCCGCCGGCTTGGCGCCGACGGTCTGGGCGCCCCGGACCGGAGCGCAGGACCGGTCGCTGTACCAGCAGACCGAATACCAGGGACGGGAGATCGGCAACCTCACCGGCGACGTCTACTACGCGCGGCAGGACGACTACCTCAGCGTGTTCATGGTGACGTCGGAGGGCATCGTGCTGGTCGAGCCGGTCGGGACCGACATGGCGAACTGGCTGAAGGGCGAGCTGGCCGCGCGCTTCGACGTTCCGGTCAAGTACGTCATCTACAGCCACTATCACTGGGACCACGGGTCCGGAGGCGCCGTCTGGACCGATACCGCGCGCCTCATCGGGCACGAGAGCATGCTCGGGGCCCTGGAGATGCCGCCGGAGGGAACGCCCCTCCCCGAGAACGCGCGGGGCGACGACGCCAACGGCGACGGGCGCCTCGAGCGAGACGAGGCGTCCGGCAACGTCCAGCGGTTGTTCGACCTCTACGACGCCGACGGCGACGGCGTCCTGACGGGCGCCGAGGTCACGCGCGGACCGCTGGCCCACGTCGTCCCGCCGGACCTGACCTATACCGACACGGTCTACATCAACCTGGGTGGCAAGCGCGTCGAGGTGATCCCGATTCCGACGCGTCACGCCCCGGACAACACGGTCGTCCGGTTCGTCGACGGGACGAACGTGGTGTTCGCTTCCGACTGGATCACGGTCAACCGCACGCCGTTCGGGTTCGACGTGGCGCGCGACGACGAGATCGAGAAGGTGCGGCAGGTCGAGGCGATGGACTTCGAGCACTTCGTCTGCAGCCACGGCCAACTCGGCGCGAAAGCCGACGTCACCGCCAATCGCATCTACCGGGAGGCCGTCCGCGACCGTGTCCGGGAAGCGATTGCCGAGGGCCGCAGCCTGGAAGAGACGCAGGCCACGGTGACGATGGACGACTATTCGGACTGGGAGTTCTTTCCGCAGCAGAGCCCGCTGAACGTGACCGGCGCGTACCGGGCGTTCACGGAAAACCCCTGAGGCCACGGTTCGAACACATGAAGCCCGCACTCCTTTCCATCCTGGCCGCCTGTTTCGTCGCGGCGCCCCCGACCGGCGGCGCCCGGGCGCAAGCCGTCCAGAATCGCCTGCCGCCGGAGATCTCGACGCGCGTCGCCGCGATACCGGGCGTC
>JAJEDW010000001.1 GCA_022821265.1 Acidobacteriota bacterium
GGCATGACCGAGCACGTGGATTTCCTCTAGGAACAGACCCTCCAGGGCGACGACGGCCGGCTGCGGCCGGACGTCATCGTCCGCCTGCCCGGCGGCAAGTCCGTCATCGTGGACGCCAAGACGCCGCTGGAAGCCTACCTCTCCGCCATCGACACCGACGACGAGGCCGTTCGCGATCAGCACATGGCGGACCATGCGCGCCACGTCCGGGAACACGCGCGCTCCCTGGGCTCGAAGGAATACTGGAAGGCGCTGCCGGAGACGCCCGACTTCGTGGTCATGTTCCTTCCCGGCGAAGCGTTCTACGCCGCCGCCATCGAGACCGACCCGAGCCTGTTCGAACAGGCCTTGCAGCAGCGGGTCCTGATCAGCACGCCGACAACCTTGATCGCGCTCGTGAAGGCCATCGCCTACGGATGGCAACAGGAAAGCCTGGCCGAGAATGTGCAGGTCGTGGCCGGTCTCGCCCGGGATCTGTTCGAACGCATTCGGGTATTCGGCGACCACATGGGCCAATTGGGACAGTCCCTCCGACAAGCCGTGGACCGCTACAACAAGAGCGTGGGCTCGCTGGAAGGCCGCGTCCTGCCCGCGGCCCGCAAGTTCGAAGAGATCGGCGTGGTCTCGTCCGGATCCTCCATCGACGAGATGACGCCCGTTGAACTCGAGACCCGCACACTCCGGGCGGTGGAGCTCACGGCGCCGGCGGCGGAACCGGAAACCGACGACTGACAGATATCGTCCGTGCCCGGCCATGCCGCGCCCCACATGACACCTTGGGCGGGACCGACCTGTATTACCATCGACCCATGAACGGACGGCGCCTGCCATATGTCTGGGACTACGATATCGACGAGACTCGTTGTCGCGAGTTGCTCAGCGGCAAGTTGCGCATCGACGGGCTCGCCCGGCGCTGGGCCGCCGTTCGGCTGATCGAACACGCGCCGTTTCGGGAAGTCGTGCGTCTGCTTGGCTACGGCGGAATCGTCGAGGGCCGGCCCGAATGGCGTCCGCACGTGCGGTCCAAGAGTTGCCGGCGCGGCTTCGATTATCTCACGCAATGGCTCCGGGAGAAGCATCCGGAACTGCTCTGGGATCATGGACCGCGGATGCCTCCTCGACGAGGTCTACGCCTTCAAGCTGGATGGAGGGCAACTTGAACGACGGTCGCCACGACGACGCAGCCGCAACATCTGCCATCGTCCTGAGCGTCAGATTACTGACACCGCCAAGCATCTGCGACACGAAACGGGGCGATCTGCCCAACTGAAGCGCCAGTTTGTGTCGGTCCCACTTCGATCGCGTTCCGACCCCGTCCATCCACCGCCGCAGCCGGTCAGAACCACAGCCGCGGCCTCAAGTGGAGCTCGTAGAAGAGCCACTTCTGGAACTCGATGACGAACGTTCGCGCAGACGCGGCGTTCCGCCACCAACCGTCGGGGCGGAACTCGCTGTAGCGCGAACCGACGATGGCCACCTGCCAGTCCGAATCGAAGACGTAACGCGCAATCAGCCGGGCGCGCGCCGTGCGGTAGTTCGACGTGACGATGATCAGCCGGCCCCAGCCTTCTTCGGCCGCCGCCGAACGCACGGATCCGACCTCGGCGAGCGTTTCGTCGGCTGCCGTCTCGAGGCGCACGATGGACATTTCCGGCACGCCCAGCCCCGTCAGCACACGAATGTCGTTCGCGTCGGGCGGAGCCAGATCGATCCCCATCCTCTCGAGCTCGCTGTCACCGTCGGGCCGCCCACGCGTCGTCACGATCACTCGCGAGGCGAGGCCGTCCCGATAGATCTCGGCCGCCTCGCGGGCACGGTCAAGCCCGCCGCCGGCCAGGATGACGATCGCGTCCGCCTCGAAGAGATCGTCGTCGTTGATGAGCAGTCCGGCGGCCGCAACCAGCAGATCGGGCACCAGGAAGTATCCGGCCGCGGCGGCGCAGACGAGCAGGACGGCCAGAACGAGCAACCGCGTCACGCTGAGCTTGAACAGTCTCATCGTTCTCCTCGGCCGCGCTTGCCGCGCGCCCGCCCCCAGCCCCCGCCCCCGGGCGTCTCGATCGACAGGATATCGCCCGGCCCGGCCGCCGTCTCGAACTTGGAGCCCAGTTCCTCGACGCCGCCGTCGGACCGGATCATCCTGTTGCGCCCCGGAGCGCCGACTCGTCCGCCTTTGAGGCCGTAAGGCGCGAACCGCCGGCGTTCCGACAGCAGCGTCACGCGCGCCGGCGTCAGGAAACGAATCTCACGCTGGATGCCGTCGCCACCGGAGTGGCGGCCCGCGCCGCCCGACCCCCTGCGCAACCGGTAACGTTCCACACGCACCGGATAGGCGACCTCGATCGCCTCGACCGGCGTGTTCATCGAATTGGTCATGTGCGTGTGCACACCCGAGACCCCGTCCAGGCCGGGGCGCGCCCCCATGCCGCCGGCGATCGTCTCGTAATAGGCGAACGGCTCGCCGTTCCCGGGGTCGACGCCGCCGAACGTGACGTTGTTCATGGTCCCCTGGCTCGCCGCGGGAATACGGTCCGGCAGCGCCGGGGCGAGACACCGGTACAGGACATCGACGATGCGCTGCGCTGTTTCGACGTTCCCGCCGCAGACTGCGGCCGGTGGCCGGGCGTTCACGATAGTGCCCTCCGGCGCAATGACCTCGAGTGGACGCATCCCCCCCGCCGTCGACGGAATCGGAACCCCGACCAGCGTCCGGAACACGTAGAAGACGACGGAGGCGGTGATGGCGTACACGGCGTTGACGCTGCCGCCCACTTGGGCGTCGGATCCCGAGAAATCGATCCGGGCGCGCGACCCGCGGACCGTGATCCGCGCGTGAATCCGGACCGGCGAGTCGCCGATCCCGTCGTCGTCCAGGACGTCCTCGGCCTCGTAGACCCCGTCCGGGATCTGCCGGATGACGTGGCGCGTCATGCGTTCGGTATAGTCCAGCAACTCGTCGACGTAGCCGCGAACCTCCTTCAGCCCGTATTTGCCGACGATCTCCAGCAGACGGCGCTCCCCGGTGCGGTTCGCCGCCAGCATGGCCGCCAGGTCGCCGTCGCGCTCCTCCGGCGTCCGGACGTTGGCCAGCACCAGGTCCCAGACGTCGTGATTGATCTCGCCGTTTCGGATCAGCGTCACCGGCGGAATCCGCAGGCCTTCCTGGTAGATCTCCTCGGCCAGCGGCATGGAGCCCGGGGTCATCCCGCCGACGTCCGAATGATGCGCGCGAGACGCGACGTAGAACAGCCGCCCCGACTTCCCGAAGACCCCGGACACCAGCGTGATGTCGGGTAGATGCGTCCCGCCCCGGTAGGGGTCGTTCAGGACGATCATGTCTCCGGGGCCGATCGTCCGATTCCGGATCGCCGAGGCGACCGACAGCGGCATCGAACCGAGGTGGACCGGCATGTGGTCGCCCTGGGCCACCATCCGTCCCTGGCTGTCGAAAATCGCGGTGGAGTAGTCGCGGCGCTCCTTGATGTTCGGGGAATAGGCCGTCCGCCGGAGCGTGGCCCCCATCTCCTCGGCGATGGAATGGAACAGGCTCTTGAAGATCTCCAACTTGACCGGATCGAAACTCACCGCTTCCTCGTCAGAATCAGGTTTCCTACGGCATCGACGTCGCACCGGAATTCGGGCGGCACGTAGGTCGTGGAACTGTATTCGCCGATGACCGCGGGACCCGTGACCACATGACCCCGACGCAGGTCGCGCCGGTCGTACACGCCAGCCGACAGCCACCGGCCGTTCGCCCACACGCGTTCTCGCGCCAGCGCCCGCACCGGCCGGCGCGTCCTCGGGAGGCGTTCCACGGCGGGCTTGGGCGTCTTTCCGACGAGCGCCGTTCGCGCGTTCACGACTTCCACCGGGCGCGAGGGGTTCGAATGGCCGTACCGCTGTGCGTGCGCTCGATGGAAGGCCGCCTCCCAGTCCCGGTCGAACGGGACGGTCAGCTCGTAGGACTGCCCCACGTACCGCACGTCCAGGAAATCCATCGCGACGATGTCCGAACGTCGAAATCCCTCGTTCCTCAACTCACCGATGCCCTGGCGATGGAGCGCCGCCAGCGTTCGGCGGATGCCCGAGGCCGTGGCCGGTTTCCCGAGAAACGACCGCGAGTAGTCCTTCCGGGCGTCGGCCAGCAGGAGGCCGAGGGCCGAAAGCACGCCGGGATGGGGCGGCACGATCACGCGCGGGATGCCCAGTCCCGCCGCCAGCGTCGCGGCGTGCAGGCCGCCGGCGCCGCCGAAGGTCAGGAGCGAAAAGTCGCGGACGTCGTGCCCGCGTTCGACCGAGATCAATCGGATCGCCTGCTCCATGTTGTTGTTGACGACGTCGACGACGCCCTGGGCCAGGCGCTCGGGGCTGGACCAGTTCCGTGTCCATCGAAGCCGGCGGAGAGCGGACGCGACACGGTCGGTGTCCAACGCCATGCCGCCGCCGAGAAAGAAGCGGGGCCGCAGACGCCCGAGAACCACGTTGGCGTCGGTGACCGTGAACTCCCCCCCCGCGCCGTAGCAGATCGGACCCGGGTCGGCCCCGGCGCTCTCCGGCCCCACCCTCAGGGCGCCCCCGGCGTCCGCGGACGCGATCGAGCCGCCGCCGGCGCCGACGGTGTGCATGTCCATCATCGGCACGCCGATCGGCATACCGTCGATCTCGTTCTCGCGCGTGACGCGGATCTGGCCGTCCAGGAGCGCGACATCGGTCGACGTCCCCCCCATGTCGAAGGTGATCAGCCGGGTGTATCCCGCCTTCTCACCCGTCGCGAAGGCGCCGACCACGCCCCCGGCCGGCCCGGACAGAATCGTGTGGACGGGCGCCGCCGCCGCCGTTGACGCGCGAACGGCGCCGCCGTTCGACTGCATGACGCGCAGATCGCGGGAACCCAACCGCTGGGCGAGCCGCCCGAGATAGCGCGACATCACGGGCGCCAGATAGGCGTTGATCACCGTCGTCGACGTGCGTTCGTACTCCCGGTACTCGGGCAGGATCTTCGAGGAGAGCGACACGGGAACGCCCAGCTTTCCCAACAGCTCGCCGACGCGTTCCTCGTCCGACGGGTCGGCGAACGAGAACAGGAACGACACGGCCACCGACTCGACGCCGAGCGAGGCGAGCCGGCCCGGCAGCTCACGGAGAGCGCCGGCGTCGAGCGGCGTTGCGCGCGCGCCGTCCCACAGCGTCCGTTGGCCGACGCCGATGCGGCAGTCGCCGTCCACCAGCGGCTCGGGCCGCGTGGTGAAGACGTCGTAAAGGTCGCGCCGCGTCTGCCGGCCGATGACCAGAACGTCCTCGAACCCGGCGGTCGTCACCAGCGCGGTCCGCGCCCCCTTGCGTTCGAGGAGCGCGTTCGTGGCGACGGTCGACCCGTGAATCACGCCGCCGCCGCCAAGCCGTTCCAGTCCCTTGAGGATGGCATCCTCGGGAGCCCGCGGAGTGGAGAGCTCCTTGAAGACCTCGATCGC
>JAJEDW010000114.1 GCA_022821265.1 Acidobacteriota bacterium
TGGAGACTCTGCGGATGTCGCCGATCGTGGCCATGTCGATGCGCACGGTGATGAATACCTGCGTGGTGGAGGGTTACGAATTACCGGTCGGGGCGCAACTCGTGATTGCGCAGACGGCCTCGCACTACTCAGAAGAGGTGTTTCCCGATCCATGGACGTTCGACATTGACCGCTACGTACCCCCGCGAAACGAGCACCTCAGCAAGGGCTACGCGCCCTTCGGGCTGGGCACGCACTCGTGTCTGGGGAGCCGCTGGGCCAACTTGCACATGGCGATCAACCTGCTGATGCTCACGCATTACTTCAAGATCGAGCTGGCCCGACCCTACAAGCGGTTGCCGATGGATCCGTTGCCCTCGCAGTCCCCCAGCAACAGACTCAAGTTCAGGCTCGCCGAGCAGCGGCACGAACTCCAAGTCTGAGTTCGCTGCGCCCGCTCCTCCAGCGCTTGACCGTGTCTGCGAGTTGCGAATCGAGCCTTTGGCGATGAAGTCACTTGGCGGCGGACGGCCTCGCACCGTAAAGGTGATCACGGGGGCAAGCGGTCAGATCGGCGGGGTCCTCGCGCGGGCCCTGGCCGACCGGTACGGGCCCGGCCGGATCCGCGCGATCTGCCGGGAGCGCCGGGGCACGGCGGCGGACCTGGATATCGAATGGGTCCATGGCGACATTTTGGACAAGGAATCGCTGATCGCCGCCTTCAAGGGCGCCGAGGCCGTGTTTCATCTGGCCGCGCTGGTCTCGATCGACGCCGTCAGGCCGCAGGAGTTCCATCGCACGAATGTCGTGGGCACGCGCAACGTCGTGGAGGCGGCCCTTGCATGTGGGGTACGGCGCCTGGTTCACGTTTCCTCGATCCACGCCTACGAGCAACATCCGTTGGACGAAGTTCTCGATGAGAGCCGCGGTCCCGCGGATGGCCCGCACCACGGTCCGTACGACCGTTCGAAAGCCGCCGGCGAAGTGGAAATCCGCCGCGGCATCGACCGCGGCCTGGACGCCGTGATCCTGAATCCGACGAGCGTGATCGGCCCCTATGACGGCGCGCCGTCGCCGATGGGGCAGGTCTTTCTCGATCTCTACCGCAGGCGAATTCCCGCGCTGATCGCGGGCGGTTACGACTGGGTCGACGTGCGCGACGTCGTGTCTGCCACGATGGCCGCCGAGACACAGGCGAGATGCGGCGAGAACTACCTCATCTCAGGTCACTGGAACACCGTGCGCGAACTGGCGGAGCTTTCCCAGCAGGCGACCGGAGTGCCCGCGCCTCGCCTCCAGTTCCCGATATTCGCCGCCCGGTTATGGGCGCCCTGCCAGGTCGTCCTGGATCGGTGCCGCGGACGCCGCCCGCTCTACACTCCGGTGTCCGTCCGCGTCATGGCCCACGGCAATCGGCGGATATCCAGCGCCAAGGCGCAGGCGGAACTCGAGTTCCACCCGCGCTCGCTTGCAGAATCGGTCAGGGACACGTACCGCTGGTTCGACGAACGCGGCATGCTGGGTGAAGCGGCGTGAAGTGACCGACGGAACGGCTGCGCGGGATGCTGGTTCCGGCTGTCCTCGCGATGGCGCCCCTGACGTTCCTGTACCTGCTCCGCACGGCCGCGCCCTGCGTGCGCCACGACGCGGGTGCGGGCTGGGGGCCGCACGTTCCCGCCAGGCTCGCATGGATCGTCATGGAGCTGCCGGCGCCCGCGCTCCTAGATGAATCCCAGCATCGGGCCGACAACGGGGAGCAGCAGCGTCATCATGATCACCCACAGGATGCTCAGAACGATGCCCGGCCCGAGCATGTCGAGCATCTTGTAGTACCCCTTCCCGTAGGTCAGCAACGGCACGGCGTCGATGGGCAGCAGGAACGCGCACGACGCGGTGAACGCCACCGGCAGCGCGTAGAGCGCCGGGTTGACGCCGGTGTTCTGCGCCAGGATCGTCAGCGGCGGGATCAGCACCGTGACGATGACCGGGTTGATCGGCAGCACCAGGTGGATCAGCACCGTGAACGTGCTGATCAGCGCGATCACCGCCATGGGCGTCCAGTCGGCGATGCCGCCCAGCGACGAGTCCACCAGCCACTGGGCCAGCCCCGTCGCCACCGACGCGCTGCCCAGGGAGGTGACGCCGCCCACCAGCAGCAGGGCTTCCCAGCCGGTGCCGGCCTGGGCCTGTTTCCAGTTCAGGATGCCGATGCCCGGCAGGAACAGGGCCACCGCGCCGGCGATGCCCACCACGTAGACGTCGAACACCGGAAACCAGGTGCTCGCGATCCACAGCGTCACCATGATCGCCAGGATGAGCAGCACCTTGGTCTCGGCCCCGCTCATCGGGCCGGCCGCCGCGCGCTCGGCGCGTATGTCCTCGGCGCCGCCGATGGTGGCGACCTCTGGCTTGTAGAAGCGGGCGATGACGAACGCGGCCAGGGGGAGCAGGACGATGACCATCGGCATGCCGATCGCCATCCATTCCAGGAAGCGCACCTGTATGCCGCCGACCCGCTCGAGCTGGTCCAGCCCGAGCAGGTTGATCGAGCTGCCGGCCGGCGTGCCCACGCCGCCGATCAGCGCCCCGATCGGGATGCCGATCATCAGCGCCTTCGCGAACGAGGAGCCCGGCTTCAGCTCCATCTTCTCGATGATGCCCAGTCCGATGGCCATGAAGATGGCGCAGGCCGGCACGTCGGACATGATCAGCGACATGATGCCCGTCCCGATGACGAACACCCATATGACCCGCGTGCTGTCGGTGCCGGCCAGACTCAGCAGCCACAGGGCGAACCGCCGCGCCAGGCCCGTCGTCGTCACGGCCTGGGCGATGACGAACATCACCAGGACGAAGAAGAACACCGGCGTGACCCAGGAATTGAACGCGTCGCGGATGTTCCCGGTGATTCCCATCAGCGGCTGGAGCATCAGCACCAGCACCGACGTGATCGCGATCGGTATGGCCTCGGTCACGAACAGGACCAGCGCCACGGCGAACAGGGCCGCCATGCGGTGGCCTTCGACCGACAGGCCGTCCGGGGTCGGCAGCGCCAGGATCAGGAGCGCGGCGGCGATGGAGGCGGCGATGCCCCCGAGTGCGCGCCGGTTCATGGAAGAAGGTTCAGCCATCGTGTGAGTCCTCCGTCACCGGCGCGCGCTCGGACAGCGACTCGATCGCCGCCGCGATGGCCCGGTAGTCCTCGGGCGGTTCCCCGTCGAACCGTTCTCGAATTCCAAGCCCGGCGCACCGGGCCTGGAGCCGCGCGGCGGCCGAGGCCATGGTCGGTTCGATACCGATCGCGTCCAGCATGCGCGCCGCCTCCTCCATTTCCCGCGCCCGCCGGCCGCCGTGCAAGGCGACGCGGCGGCTCATGTAGTCCGCCAGCTTGCCCCAGTCCAACCCGGGGAAGCTCTCCTCGAGCGACCGAAAGACCCGGTCGCCGGCGTCGTAGCGGCCCGCGGCCAGCGAGCACTCGATCACGAGGGCCTCCAGGCCCTTGACGACTATGCTGCGGCACAGCTTCACGGCCGCCGCCGCCCCAACCCTATCGGAAACCACGTCCATCCGCATCCCAAAAGACGCGAGCGCCTCCACGAAAGCGCCCGCGTCGGGACCGGCCAGCAGGATCGGCGCGCGGTGTCCGCGGCCCGGCGCCGGCGACATGATCGCGCCGTCGACGAAGCGGGCGCCCGCGTCCCGCACGATGGTTTCGACGTCGCGCTTGACGTCCGGGGACACCGAGTTCAGGTCCGCGTAGAAGTGGCTCGCATCCAGGAAGGCCGCCGACTGACGGGCGGCTTCGACGGCCTGGTCCGCGGTGACCAGCGAAAGGAGCACGTCGCTGGCCGTGGCGAGGGACTCGGGCGAATCCGCCAGGTTCACCCCGCTTTCCCGGGAGTGCCGCTGGATCCGTTCGCCCAGTCCGGGCGTGTCCGCGTTCAGGTCGTAGGCGGCTACGGATTCCAGTCCCGTTTCCCGGAGCCCCCGGCCGATGTGGAAGCCGGCTTCGCCGAAGCCGATGACGCCGACCGATGGCGGGCTCACGCGCGTCCCCGCCTCAGTTCTTCGCCGCGGCCCGCCGGTGGTCTCCGAATATGACGTGCAGGGTCATCAGGGCCTGCAAGGGGTGCACGCCTTCCTTGACCAGCGGGGCGCAGTAGTCGCTGACCGTGCCGGCGTTCTTCACGTCGATCAACGCGCGGGCGGCCGTGCGTTCCGCCTCGGTCAGCTTCCATTCCGAGGCCACCCGGTCGAAATCCTCGATCAGCGCCGCCCGCATCTCGCGGCGGGTCCGGGCCTCGAAGAGCAGCTTGTTCAGCTTGAAGGCCTCCTCGGGCGGATGGACGTAGAACTCGAACCCGGTGTCGGGAAACTCGTAGTTGTCGGGCCATTCGCCGGTCCGCTTCTTCTCGACCTCGGGCAGGAACTGCATCATGGCGTGTCCGTGATGCCAGGTCGGCGTGTACTGGAGCAGCCGGCCGTGCCGGGCGCCGATGGCGCCGAACATCATCGACCAGGTCAGCAGCTCCGTGTTGCCGGTGGCGTCGAGTTGCTCGACCGTCATGTCCAGCAGCGCCTCGATGTTGCCGTCCTCGAGCTGCCCGATCATCCAGTAGTCGAAATCGAACTCCGGCTGCGGATAGCGCTCCGTGCCGGGATAGTGCGACATCCCGCCGCTGGCCAGGACGGCCCAGCGTTCCGGCCGCGACTCCATCAGCCGGGCGATCTGGCGCCCCACGGCGGCGCACCGCCGCGTGCTCGGCAACGGCGGCATGTAGACGTTGGTGTGGATGGGCACGATCGGGATGTCCCGCTTCTGGAGCAGGAACTCCATGGGCACGGCGAAGGTGTGCCCCAGCATGGCGTCCTCGGAGTACGAGATGTCGAAGTCCGCCCGGACCAGGCCTTCCAGCAGGTAGTTGGCCACGCCGTGGTGGATGGGCCAGTCGTAGTCGCGGCCCGCGAACTCCGCCCGGGCGCTGGCGCCGGCGATCATCGCGAACGTCGGAACGCAGGTCTGCGAGAACGTTTCCAGGTGGTCGCTGCCCAGGAACAGCAGGACGTCGGGCCGGGTCTCGTCCAGCAGCCGGCCCAGCCGGCCCATGGCGGCGATCGACGCGTCCAGTTGCGCCGGCTCCTCGTCGGGCGGGCGCGACAGGAGTTGCGGCGCGTGGCAACTCGCCATCGCGGCTACGATTTCACCCATGATCGGCGGCTCCTCGCTCTATCTCTCGAATTCGACGCCCAGACGGATCAGCTTGTCCCGCAACCCGTCCATGTCCAGGCCGAGCTCGCCGGCCTTCAATCGGGCGCGCTTGGCCTCTTCCTTGTCGATCCGGGCCCCGGCGGCGTCAGCCGCGGCGGCCGCGTCCTCGCGCCGGACGACGCACACGCCGTCGGCGTCACCGATGACGGCGTCCCCGGGCCGGACGCTCGCGCCGGCGCAGACGACGTCGACGTTGACCGATCCGGGCGTCTCCTTGACCGTGCCTTTCGAGTGGACGGCCCGCGACCACACCGGAAACTCCATCTCGGTCAGGTCGCGCGTGTCGCGCACGCCGGCGTCGATGACGAGTCCCCGCACGCCGTGGGCCTGGCACGACACGGCCAGAAGGTCGCCGAAGAACCCGTCGGTGCAGTCGGCGCTGAGGGCGACGACCAGGACGTCGCCGGGCCGGACGGTGTCCAGCGCGGCATGGATCATCATGTTGTCGCCGGGATGCGCCAGGACCGTCACGGCCGTGCCGGCCACCCGGGCTCCGGGGTAGATCGGCCGCATGTAGGGATGCATCAGTCCCGAGCGCCCCTGGGCTTCGTGAACGGTCGCCACGCCGTATGCGCCCAGCCGCTCGACAACCGCCGCGTCCGCGCGCTCGAAGTTGTAGACGACTCTGTGTTTCAACGCTTCACCTCGATCCGGGCCGTGAGCCGGGCTGTAATCATAAAGGCGCGGCCCGCTCGGGACAAGGGCGGGGGGCGGGGACGCCTCTCCGCGCCGTTTGGTCTTTCGAGACGCGGTATGTCACTATTCAGGACCCCGAACGGGTCCGACCATGCCGGCTTCCGATCCCGATACGCAATTGTCCGACGTCGCCCTGAAGCTCGTCGACGCCACCGTCGAGACGCTCCGCGACCGGCGCGGCGCGCTGCTGCCCATTCTGCACGAGATCCAGGCCGAGATGGGCTGCGTCCCCGAGGCGGTCATCCCGGTCGTGGCCGAACGGTTGAACCTGACGCGCGCGGAAGTCTACGGCGTGGTCACCTTCTACGCCGACTTCCGCACCGAGCCGTTGGGCCGGAAGGTCGTTCACGTCTGCCAGGCCGAGTCCTGCCAGGCGCTGGGAAGCGACGCGCTCGGCGCCTCGGCGAAAGCGCATCTCGGCGTCGACTTCGAGGGAACCACCGAGGACGGGGCGTTCACGCTGCGCAAGGTCTACTGCCTGGGCAACTGCGCGCTGTCGCCCAGCGTCATGATCGGGGGCGAGGTCCACGGCCGGGTCACGCCCGACTCGATCGGGAAGCTCATCGACGCCGGGAGGACGGCCCCGTGACGGCGCGCGTCTTCGTTCCGCGGGACTCCGGCGCGCTCTCGATGGGCGCCGAGACGGTCGCCGCGGCCATCCGGGACGAGGCGCGCCGGCGCGGCGCGGCCCTCGACGTCGTCCGCACCGGCTCGCGCGGCATGTACTGGCTGGAACCCCTGGTCGAGGTCGAGGCCGGCGGACGGCGGACGGCTTACGGTCCGGTGGCCGCCGCGGACGTCGCCGGCCTGTTCGACGCCGGTTTCCTCGCCGGCGGCGAGCATGCGCTCGGGCACGGGCCGGTCGAGGCGATCCCGTATTTCGCGAATCAGGAGCGGGTGACCTTCGCGCGCGTCGGCGTCATCGACCCCCACTCGCTGGACGACTATCTCGACACGGGCGGCTTCAAGGGACTGGAGAACGCGCTCGGGCTCAGCGGTCCCGAAATCGTCGAGACCGTCACCGAGTCCGGGTTGCGCGGGCGGGGCGGGGCGGCGTTCCCCACCGGGATCAAGTGGAAGACCGCCATCGACGCGCCTTCCGACGTCAAGTACGTCGTGGCGAACGCCGACGAGGGCGACTCGGGCACGTTCTCGGACCGGATGGTCATGGAGGGCGATCCCTTCATGCTGATCGAGGGCATGATCATCGCCGGACTGGCCATCGACGCCCGCGAAGGCTACATCTACCTCCGGTCCGAATACCCCCACGCCCACGAGACGCTGCGGCGCGCCATCGCCACCGCGTACGACTACGCCTACCTGGGCGACGACATCCTGGGCAGCCGCCGCGCGTTCCACCTGGAAGTCCGGTTGGGCGCCGGCGCCTACATCTGCGGGGAGGAAACCGCGCTGTTGGAAAGCCTGGAAGGCAAGCGGGGCATGATCCGTCCCCGGCCGCCGCTGCCGGCCGTGTCGGGACTGTGGGGCCGGCCGACGATCCTGAACAACGTCATCACGCTGGCGTCGGTCCCGCTGATCTTCCAGAAGGGCGCGGACTTCTACCGCGACTACGGCATGGGGCGCTCCCGGGGCACCCTGCCGTTCCAGGTCTCGGGCAACATCCGCCGCGGCGGGCTCGTGGAGAAGGCCTTCGGGCTGACGCTCGGGGAGCTGCTCTACGACTTCGGCGGCGGCAGCCGGACCGGGCGGCCGATCCGCGCCGTGCAGGTCGGCGGCCCGCTGGGCGCCTACATCCCCGAGTCGCTGTTCGACACGCCGCTCGACTACGAGGCCTTCAGCGGCATCCGCGCCATGCTCGGCCACGGCGGCGCGGTCGCCTTCGACGACACGGTCGACATGGCCCGGATGGCGCGTTTCGCGATGGAGTTCTGCGCCGAGGAGTCGTGCGGCAAGTGCACGCCCTGCCGGATCGGATCGACGCGCGGCGTGGAGGTCATCGACCGCATCCGGGCCGACGCGCATCGCGGGGAGAACCTGCGCCTCCTGGGGGACCTGACCGACCTGATGCTGTACGGTTCGCTCTGCGGGCTGGGCGGCCTGATCCCGTATCCCGTCGTGAGCGCGCTCAAGCACTTTCCCGAAGACTTCGGCGCGGAGGATGTGAAAGAATTGAATCTTCCGTTCTGACGCCGCCCCGGCGGCGACCGGAGTTCGTCATGCAATCCATCACCGACGTCGACCTCGGGACGCCCCGGCCGAAATCGTCCAGGACGGTCACGCTCGAGATCGACCACCGCACGGTCGAGGTTCCCGAAGGCAGCACGGTCATGCACGCCGCGGCCGCGAGCGGAATCGCGGTGCCGAAGCTCTGCGCCACCGACAGCCTGGAACCGTTCGGTTCGTGCCGCTTGTGCCTGGTCGAGATCGAGGGCCGCCGCGGCTACCCGGCCTCCTGCACGACGCCCGTCGAGGCGGGCATGAAGGTCCGCACCCAGAGCGAGCGGCTGGCCGACCTGAGGCGGGGCGTGATGGAGCTCTACATCTCGGACCACCCGCTGGACTGTTTGACCTGCCCGGCGAACGGGCACTGCGAGTTGCAGGACATGGCCGGCGCCGTCGGCCTCCGCGAGGTCCGCTACGGCTACGAGGGCGTCCACCACCTGGACGCCGAGAAGGACACGTCGAATCCCTACTTCGCGTTCGACCCGTCCAAGTGCATCGTCTGCAGCCGCTGCGTCCGCGCCTGCGAGGAGACGCAGGGCACGTTCGCGCTGACCATCGACGGGCGCGGGTTCGCATCGATGGTCGCCGCCGGCATGAACGAGCCGTTCATGGACTCGGAATGCGTGTCCTGCGGCGCGTGCGTCCAGGCCTGCCCGACCTCGACGTTGATGGAGAAGTCGGTCTACGCGCACGGCCAGCCCGACCGGGCCGTCACCACCACGTGCGCCTACTGCGGCGTCGGCTGCTCGTTCAAGGCCGAGGTCAAGGGCGACCAGGTGGTCCGCATGGTGCCCAACAAGGACGGCCAGGCCAACCACGGGCACTCCTGCGTCAAGGGGCGGTTCGCCTACGGGTACGCGTCGCACCCGGACCGGATCACGCAACCGCTCGTACGCGCCTCGATCGACGATCCCTGGAAGGAGGTGTCCTGGGACGACGCGATCGCGCACGCCGCTTCCGAGTTCAAGCGCATCCGCGACCGTTACGGCCGCAACGCCCTGGGCGGCATCACGTCGTCGCGGTGCACGAACGAAGAGGCGTACCTGGTCCAGAAGCTGGTGCGGGCGGGGTTCGGCAACAACAACGTCGACACCTGCGCGCGCGTC
>JAJEDW010000192.1 GCA_022821265.1 Acidobacteriota bacterium
CGACTTCCAGGAGTTCGAGCAGTACCTGAACGACGGCGCCTCGCGGCCGCGTGAAACCGAATCCTTCGAGCGGCCGTCTTTCGAGACTTTCCTGTCCCGCCCTTCGACGCTCGTCGACCACCTGGAGTGGCAACTGGGTCTCATGTCCATCGAGGACCCGCTTCGCGTCGCATGCGAGGCGGTCATCGGGAACCTCAACGAGGACGGCTACCTGGCCGCGGTGGATGCGCACGGCCGCGAAGCGCCTCTCTCACTCGACGAGATCGCAGGGTCGAGCGGCTGCACGAAACAGGATGTCGAACGGGCGCTGCTGATCGTCCAGGGGTTCGATCCCATGGGCGTTGCGGCGAGGGACCTTCGGGAGTGCCTGCTGATCCAGTTGGCGTCGCATCCCGACGATCATCCCGAAGCGATCGAGATCGTCACGGATCATCTCAGGAGTGTTCAGAACCGCCGATTCGAAGAGATCGCCCGGGCGCTCGGGCGGCCGCTCGACGCCGTGCTGTCCGCCATCGAGGTGATCCGGGCCCTCGACCCGCGGCCCGGACAGAAGCACAACAGACCCGAGGCCAGCCATGTGGAACCCGACGTGTTTCTGGTGAAGGAGGGGGACGAGTACAAGGTCGTCGCCACCGAGGACGAGGTGCCCCCGCTTCGGTTCAGCCGGACGTACCGCAAGATGCTGGAGCGGGGCGAAACGGATCCGGAGGTTCGAACTTACGTCCAGGACCGGTTCAAGTCGGCCGTTCAGTTGTTGAAGAACCTCGAGCAGCGCAAGAACATGATCGTCCGCGTATGCGAAGTGATCGTGCGTCACCAGGCCGACTTTCTCGACAACGGTATCGACGGGCTCCGCCCGATGATGATGAAGAACGTGGCCGAGGAGGTGGGTGTCCACTCGTCGACCATCAGCCGGGCCGTCGCCAACAAGTACGCCCACACGCCCCAGGGCGTGTACGAGTTGCGGTTTTTCTTCTCCGGAGCCGCAGGCCGGGCCGGCGGCGCGGAGACGTCGCTGACGCTGGTCCGGGCGAAGGTCAAGCGCCTCATCGAGGGCGAGGATCCGCGGCGGCCGCTGACCGACGACAGGATCGCGACGCTGCTCTCCAAGGAAGGCATCTCGGTGACGCGCCGCAGCATTACCAAGTACAGAGAGGATCTGAAGATCCCGAGCACGCGCCAGCGCCGCGTCCGGTAACCGGGGAGTTCGGCGCGGCGAGTGTCGGGAGGTCGCTGAACGCGTCCGTGTACAATGCCGCCGCACGCAGACGACGGAGTCGAGCGCAAACAGGGGAGGTATTCGTGAGAGTCGAGTTCACCGGTCGCCACATCGAGGTTACGGAGCCCATCCGGCAGTTCGCCACGGAACGGCTCGAGCGCATACGCTCCGTCCATGACATCATCGAAGCGCACTTCGTGCTGTCCGCCGAAAAACATCAGCGCCACGTCGCCGAGATCAACTTGAAGACGCGCCACGACTTCCTTCATTGCGAAGACGTCACCAACGACATGTACACGTCGATCGCGTCGGTTCTCGACAAGGTCGAGCGCCAGGTGCGCAAGTCCAAGACCCGTCACATGAAACGGCGCCGGTCCGGGTCCGCTCCCCGCGTGATCGAGGCCCGATCGGTGGCCGAGGTCGAGCCGGTCGTGGCCGAGAAGTTGCCGGAGATCGTGCGCGCGGACTCCCCGAACGTCAAGCCCCTCAGCGTCGACGATGCCGCGGCGAATCTGGGCGGCGACGGGGGGACGTTCCTGCTGTTCCGAAACTCCGAGACCGACCGCCTGAACCTGGTCTATCGGCGCAGCGACGGCGACATCGGATGGATCGACCCGGAGGGGTAGGGCGCGGGCGACGACCGGCGCCGCGGATGCCGCGAAATCCGGTGCGAGAATGCAGCCGTCTCCCCTGATCATCATCACGGGCCCGAGCGGCTCCGGCAAAGGCACGCTGCTGCGCGCGCTGGAGGACCGCGGTTACTTCTGCGTGGACAACCTGCCCGTCGGTTTCCTGATCAAGTTCGCGGAGCTGCTCGCCGAAGGCGCGGTCGAGCGCGCCGCACTGGTCGTCGATGTGCGCGAGGGGCAGGCGCTGGATCGCTTTCCGGAGGCTTACGCCGAGCTGAAGCGGCTTCCCGAACTCCAGACGACCTTGTGGTACCTGGATGCGTCCGACGAGACTCTGATCCGGCGATTCAGCGAGACGCGCCGTCCCCACCCGATCGATGCGACGTTGCCCGTCCGGGAGGCGATCGGGCTCGAGCGGGAGCGGCTGGATCGCATCCGGTCCATGGCGGATCGGATCATCGAGACGTCCAGGTTTTCCATCCACGAGCTTCGGGCGCACGCTCCGAGGCTGCTCGAGGATCACGCGGACACGCGCCTGCTGGTGACGCTGTTCAGCTTCGGCTACAAGTACGGTATTCCCGTCGACGCCGACATGATCTTCGACGTCCGTTTCCTCCCCAACCCGTATTTCGTTCCCGATCTCCGCGCGTTGACGGGGGCCGATCGACCGGTGATCGAGTTCATGGAAGCGCAATCGCTGACGCGGGGATTTCTGGACCGGCTCCGGTCGATGCTGGAGTTCCTCCTGCCCGAGTTCGAACGCGAAGGGAAGTCGTATCTGACGATCGCGATCGGATGCACCGGCGGCCGGCATCGTTCTGTCATGATCGTCAACGCGTTGTCGAAGCTTGCGGACCCGGCGCGGCCGATCAAGGTCGTCCATCGCGACGTCGGGAAGTAGCTCGGAGGGGGTCCGTCCCCGGGTGGGGCCGCCGACTTGGGGTATGTCGCAAGAGTGGCGGCGGCGTTCCTCGCCGCGGCTGAACAACGCGGCGGTAGCCTCGGCTCCGGCCAATTCGCGGCGTGCGTTCCGTTGGACCGTCTTGCCTCGCTGACGCGGCGGCTGCCGCCGCCTTGTCCACTCGCGGCGAGGAACGCCGCGAGTCCAATTGGGCGTACGAGAATGCGTTCAGTGACTCGGAGGTCTCGGCGATGCCCCGGATCGCTGGGAGCGCCGGGACCGTTTCCGCGTGGGGCCGCCAACTTCGGGCACGCCCCAAG
>JAJEDW010000053.1 GCA_022821265.1 Acidobacteriota bacterium
GTGCTCGCCGCGCGAGGAACTGGGTGTTGCCCGTGAGGCGGTCGGTTCGCTGGGGTCGGTGCAGATTCCGAATCAGGCCCTTGTCACAGCCGTCGATCTCAAGAGCACCGTCCTCTGCCTTGTGAAAGCCAAGCGAGTGCAGCTGGCGTCGCACTTTGCGGCGGAGCGATGCCTCTCGGGCCGGGATGCGGATTACCTGAGTGTTCGTCTTATCGGAGTGTTCCACGACAGATCTGTTCTACGTTCCTTGGTCCCAATACCAGCGCATAGCCGACTCCGTCCGAACTGGCGACGAACGTGAGTCGTCCGTAGTCTACGCGAAAAGCGCGGGAAAGACGATGACCACGATGGCCGCCCACGCGGCATACGCCGGCAGGTAGGCCGTCTGCCATTGCGCCACGCGGTCGAAGCCCGCGCGGCCGGCGAGGAACCGGGCCTGGAGCCACGCCGATCCGGCAAGACTGGCCAGCAGGATCACGTTCAGGCCCAGCGCCGCGGCCTTGTTGGGGGACGCCCCGTATTCGGCGATCCGGGCCCAGATCGCCATCAGGGCCATCGCGTCGGCGGCGAGAGCGGCCAGGATCAGCACCAGTTGCAGAGCGTCGAAAGCGCTCGGCCGCGACGCGGCGTCCCGGGCCGACACGGAGTAGAGCAGCATTCCCGCGACGACGACCAGCAGGAGGTCGAACGCGATGAGAATCTCGCGTTCGACATCGATGGCGTTGCCGGTCCAGGCGATCGCGGCCAGGAAGGCCGCCAGCGCCGCCGCGAACAGCGGCGTGAAGATGCGTGTCAGCATCGGCGCCAGGTTCGCGGCCGCGCCCGGCTTCGCCTCCACGAGCCACGCGGCCACCAGGACGGCCCCGAGCGCCCCGCAAGGCAGGATCCAGGCGGCGGCCAGCGGTCCGGCGTTCAGACCGACCGCCTCGAACATCGCGATCGTCAGCCCGGTCAGCACACCGCCGCCGAGCGCGATGAGCACGTAGTGGATGAACATCTCGCCGGAGAAACGGACGAACTCCATGCGCCGGGCGGCGCTCCTCCATCGCCCGTCGGCGTGGACGTATCCGATGGCGAACCACAGCGCGATGGGCAGGTGCAGCGCGGCGAGCGTTTCCGACATGGAGTCCGGTTGGAACCCGAGAACGTTGACGAGTACCGCGGCGAGCGCGAACGCGGCCGCCGCCGGAGCCCACCAGGCGACGGGGAGGCGGCGTTTCCATGCGAAGTAGGCCGCCAGGCACGGCAGCACGAACAGACTGAAATTGCGGGCGTACCATCCGGCGTTGGCGTCGTCGAACGGGACGCCGGCGAGGGCGGGCAGCTTGAACGCGGCGGCGGCGAGAGTTCCGAGGCCGATGGCCACGAGGGCGTCGTTCGGACCCGCCGGTGTGCCGCGATCGCCCGCTTCCGCGCGTGGTTCCCAGAGTTGCGCCGCGTGCTCGCGGGCGAACTCCCGCGTTCCGGCGTGGTGCTCACCGAGGCGTTTCAAGGCGATCAGGAACACCTCGTCGCCGTTCAGGTCTGACGCGCGTAGCGCGTGCACCTCCTCGCGCAGACGGTCTTCAAGCGTGTCCCGGTCCTCGGTCGAAAATGTCGCGCGGCGATCCAGGTATCGTCGCCAAGTGGCGGTCGAGGCCTCGAGGCCGCTGTCTCGGGTCGCTGCGTTCTCGCCCATCGCTCCCCCCGCATTCCGGCCCCCTGTCGAATCTAACGCCGATCCGTTCGCTCGCGGAAGGCGGAGATTGCGGGCGCGGCGGCGTTTCGCCTATTCTTCGGAATCCTATGGACACCAAACTCCCGAAGGAAGCCGACAGCGGGCGGATCGGGATCTTCCCGAGCTGGCGATGGCTCTACGGGGCCGTCGCCGTGTACACGGCCGCCTGGATCGTCGTTCTCTACGTCCTGACCGTGACGTTGGACCTCGGCGCGTCGTGACCGGCCTGGACTGGGGCGTCTTCGCCCTCTACTTCACCGGCGTCATCGCCTTCGCCGTCTATCACAGCCGCAGGAACGCGGGCGTGGAAGGGTACCTGCTGGCCAACCGGCGCCTCCCGTGGGCCGCGATCGGATTGTCGGTCATGGCGACGCAGGCCAGCGCCATCACCTTCATCGGCACGACGGGACAGGCTTTCGACGACGGCATGGAGTTCATCCAGTTCTACCTGCCGCAGCCGCTGGCCATGGTCATCCTGTGCGCCGTCTTCGTGCCGTTCTTCTACCGGCTCCGGGTGTACACGGCCTACGAGTACCTGGAGCACCGATTCGACGCCAAGACCCGCTCGTTCGCCAGCTTCATCTTCCTGGTCCAGCGCGGCATCGGCGCGGGCGTCATCCTGTATGCGCCGGCCATCGTGCTGTCGGTCATCATGGAGTGGGACGAGACCGCGACGATCCTGATCATGGCCCTGGTGACGGTGGCTTACACGCTGCTGGGCGGCATCACGGCCGTCGTGTGGACCGACGTCGTGCAGATGCTGATGATGTTCGTCGGCATCGCCGTGGCGCTCATCGCCCTGTTCGCGGCGCTGCCGGCCGAAGTGGGCGTCTCCGACGTGGTCTACATCGGCGGCATCCAGGGGATGTGGTCCAGCATCGACCTGTCCTGGGATCCGACGAACCAGTACACGATCTGGTCGGGCATGATCGGGGGCCTCTTCCTGGCCTTGGCCTACTTCGGAACCGACCAGAGCCAGGTCCAGCGCTACTTGACCGCCAAGTCGCTCGACCAGGGCCGCCTGGCCCTGGTCTTCAACGCCTTCTTCAAGGTCCCGATGCAGTTCTTCATCCTGGCGATCGGCGTGCTGTTGTTCGTCTTCTATCACTTCGAGCGGCCGCCCCTGGTCTTCAACCCCGCCGAGGTGGCCGTCGTCGAGGCGAGCGGCCGGGCCGGGGAGCTCGAGGCCCTGGAAGCCGAGCAGGAGCGCGTGCACGCGCTGCGGCTCGGCGAGACGCTGGCGCTGCTCGACGCCCGCGACGCGGGCGCCGACGTCTCCGGAGCCGCGGGGCGGATCGCGGCCTACGACAGGGA
>JAJEDW010000047.1 GCA_022821265.1 Acidobacteriota bacterium
AGCATCTCCGCGCCGAGTACCGCAAGGCGCATCCGCGGGCGAAGGGTTCGTGAGTAATGATGCGTTTCGGGACCAATCCATATAGAGTCACAATATAATCATTGAAAAAACCATAAAATATTACTATATAGTCGTTTTTACTCATACGTACTAGCCTGGCCGTATCACGGATTTGATCGTCCGTTGAATCTGTTTCTGAAGAAGCCGCCACCACGCAGCGTGTAGTGGCGAGCATACGCCGGATTTCTCCGCGAGCCCCGACGCCGCGGTATCGGCTTCGCAAATCGGCTGGGGGAACGACTTGAGCGATTCCGATGATCTGCGGCGTGAGAACGCCCTGCTGCGCGACCGAATGTCACGCCTGAGCGCGGCGAGCTTGCGCATCGCCGCGAGCTTGGACCTGGACACCGTGTTGAACGAAGTGGTCGACGGCGCCCTGGCGCTGACCGGCGCACGCTACGGCGTGATCGCGACGGTCGACGCGGAGGGCGCTCCCGGGGACGTGGTCAGCTCCGGTTTGACGCCCGAGTTTCATCAGCGGCTCATGAGCTGGACCGAAGGAAGCGGCTTGTTCGAACACTTCAGGGACCTGCCCGGCACGTTGCGCCTGCCCGACGCGCCCAGCTACATCCGGTCGCTGGGATACGCCACGGACCTGATCCCGAACGGGCCCCTGCTGGGCACTCCCGTGCGGCATCAGGGCGTTCACGTCGGTCTCTTCTGCCTCACCACGAAACAGGGCGGGGGCGAGTTCACGGACGAGGACGCGGAAATCCTCGTGCTGTTTGCGTCGCAGGCGGCGACAGCCATCGCCAACGCCCGCGTCTACCGGGACGAGAGGCGGGCCCGGGCTGACCTGGAGGCCCTGATCGACACGTCGCCGGTCGGCGTCGTGGTGTTCGACGCCCGGACCGCGCGGCTCTCAACGGTCAACCGGGAAGCGCGCCGGATCGCCGCCCACTTTAACGCGGAAGGACGGCCGGAGGCGGAGTTCCTGGACGTCATCACCTGCCGGCGCGCCGATGGGCGGGAAGTGGCGCTCGCCGAGTTCCCGCTGGCGCAGTTGCTGAGAAACGCCACGCCCGTGCGCACCGAGGAAATCGTCCTCTCGGCGCCCGACGGCCGGAGCGTCAAGATGCTGATCAACGCAACGCCCATCCGCGGCGAGGACGGCGCGGTCGAATCGTTGGTCGTCACCATGCAGGACATGACGCCGCTGGAAGCGCTGGAGCGGTCGCGTACCGAGTTCCTGAGCCTGGTCAGCCACGAGTTGCGCGCCCCGCTGGTTTCCATCAAGGGAGCGGCCGCCACCGCGCTGGGCGGATCGCTTTCGCCGGACCCCGCCGAGTTGCGCGAGTTCTTCCGCATCATCGATGAAGAGGCCGATCACATGCGCGGCCTGATCAGCGACTTGCTCGACGCGGGCCGTATCGAAACCGGAACGTTGTCGGTCACGCCGGAACCTGTCGAGGTGGCGCGGCTGGTCGATCAGGCGCGCAACACCTTTCTGAGCGGCGGCGGCGGGCACACCGTTTCGATCGACCTGCCGCTGGAACTGCCGCGCGTGCTGGCCGATCGGCAGCGCGTCACCCAGGTTCTCAACAATCTCTTCTCCAACGCGTCCCGCAACGCGCCCGAGTCCTCGCCCATCCGTGTCTCGGCCGTGCGCGACGGCCCGCACGTGGCCATCTCCGTGGCCGACGACGGCCGGGGCGTGCCGCCCGAACAATTGCCGCACCTGTTCCGCAAGCACGCCCGATTCGGCGGCAACGTGGGCGGCATCGACGGAACGGGACTGGGACTGGCCATCTGCAAGGGGCTGGTCGAAGCCCACGGGGGCCGCATCTGGGCCGAGAGCGGTGGCGCCGGCGCAGGGACGCGGATCACCTTCACGATCCCCATCGCCGGGGAAGGCGCCGCGGACGGGGACCGAAGCGGGACGGACGAATCCATCGGCCGTCCGGACCGCACGCGCATCCTTGTGGTCGACGACGACCCGCGGGTCCTGGGTGATGTGCGGGACACGCTCTCGGCAGCGGGCTACGCCCCGCTCATGACGGGCGATCCACGGGAAGTGCCGCATCTTCTCGAAAGCGAAAGACCCGCCCTGGTCCTGCTCGACTTGATCCTTCCCGGCGCCGACGGGATCGCGTTGATGGAACAGGTGCCCGGCCTGGCCGACCTGCCCGTCATATTCATCTCTGCTTACGGCCGGGACGAAACCATCGCCCGCGCCCTGGAGATCGGCGCCGCCGACTACATCGTCAAGCCGTTTTCGCCGACGGAGTTGACGGCGAGGGTCCGCGCAGTTCTGCGCAGGCGGAGCGAACCGAAACCGTTCCGGCTCGGCGCGCTGGCCATCGACTACGCAGCGCGGCGGCCGACCCTGGACGGGAGCGCGGTGGAGCTGACGGCTACCGAATACGAACTGCTCCGCGTGCTTGCGTTGAACGCGGGAAAGATCGTGAAACACGAGACCCTGTTGCGCCACGCGCAGGCCCTCGAGGACGGGGCCGACTTCAACCGGGTACGCGCGCTCGTGAAGAAGCTGCGCGAGAAACTCGGCGATGACGCGGCCGCGCCCGACTACATCTTCACCGTGCGCGGCGCCGGCTACCGGATGGCTCACCCGACGGAGCGTGACTGAGGGCAACCCCGAACTTGCCCGGTTTCAGACCGCGCCCGCGTTGACACCGCTCCGCCGCGCTCTGTAAGATTGCCGATTGTGTTCACCGGAGGGTTCCAGCCATGTACGCAGTGATCCGCTCGGGCGGCAAGCAGCACCGCGTCGCGCCGGGCGACACCGTGAAGGTCGAGAAGCTGCCCGGCGCCGTCGGCGACACGGTCGAGCTCGACCAGATCCTGATGGTCTCCGGTGAGGACGCGGTCAGCGTCGGCGCCCCGCTCGTGCCCGGGGCCACGGTGAAAGCCACTGTCGTGGCCCAGGACCGGCACCGCAAGATCATCGTCTTCAAGAAGAAACGGAAGAAGCAGTACCGGCGCACCCGCGGTCACCGCCAGGCGTTCACCGAAGTCCGCGTCGACGAGATCAAGGTCTAGGAGTCGATTTCATGGCCCACAAGAAAGGCGCCGGAAGCTCTCGAAACGGGCGCGACAGCAACGCGCAACGGCTCGGCGTGAAGCGTTTCGCAGGCCAGCGCGTCACCGGCGGGTCGATCCTGGTCCGGCAGCGCGGCGCGCGATTCAAGCCCGGCGAGAACGTCGGCATCGGCAAGGACGACACGTTGTTCGCCAAGGTTGCGGGCGTCGTCCGGTTCCGGGACCGCGGGCGGCACGGCCGGTTCATCAGCATCGAAGCCGCGGGCAACTAGCCGTTCGAGACAGGACATGGCCAGGCCGCGGCCCGCCGCCGCGCGCCTGGCTTTTCTGTTTTCCGCGCGATGTTCATCGACGAAGCCAGGATCACGATTCGCGCCGGCAACGGCGGGCACGGGTGCATCGCGTTCCGGCGCGAGAAGTTCGTCCCCCGGGGCGGGCCCAGCGGCGGGGACGGCGGACGGGGCGGCGACATATACATGATCGCGGACCGGCACCAGAACACGCTCCTCCGGTTCCGCTACAACCGGCTTTTCCGAGCCGGCCGCGGGCGGCATGGCCAGGGCAGCGACAAGCACGGCCGCGGCGCCGACGACATGCACATCGCCGTGCCCCTCGGGACTCTCGTGTACGACGACGACACCG
Organism: Acidobacteriota bacterium; assembly: GCA_022821265.1. Classification (GTDB taxonomy): domain Bacteria; phylum Acidobacteriota; class Terriglobia; order 20CM-2-55-15; family 20CM-2-55-15; genus JAJEDW01. The sequence continues at coordinate 3,703 of JAJEDW010000047.1, forward strand.
GCGGCTTGCTGCACGACTTTCTCACGCCCGGGGAACGCTGGCTGGCCGCCACCGGCGGACGGGGCGGCCGCGGCAACGCCCACTTCGCCTCGTCGGTGAATCGAGCTCCGACGAAGGCGCAGGACGGCGAGGCCGGAGAGGAAAGGAATCTCCGCCTGGTGTTGAAGCTGCTGGCCGACGTCGGGCTCGTCGGGTTTCCCAACGCCGGGAAGTCGACGCTGATCGCCTCCATGTCGGCGGCCCACCCCAAGATAGCCGACTATCCGTTCACGACGCTCGAACCCAGCCTGGGCGTCGTAGCGGCCGACGAAGATTCGTCCTTCGTGATGGCCGACATTCCGGGTCTGATCGAGGGCGCGCACGCGGGCCTCGGCCTCGGCATTCAATTCCTGCGGCACATCGAACGCACGCGGCTGCTGCTGCTCCTCGTAGACGTTTCGGGCGGCAACACCGAAGACCCCGTGTCCCAGGTCGAGATACTGCGTTCGGAATTGGCGGCCCACGACCCGCCCCTGTCCGGGCGCCCCATGATCGTGCTGGCATCGAAGATGGACGCGGCCGACGCGGAGCGCGTTCGCAGACTGGATCAATGGTGTGGACAGCAAAATACGGAGTTCGCTAGAATTTCGTCGGTCACCGGGTCCGGACTGGACAGTTTGAAGCGGGCGGTGACCCGGAAACTCCGGTCACTGGAAATGGCCATGGATTCGTGAAGATAGCGATCCTCGGCGGGACGTTCGATCCCATCCACAACGGCCA
>JAJEDW010000308.1 GCA_022821265.1 Acidobacteriota bacterium
GCGATGACGATGTCGGGCAGCCCGAAGCCGCCGGAGTCGGCCACTCGAAGCTGACCGGGATCGGACCGGGCGTATTCGACGAGCTCTTCGATCGTCGCCCCCCCCGGGCTGTCGGCGCCAACCCACAAGGCGCAGGCGGACTCGTGCGTGGAGCCGACGAAATTCAGCTTCAGCGGGTCGAATCCCGGGTCCATCGTCCACGGCAACACCGTGAGAATCGAGCCCGAGGTCATCCCGATCGTGTAGCCGTCGGGTTCGGCCATGAACACCGCACGCCCACCGCGCCGTGGCCTCCCGTGCGATTCTCGACAACCGCGGACTGCCCGAGCGCGCGATCGAGACGCTCCGCGACGATCCGTGCCGCCAGGCCGGTCGACGGGACCGCCCCGCACCCCCAGTCCGAACACGGCGACTCTGACGCAAATCGGAAGGGCCGGGCCGGGAGCTCCAACGTTCCGTAGTGGATTCCCGGCTCGTCAAGGCAGTCTTTCGAAAGGGTCGGTCGCCGGAACACCCAAGGGGACAAAATGGCGCAGGTTGCGTGTCAGCACGGTCAGGCCACGGCTCCCGGCCGTGGCCGCGATCGCGACATCGGCGAAGCCGGGAGAATGCCCCGTCGCTCGCGCCTGGTCCATCAATTTACCCGCCAAGCGAGCCGCGGCCGTATCGAACGGCAGCACGCGTTCCCCGTAGAGATGGAGCACGAGTTCAAGCCAATCCCCAAGGGTTCCAGCCCTGGGATCGGACCCGGCCCGTTTCATCTTTGCAATCCCTTGGGAGATTTCGGCTACGGTCACCGCCGAGACGAAAAGACGGTCCGAGTGCGTGTCCATCCACGTGACCAACGACGCCGATCGTTGGGGGCGGCCAGGCGCGCCGGACGACAGGACGTTGGTGTCGACCAAGTACAAGCAGCCTCCCTACAGCTCGATACCCCGTGATGGAGTGGTGTCGCGCGACGGCAGGTTTCCGCCCTCCAAGGGCGAGGACAACAGCAACTGCCCAAAGGACGGCACGCGGCGGAGACGATTCCACTCATCCACCCCCACGATGACGGCGCGCGGTTTGCCATGTCGGGTGATGACCGCCGTTTCACCGTGGGCCGCCCCTTCCACAAGCGCCGACAATCGGATCTTCGCATCGCGCAACTGCACCTCTCGCATAACAACCCCCTAAAAGAACCACTGTGGTCATTTTAAGCGACACCACGTGGCAGGGCAACGGACGGTGAGCGCGCTGTCGGATCGCGCCCCACGACCCGCGAATCGCCGACGGGTGCGCGCCCCCGGCCCACGACGTCTCGAAATGCGACATGCGGGACCACGTCTTCCGACCGTTCGATTCCGGATGTCGCTTGACACCGGGTCTCGGCGTCCGCCGCGCCAGCCGCCGGTCACGGTCCGTCATTCGGGTCGTGGCGCACGATGACATCGGAATGTGCTCAAATGTACAGGCGGTCTCAGGGGGTTCCATGCTGGATAAACAGTTGCTGACAACGTCCGGACTTATCGCGTTCCTCGCGATCGGGATCGTAACGGCCGAGGCGCGTCAGGCGGCCGCGGACTACAACTCCGCCGCGGTGGAAGGGACGATCGAGATCCGCCCGGACCTGTACTTCGTCTATGGCGGCGGCGCCAACGCGGTCGTCCGCGTCACGCCCGAAGGACTGATCCTGGTGGACACCAAGAATCCGAATCCCGAGATCTCCGCGGCGCTGCTCCGCGAGATTCGAGCGATTTCGGACCTCCCGGTCCGCTACGTGTTCAACACGCACCATCATCCCGATCACATTGGAAACAACCAGACCTTCGTCGACCAGGGCGCGACGGTGGTGGGCCTGGAAGCGCTGACGAACCTGTGGGCTTCAGATGGCCGCACTCAAGACATTCCGGGCCAGCCGACGGTCACGTTCGAACGCGACTACTCGCTCAGCTTCGGCGGCGCCACGGTCGAAGCGCACTTCTACGCTCCCGGGCATACGGGCGGGGACACGATCGTCCACTTCCCCGATCTGCGGTTCGTGATGCTGTCGGACACCGTCGGGTACGCCCGCCCCACGCCGGGAATCAACGGCACGAACGCGGCCGGGATCCTGACCCTGTACGACGGCATCCTGAACCTAGAATTCGACGCCGCCCTGGCGGGCCGCGGCCCCGTCATGACCCGAGCCGAGATCGAGGCCCAACGGAGCAAGTGGGAAACGCTTCTGGGCCGCGTTCGAGAGGCGATCGACGCCGGCGCCACCCGGGACGACCTGATGTCCCGCACCCGCCAGGGCGATCTCGGCTGGACGTTCAACGAGGGTTTCTACGGCCAGCTCTACGACGTGCTCCAGGCGGACTGAGGCGCGGAATGGCTCGTCCACGGGCCGTGAGCCGGTACTTCTGGTTCTTCGCGGTGGGCGACTCGGGGTGGGTCATTTCGACCAGGCCGGCGGACCGCGCCGGACGAATGTAGTCGTTGCGGAACGTCGGACGGTGCGACAAACCGAGCGCCGACATGAGTTCCGCCGCCGACTTCCGGCCGTCACGCAACGCGGCGAGCAGCCGCGCTACTAGGTCGGTTACTTGGTCGCTTTCCTGGTCGGTCGGCGTCGAATCCCGGACAGCCGCGAGAATCGTTTCCAGAATGAAGACGATGAACGGGGTGCTCTTCCCCGGGGTGGATCTCTCCCGGATGGCCTCGTAGTATTCGCTCTGCCGCACGCGAATCAGGCTCTCCACCGGGATGTCCGAGAAGAGAGGCTTCCAGCGAGTCAGGATCGCGGTCTGCCAGAGCCGCCCCATCCGTCCGTTGCCGTCCTCGAACGGATGGATGAACTCGAACTCGTAGTGGAAGACCGAGCTAGCGATCAGCGGATGTTCCGCCGTGCCATCCAGCCTCGACAGTAGTTCCGCCATTAGGCGCGGCACGCGGCTGGCGGGCGGGCCGATGTGGTCCACGGCTTCCGGTCCGGTTACGGCAACGCTGCCGCGCCGGTACTGCCCCGGAGCGTCCAGCAATCCGGCCATCAGGATCTCGTGCGCGATGAGCAGATCGGCTTCATTGGCGGGATTCCATTGTGGGTACTGTTCATAGGCCCGGATGGCGTTCCGCACCTCCTGAATCTCCCGGAGCGGCGCGACGACCGGCTTGCCGTCGAGGATGGTCGAGATCTGCCCTTCCGTGAGTGTGTTGCCCTCAATCGCGAGCGTTCCGTGAATGGTGCGGATGCGATTGACGCGCCGCAGTCGCAGATCCGCGCGGAGGGCCGCGTCCTCCGCCCGGCCGATGGCTTCGCCGATCCTCTCGCTCAGGTCGAGAATGGTCGAGGTGATCGTGTGCCGGTGTGTCGCGGTCATGATCGTGGGATACAGGTTGCCGTCCGAATTCGGCTTCGCAAGCCGCGTTGGTCCCGAGCGCCAGGGGCTTGCCTGAGTCAGTCGGCATGCGGAGCGCGGACGCCGACGAGGCGACAGGTTCGGAAGCGCCCTCGCTTCCGGATCCAGTCACGGACGGACTCGCTGAAGTCCGTGGTGTACCGGCTTACTCAACCCGAATTCAACGTCAATGACAACATCGGCTCTTGAGAAGAACGGCGTGCAGCGCCAGGACGGCGCTGTGGCCGGATCTAGCGAACTGGATCATCCGGGTCTCGCGCGGGCTGGCGGCGACGACGTGTGTAACCGTCGCCACATGCCGATGAGCGCCGTTGTCTCGACGACCATCAGGTCGGAATCCCGCGTTGGTCATAACCGACGATCTGCTCGGCGCTCCGCCCGTCGCGACGCGGCAGACCGGCGCAATGGAGCGCGATGCGATCCAGTTCATCGGCGAGTCGCATGGCGCACTGGGACTCTTCCACCCGCGCCAGTCTTTCCTGGACAGCCCTCCTGACGGCCTGCGTCAACGATTCTCCGGTCAGGCTCGCGAGCCGTTTCGCCAGGACATGCGTGTCAGCGTCATTGATGTTCAGGGGCACTGATTATTCCTCAATGGCTCAACATAAGGACGAACGAAGGAACAGTCAACCGGGACGAGTCACGCACCGCGGGCCGATGGAACACGACGGCAGACGGACGGAGATTCCCTGTAAGCCAAGTCCGTGATTTCGCAGGCGTGACGACGATAACGCCAGGACGGATGCCTCGCTCTCTCGCCATCCTCGACACATCCGCATCCGAACGGAGCGCGCGAAGACGTGCGTTGATCCACCCGCGGGGCGAGGGTATGCTGGCGTTCTCGGTGTTGAGGTTCATGTCCAGCGGGACATAGACTTCACTTGTCGGGGATCGTTTACAGCGAGCGATGCACTTGCGGAATTCGTACCGTGGCAGTGTTTGATGACCTGCGAAAAAACGGTCTGAACGGTGTTCGTTCACGCGTCGTACCATGCCCCGCGACCCCGCACACCCCGATATCGACTGCGGTGAATTCAAATCGATAAACCCAGAAATCGGATCTATGTCGTATCGTTTCAATCTCTTACAAGGAACCCGGTACGCCTTGACCGGACAGCAGTGGGCTGCACTCCTCGAAGAGTGGGAGGACGCCGCACTCGACGACTTGGAGGTAAGCGATGGCCCGGCATGAGCGCGTCGACCTGAGGGCGATCCTGGCGGACCCGGATCTTCGCCGTGAGCTAATGGTGCGGACGATCCAGGCGACGCAGGCTCGCGAAGGCATCGAGACGACCAAAGAGCAGGCCGAGCGCGCGTACTACGCGGTAACGGAGGGCGAGCGGGCAAGTGTTTTCGACTTGAGGCGTTTTCGAACAAGCAAAAGCGGCGGCGGCGATCGGCGACACCAGATGTTCGTGAAGGCGCTTGCCGGCGCGGACGACGGCATTCGGTACGATGTTCGACGGCGGGAGTTCGATACGCTCACGGCTAGGGGAAGCCAATAAACCAGTGTACGCACACCACCGGCAGCACGACGAGTAGAAACACGAGAATCTCAACAAG
>JAJEDW010000139.1 GCA_022821265.1 Acidobacteriota bacterium
CGGGAGAGCGCCGGCCGATTGCGGTTCGTCGAGGCAAGCGCAGAGGAGGACGCGCTCATCCGCTTGGTGTGGATCGATCCCGGCAGCGGTCTCTACGGGGAAATGCGGCGCGTCGTGGTCGACGGCCGGCCCCGGGCCTTCGTATACGTGACGCCCAGTGTCGACGGCCAGGGTCCGGCCATCGCGGGTCTGGCCGCCCGGGACCCCTTGCTTCGGGACACGATCGTCTATCTCACCTGTGTTCACGAGCTGGGTCACGCCCTGGGACTGCCGCACACCGCCGAGTTCGAGGACATCATGTACTCGTTCGCGTTCGGCGGCGATATCGCGCGCTATTTCATGCGTTACCGCGAACGGCTCGCCAGCCGCGCCGATATCGCGAGCCACTCCGGGTTGTCGCCCAACGACCGGGCCGTCCTCGGTCGGCTGTACCCGCCGGCCGAACCGGAGTAGATGCGCCCGTCGAGACGATTTCATGTGGGCGCCCGCGCGGCCGCGGCGGGGGGAAATCGTCTTCGTGGCGACAACGCGCGGACGGTGAAGCTGCGCGTGGCGTTGCTCGCTGTCCTGGGTGTCGGCTTGGCCGCGTGCGCGGAGGCGGCCGCGCCCGAACCTCAGTTCGCGCGGGCCAACGCGGAAGAGCAGCAGGGCAAGCCGTACGTCCTGCTGATCTCGCTGGACGGATTCCGTCACGACTACCTGGACATCCACGACGCTCCGAACCTGGAACGTTGGGCTTCCGACGCCGTTCGGGCGGAGAGTCTCGTGCCCGGCTATCCCTCGGACACGTTCCCGAACCACTACGCGATCGCGACCGGGATGCATCCGGGAACGCACGGGATCGTCAGCAACGATTTCGTCGACCGCACGCGCGACGCGCGCTTTCGGCTCGGAGACCGGGATGCCGTCGAGGACGGGGGTTGGTACGGCGGCACCCCGCTCTGGGTGGCCGCCGAACGCGCCGGCATGGTCGCAGCGAGCTACTTCTGGGTGGGCACGGAGGCGGATATCCAGGGCGTGCGCCCGTCCTACTATCACACCTATGACGGATCGGTCACGCAGGCCGAACGCGTCCGGACCGTCCTGGAATGGTTTTCCTGGCCCGAGGCGTACCGTCCGCACCTGGTGACGCTCTATTTCTCGGCGATCGACTCCGCCGCGCACGACTACGGGACGCGCTCAGTGGATCTCGCCTCGGCCATAGCGCGACTCGACGCCCGGTTGGGCGACCTCTTCGACGGCCTCGACGCGCTCGATTTCGGTGTCAACGTGTTCATCGTTTCCGACCACGGGATGATCGACGTGGATCCGGAACGCGTGATCCATCTCGATGACATCGTGGACCTGCAAGGCGTTCGCGTGATCGGATCCGGGAGCCACAGCCTCCTGTACGTCGACGGCGAGACCCGCGTGGAGACGCTTTACCGGGCGCTGAAGAACGCGGAGAGCGGCTATCGCGTGTTCCGGTCCGGCGAAACGCCGGAGGCATGGATGGCGACGCATCCGCGGTTCGGAGACCTGATCGTGGCGGCCGACGCCCCGTATTCGATCCGTTTCCGAAACATGAGGGGCGCGGTTTCCGGCGGTGCGCACGGGTACGATCCCGGGCGTCATCCCGAGATGCACGGGATCTTCTTCGCGAAGGGCCCCGAGCTGGTCGACGCGACGACGATTCCCAGCTTCGAGAACATCCACATATACCCGCTCGTCATGCGGATTCTCGGACTCGAGATCGCCCAGGACATCGACGGCCGCCTCGACGTGCTTCAGGGCATTCTCAGGTAGGCGCATCCGCCACTTCGCGGCCCCGTACGGCTTCCGAAACGACTTGACGCCGGCGGAACCGGACGCCTATCGTCGGTTACGCAAACCGGCAGGAACGGAGGAACACCGTGCACCCGCACCGACGGGCCGTGCTGGCGGGCGTCCTGACGCTGGCAGCGGTTGGCGGTCATGCCCAGGACGAAAACGCCACCTGGGTGTTCGACACCTACACTCCGGGCCCGTGCTCGCCGACGGGCGCGTTGCACGGCGGATGCCCGGCCGGAGAGCTCGTGCGCATACGGGTCGTCACCGTCGCGTACGGGCTCGTGCGGCCGTGGCACCTGACCTTCCTGCCGGACGGCGACATGCTCGTGACGGAGTTTCCCGGCCGGCTGCGCATCGTCCGGCAAGACGGGCTCGACCCCACGCCCGTCGCCGGCTGGCCCGACGGCGCCTTGCGCTCCCAGAGCCTGAACTCGGTCGTTCTGCACCCGGACTTCGAGGAGAACCGGCGGGTCTATCTGTCGTACATCAAGGAGGGCGAGGCGGGCACCACCGTGGCCCTGGCGCGCGCGCGCTTCGACGGCGCGGCGCTTTCGGACGTGGCCGAGGTGTTCGTGGCCGATGCCTGGGGCACGGGCGCGACGGCGGGGCGCGCCGAGTTCGGTCCCGACGGCATGGTGTATCTGACCGTTGGCGACCGGGACGCGGGGAACGTGACCGACGACGCCAGCTACCGCATGTTGGCCCAGGGACTCGACAACCACGTCGGCAAAGTCCTGCGGTTGAGCGACGACGGCCGCGCGCCGCCGGACAACCCGTTCTTCGGGCGCGACGACGCCCGGCCGGAGATCTTCACCTACGGTCATCGCAACGCGCAGGGCCTGGCTTGGCATCCCGAGACCGGCGAGTTGTGGGCGACCGAGATCGGACCGATGGCCGGCGACGAGCTCAACCGGCTGACGCCGGGGGCGAACTACGGGTGGCCGGTGGTCTCGCTGGGGAAGATCTACACCGGCAACCTCGCCTCGGAGCAGCCCTGGTGGCGGCCGGGCATCGAGATGCCGGTCATGTTCTGGGCGCCTGCGATCAGTCCGTCCAGCCTGATGATCTATGACGGCGATCAGTTTCCGCTGTGGAGGGGGCACTACTTCATCGGGGGCCTCAGCGGACAGCAACTGCAGCGAGTGGCCTTCGATCAGCCGCCGCCGCAACTCGAGCGGCGCGATTCCATGCTGGTGCCGCTCGACGCTCGAGTGCGCGACGTGCGCCAGGGGCCGGACGGCAACGTCTACATCGCCGTCGAGCGAGATCTGCAGGCGGGTCCCGGCAGCGCCCGGCTCACCCCCAACGGTTCGATCCTGCGCATCGAACCCGCGGGCGAGTGACGGACCAGGGGAGCGCAATGCGACGAGTCCACATCCTGTTCGTGATCGGAGCGGCGCTTTGGGCGTCGGGCTGCGCGCAAACGGATGAGATCCCCCGCCTGTCCGACGGCCGGCCGGACTTCAGCGGCGTCTGGCAGTCGATGACGACGGCGAACTGGGACGTGCTCACGCACGGCGCAAGCGCCGGGCCGCCCGAGTACGGCGCGCTCTTGGCCGTACCGCCGGGCCGCGGCATCGTCGACGGCGACGAGATCCCTTACCTGCCGGAGGCGGCGGCGCAGAGAGACCGCAACTTCGAGAATCGGTGGGCGGAGGATCCGGAGATGAAATGCTTCATGCCGGGCGTTCCGCGCGCGAACTACATGCCCTACCCGTTTCAGATCTTCCATTCCGAACAACACATGCTGTTCGCGTATCAGTTCGCGGGCGCGGCGCGAATCATCCATTTGAGCGACCATCAGCCGTCGGCGCTCGACAGCTGGATGGGCTGGTCGAATGCCAGTTGGGACGGCGATACGCTGGTCGTCGACGTCACCGGCTTCAACGGCCAGGCGTGGCTCGACCGGTCCGGCAACCACGCCGGCAACGCGCTGCGCGTCGTGGAACGGTACACGTTCGCCGGACCCGACGCCATCGACTACGAGGCGACGCTGGAGGACCCCGGGACGTTCTCCCGGCCGTGGACGATGCGGTTTCGCCTCTACCGGCATCCCGACCCCGACGCGCACCTGATGGAGTTCAAGTGCGTGGAGTTCACCGAGGCGCTGCTGTACGGCGAGTTCTACCGTCGGGCCGTCGAATGACGAGGAGCGGGACGATGAAGACTCCGACATGGGCGGTTTCGATCCTTCTGCCGGCGGCGCTGATCGCCGTCGACGCGCGGGGGCAGACGCCGCGTACGCCGTGGGGCGATCCGGACCTGCAGGGGCTGTGGTCGAACGCGACGCTGACGCCGCTCCAGCGGCCCGCGGACCTCGCCGACACGGAGTTCTTCACGCCCGAGGAGGCGCGGTCCTGGGTGGAAGCCCGAATCGAGGCGACCAATGCCGACCGCAACATCGGGTCCGGCGTGGGCTCCTACAATGACGCCTGGTTCGATCGCGGCAACGACATCGTGCCCACGCTGCGCACGTCGCTCATCGTCGAGCCCCGGAACGGCCGGGTTCCGCCGTTCACTCCGGAGGCCGAGCGCCAGTTCCAGGAGAACCAGGTCTACATGGCGGAGCATCCGGCCGATACGCCGGCGGACAGGTATCTGACCGAACGGTGCATCGTGTTCGGCGGCGGAGCCGCGCCGATGTTCCCGGAGCCGTACAACAACAACTACTACATCGTGCAGACGCCCGACTACGTGACGATCATGGCCGAGCTCAACCACGAGGTTCGGATCATTCCGATCGACGGACGCCCTCACTTCCCGGACGACGTGCGGCAATGGACGGGCGATTCGCGCGGCCGGTGGGACGGCGACACGCTTGTCGTGGAAACGGCCAACCAGCGGCCGAACCGGCACTTCTACGGCGTCCAATACCTGAATTCGGTCATGAGCGAGAACTTCCGGGTCACCGAGGAATTCACCCGCACGGCGCCGGATCAGATCCGTTACCGCGCCACGATCGACGATCCCGACGTGTTCACCGAACCCTGGAGGGTCGAGATATTCATGCATCCGCAGCAAGGGCCGCTGCTGGAGTTCGCCTGTCATGAAGGGAACTACGGATTGGCGGGGCTGCTTTCGGCGGCGCGCGCGGAAGAACGCGCGGCGGAGGCTGCGAATGGGAATGAATAGGACGGGATACGTCTCGGCGGCGGCGTGGGTCGTAGCCGGCCTGGTTCTAGCGTCGCCCGCGACGGCCCACCACGCGTTCTCGGCGGAGTTCGACGAGAATCAGCCGATCACGCTCGAGGGCACGATCACGCGTATCGAGTGGATCAATCCGCATGCGTGGCTTCACATCGACGTCGAGGACGCGGCGGGCGCCGTGGTGAGCTGGATGATCGAAGCGGGAAGCCCGAACACGCTGGTCCGCCGCGGCCTGACCCGGGACTCGATTCCCTCCGGCACCGAGATCGTCGTTTTCGGATACCGCCACCGGGACGGCTCCAACCGGGCGAACGGACGCAACGTCACGTTGCCCGACGGATCCCAGCTCTTCGTGGGTTCTCCGGGCACCGGAGCGCCGGGCGAGGACCAGGAGCCATGAAACCGCTGGCGAGCCGGCGCGAATTTCTGCATACCACGGCGCTCGCAGCGGCGCTCCCCGTAGTGGAGTGGTCGCGTTCGTCGGCAAACGCATCCACCCCGCGAATGGCCGTCATCGACCGCCGTTTCGAGCCCGCGCGCCGTTTCGCCGACGCGATCCGGCGTTCGGGCTTCGAACCCCGCGCCATCGACGGGGACGTCACCCGGCTCTGGTTCGACGAGCTCGATCCGCAGTGGAGAATCGAGCCGGCGCCGCTGTTGGGGTTGACCGCGCGAGGGGCGTTGTTCTGCCTGGAGCGTCTGGCGTGGGACCACGGCATGCGCGTCGTCTTTGACGACCGGCACGCGTCCCCGCGTATGGACGGCGCGTGGCCCGAACGTGTCGCCGAGGCCTTGGCCCGAATGCCGCTGGACCCGGCGCCGCGGCGGGGACCGAGCGAGGCATCGATGCCGGCGGGTGCGGACGACGACGATTCCGTCCTGTATTCGTGGATCATCGCTCCCGTGCCTCCGGCGGGTCCTCCGAGGGCGGTCACAGGAGGCGTCCGAACATGATTCTTCCCCGAGGCGTCCGGCAGACGGACTTCGACAGCGCGATCGCTCGTTGGCGCGAGATCGTCGGCGAGGAGTGGGTCTTCACCAGCGATGCGGACGTCGCCTTGTACCGCGACGCGTACTCGCCGCTCTGGAACGAACCCGAGGAGAAGGTGGCCTCGGCGGCCGTCGCGCCCGACTCGGCCGAGCAGGTTCAGGCGATCGTCGCCGTCGCCAACGAGTTCCGCGTCCCGCTCTATCCGATCTCGACGGGTCGGAACCTGGGCTACGGGGGCGCGGCGCCCGTGCTGTCCGGCAGCGTCGTCCTCGACCTGAAGCGCATGAACCGGATTCTGGAGGTGGACGAACGGAACTCCTACGCGCTGGTCGAGCCGGGCGTCAGCTACTTCGACCTCTACCGCCACATACAGGACAGCGGGCTCAAGCTCTGGATCGACTGCCCGGATCCGGGTTGGGGCAGCGTCATCGGGAACGCGCTGGACCACGGGGTCGGCTACACCATGAACCCCTACCGCGACCATTTCGACGCCCACTGCGGCTTGGAGGTCGTCACCGGAGCCGGGGATCTGGTGCGCACGGGCATGGGGGCGCTTCCCGGGTCGACGACCTGGCAGCACTTCAAGTACGGCTACGGCCCCTACGTCGACGGCATGTTCTCGCAGTCCAACCTCGGCGTGGTCACGAAGATGGGCATCTGGCTGATGCCGGAGCCGGAGGCCTACATCGACGGCACGGTCGAGGTGTTCCGACACGACGATGTCATCCCGCTCGTCGATCACATGAACTACGTGATGAACACGGGCCTGCAGAACGCCGGAACCAACCTGCAGTCGCCGATTCGCTTCGCTGCGGCCCAGGACCCCGACCTGCGGGCCGCCCTGGCCAGCGGCGACGCGGCCGACATCGCGCGGCTCGACGCGTTCGCCGGCGAACGAGACGTTCCCTTCTACTCGAACATCTTCAAGTTCTACGGCCCCGAGGAGGTCGTGCGCGCGCAGTGGGAGTCCACGAAGCGCCGGCTGTCGTCGATCCCGGGCGCGCGGTTCCGGGACGGCGCGTTCTACCGCTTCCCGCTGACCGAGGCCGAAAAGGCCGGCGTCCGCGACCCCCAGGACCTGGGCATACCGACCCTGGCCACCTTCTCCATCGGCGCCCGGTCCAACTTCGCTCCGGCCACGCGCGGGCACGTGGGGTTCTCGCCCGTGATCCCGATGACCGGCGAGGCGGTCATCGAATCGCAGCGCGTGTTCCAGCAGGTGCTCCAGGAGTTCGGGACGGATACGGCGCTGCTGGTCTTTCCCCAGTCCTTTCACCCCCGCACGTTCGTCATCCTCTGCATGTTCTACGTGATGCCGGACGTCCAGATGAACCAGGCCGTGCGCCGCACCTTCCGGCGGCTCGTCGAGGTGGCGGCCGAGCATGGCTGGGGCGAGTACCGCACGCACACGGAGTTCATGGACGACTGCGCCGCGGCGTACGCGTTCAACGACAACGCCCTGCTCCGGCTGCACGAAACGATCAAGGACGCCGTGGACCCGAACGGCGTGATCGCGGCCGGGCGCTACGGCATATGGCCCCGCCACCTGAGGGACGCATGAGGCTCCTCGCCGGTTCGGTTGCTGCGGTGGTGCTCGCCGCGGCGTTCTGCGCGGGGGTATCGGCCGGCGCGCAGGAGGAGGCGGGCGCCGACGAGCTGGACCGCGGCGCGGAGGTCTACGCCTACTGGTGCGCGACCTGCCACTCGGCGGGACCCAATATGCCCGGCACCCAGGCGCTCGCGGCCAAGTACGACGACGGCCGCTCCGCCGTCCTGACCGAGCGCGTCGACCTGACGCCCGACGAGATCGCCTTCTTCGTCCGGAACGGCGTGAGCGTGATGCCGCCCTTCCGCAAGACCGAGGTCACCGACGCCGACCTGGCCGCCCTGTCGGCCTACATCGTCGAGACGGCGCGCGTGGACTGACGTTCAGTAATGTTCGTCCGCCTGGATTGACCGTGTCGACCGCGCTGATCGCCGATGCCCGATTCCGCGACCACGAAACCGGTGCCCATCCCGAGACGCCGCTGAGGCTCGACGCCATACGGCGGACGCTCGAAGCCGACTCGGACCTGTGGGGCGTGCTCGAACACCGCCGGCCGCGGCCCGCCTCCGAAGACGATATCGCGCGCTGTCACTCGCGCGCGCTGATCGACGACATTCGAGCCGCGGTCGAGGCCGGCGTCGAGCGCCTGGACGCCGATACGGCCATCAGCCGCGACTCGTTCGAGGTGGCCCGTCTGGCCGCCGGCGCGGCGACGACGGGCGTGGACATGGTGCTCGGCGGCGATGTCGACAACGTCTTCGCGGCCGTCCGGCCTCCCGGCCATCACGCGGGCACACAGATGGCCATGGGCTTCTGCCTGTTCAACAACGCCGCCATCGCGGCGCGGCACGCCCAGGCCGTCCACGGCGTCGAGCGCGTCCTCATCGTGGACTGGGACGTCCACCACGGCAACGGGACCCAGGAGATCTTCTACCGCGACGGATCGGTGTTCTACTTCTCGACGCACCAGTACTCCTACTATCCGGGTACGGGCGCGCGCGTCGAGACCGGGGACGGAGCCGGCGCCGGATCGATCCTCAACGTGCCGCTTCCCGCCCGCACGCCGGCGGCCACCCACCGGCAAGCGTTCAGCGAGGCGCTGGCGGCGATCGAGGACCGCTTTCCCCCGGACCTGGTCATCGTTTCGGCCGGTTTCGACTCGCGGCGGGGCGATCCATTGGGCGCGTTGTCGCTCGAGGACGGCGATTTCGCGGAAATGACGCGGGAGGTCATGGACCTGGCGGACCGCTCGGCCAAGGGCCGCGTCGTCTCGCTGCTGGAGGGCGGCTACGACCTGGACGGTCTGGGCCGCGCCGTCCATGCTCACGTGTCCGCGCTGGCGCGGGGTTGAGCCCGCCCGGGTTCGTGCGAAAGGGGGCGAATGCCTGAGTTGATCGATGGTCCGTCGGTGATACCCGGAACCGGCAACAAGCCCAAGCGGATCGAGGAGTATGCGGGCCGGGTCAATTCCGGCCACAACGGCGTCAGCGTCGCCCGGATGGTGTCGCCCCAGGGCTGGATGGAGCCGGGGCAACGGCCGGAGTTCGAGGAAATCACGCTGGTGCTGGCAGGGATGCTGCGGGTGGAGCACGACGCCGGATCCATCGAGGTCCGGGCCGGTCAGGCCGTCGTCGCGCGGCCCGGCGAGTGGGTCCGCTACAGCACGCCCGAGGCGGGCGGCGCCGAATACGTCGCCATCTGCCTGCCGGCTTTCTCACCCGACACCGTCCACCGGGACGCGGATGCCTGACGGGTTTCCCGGAGCCCGCCGGCCGTGAAGCGCGTCTGTGTCTTCGCCGGCTCCAGTCCGGGCGGGAACCCCGCCTACGCCGCCAGCGCCCGCGCGCTGGGCGCGGCGCTGGCGGGCCGCGGCATCGGGCTGGTCACCGGCGGCGGCGGGACCGGCCTGATGGGCGTGCTGGCCGATACGGTTCTCGACGCGGGCGGGGAAGTGACCGGCGTCATTCCCGGGCCCCTGGCTACGCGAGAGTTGGCGCATGCGGGCCTGAGCGAGTTGTGCGTGGTCGCCTCGATGCACGAGCGCAAGGCCTTGATGGCGGAGCGGGCCGACGCGTTCATCGCTTTGCCGGGCGGCCTCGGGACGGTCGAGGAGCTGATGGAAATCTGGACCTGGGCGCAGCTCGGCATCCACTCCAAGCCGTGCGGACTGATCAACGCCGCGGGCTACTACGATCCGCTGGTCGCGTTCGTGGACCGGATGGTCCGCGAGGGATTCGTGAAGTCCGTCTATCGGAAGCTCGTGACCGTCGAAAGCGACGCGGAGACGCTGGTGGCCGCGCTGGCGGCCTATCAGGCGCCGCCGCTTCGGCGGTGGATGGACGAAAGCGAGGCCTGAGGCGAACTACTGTCCGATCCTCGCGAGCTCGTCCTCTATGATGACCGCGTAGGTCGCGTAGTCCTGCGCGCCCGACACGGGCCGGCCGTTGATGTAGATCGTCGGTGTGCCGGTCACG
Source organism: Acidobacteriota bacterium (assembly GCA_022821265.1). GTDB lineage: Bacteria > Acidobacteriota > Terriglobia > 20CM-2-55-15 > 20CM-2-55-15 > JAJEDW01. Next base: position 9,968 of record JAJEDW010000139.1, read on the forward strand.
CCGGCGGCCATGCCCGCCTTCAAGTCGTCGCGGACGCGGTCGGCGTACTTTCCCGACTCGAGGCAGCTTGCGAACTGCTCGCCGTCCAGGCCCAGGTTCGACGCCTTGAACCGTAGGCTGGCCACTTCCAACTCGATCGGCTCTTCGAACATCGCGTCGTGCATCGGCCAGAACTGGCCCTGGTCGTTGGCGCACAACGACGCCTCGGCGGCTTTCTGGGCGCGCGGATGGATGTCGATCAGCGGAAACTGCCGGTAGACCAAACGTATCCGGTCTCCGTAGGCCTGTTCCAGTTGGTCGAGAACGGGTTGCGTGCGCCGGCAGAACGGACATTCGAAGTCGGAGAACTCGACGAGCGTGACGGGCGCGTCGGCGGGACCCAGCGACGGATGGCCGTCCGTGGCGACCTCGACGCGGTAGGGCCCCAGGCGCGACTCGACGCCGTAAGTGGTCCTCAGATCCGCGACGTAGGCTTCCAGCGCGGCCTCGTAGCCGCTTTCCATCAGGAATTGCCGGACCCGCGCCATGCCGATCTCGCGGGACACGCCGGCCAATTGTTGCTGGTTGAGTTGGTAGATGCTCTCGATTTCCGCCGCGGTGGGCTCGGTCACGCGGGCTTGGACCTCCGCTTCGAGCAGCTCCGCGGTCGTGATCCCTTGCCGTTCGGCCTCCGCCTGGATCAGCCGGTCGGCGATAATGCCGGCCAGCGCCCGCTCCAGCGTCTCGTGCTCACGCTGTCGGATTCCGGCCTCGAACTGCAGGCGCTCGACGTCGATCGCCTCGAAGTCGGACGCGGCCACGGCCCGGACGTCGGCCTCGGTCAACGGCTCGCCGTCGACGACCGCGAGCGTGGGGGACTGCGCCTGGCCCGAGGACGCGCCCAGGGCGATCGCGACCAGGACGGGAAACCATCGATTCCATCGTGGGACCATGGGGGTGACTCGCCTCTCGATTATCGGCGGGGGAAGAACGGGCTTTCCCCGCGAAAGGGACGTTCGGACGCCCGGCCGTTCAGTTCATCACGTTGGCCAGATTCTGGAACGGTCCGGTCCCGCCGTGCCCGCCTACGACGGTTTCCAAGTCCAGCCCGGCCGCGACAACCGCGTCGTAGAACGCACGCGCGTTGGCGTTGTCGGCGTCCACCGGGTTCGGGGGAGAGTAGAGATCGCTGACGAACGCCACGCCGGCGTCGGGGACGTAGGCGATGACCATGCCGGCCGCGTGGTCGTTCGGGACTTCGACGATCTGCACGGTTCGCGTGCCGTCGGACAATTCCATGGGTTCGCTGCCGACTCCTTCCACCGTGGGGGTGGCTCCGGATTCCTCGAGGGTGTCGGGGCGCACCGCGCTCGGACTGCCGAGAACGGTTTCGAGGAAGGGCACGATGCTCTCGTGCGCGACGATGGTCGCGCCCAGGGCGCCATAGGCCCGGATTCCGCCGCTGTGATCCGCATGGTAGTGCGAGACGACGGCGTACCGGACGGGCTTGTCGGGGAATCGGGCCTGGATCGCCTCGATCACGCCGATGGACCGTTCCTCGAACAGCGGCGTCTCGACGACGATCACGTGGTCCGCCATCTCGATCACCATGCTGTGGTGGGATCCGCCGACGGCGTGCAGGATGCCGGGCGCCACGTCTTCCAGAGGCGCCACGATGGGGACCTCGGCATATCCCGGCAAGGGGCCGAAGCCCATGCCCGCGCGCCGGAGCGTGATCTGCGACAGGACACGCTCGCCCGGCTCCGGCGCATTCCGGACCTCGTCCGGGATGGCGAACGTATCGGGGTCGAACGTGCCGTTGTTGATGATGTTCCGGAACGATTCCTCCAGGTAACGGTCGCCGTTGAGGAACATCGACTGGCTGAACGGCAACTGGGCCGATATCGCGCGCCCCTCGTCCGTGGCGCCCACCTGCGACGGCCGCCAGTCCGAGAAGACCATCTGGTTGCGCGTGTCGCCGTAGAGCGGGTCGGTTTCATGGTAGATCACGCTGTGCGGGACGCGGCTGAATCCGTCGATGTTCACGAGAACCTGCACGCGAGCGCCGCCGTCCGTGTACTCGAGGACCTGGTAGGTGGTTTCGCCGATCACCTGGTCCTCGGCGCGGACCAGGTCGCCCGCGTCGCGGGCGACGAACGGAAAACGCGCCGCCAACCGGTTGACGTCCCGGAGACGCGCCGTCACGCGGCTGCCCTGGAGGCGTTCGATCGAGTCTTCGTCTTCACCGGGCGTGATCAACGCGCCCACGTCCTGGTCGATCACCTCGCTGAAGCGAACCGTGCCGGGCGACGGATACGAGCGATCGCCGTTGAACTGGAGGCGCATGGAGCCGCTCGTGAAGTCGGCCATCACGGTCTTGTTGAAAATGTTCAGCTCACGTTCGTCGCCGGGCCGCACGGCCTGGTGCGGTTCGTACTCCGTGCCCTCGCTGATCAACTCCTGCCTCTCGATCATCGAAAGCACGTCCCAGCCGCCCATGGTGGTGACGACCTGGTCCAACAGTTCCGTACCCGCGTCCGGGCCGGTGGGCGGTTCGGAGGCGCACGCCGACAACCACAGCGCGCCGACGCCGATCAGGATCCACGTCCGCTTCATGAGACATCCTCCCGTGTTGGACTTTGCAAACGTTGCGTAAAATCGCAGACTACGCCAACGCAGTCCAAAGATCAACGATCCGCGTGGGCTTGCCGGCGCGATTCGGTACGCGTGTCGGCCCCCTTCAGGATGCACGGCCCGAGGGTTCCCGGAGCAGGCGCCGAAGGATCTTTCCCGACGCGGATTTAGGGATCGACTCCACGAATTCGACGCGGCGGATCTTCTTGTGGGGCGACACGCGCTCGGCGACCCACGCGATCAGTTGCCGGGCGCCGACGCGGCCGGTTCGGACGACGACGGCCTTGGGAACCTCGCCGGCAACCGGGTCGGGACTCGGAATCACCGCGGCGTCGACGACGTCCGGATGCGTCAGCAGGAGCGCTTCCAGCTCCGCGGGCGCGACGGCGTAACCCTTGTACTTGATTAGCTCCTTGGCCCGGTCCACGATGTAGAAGTTCCCGGCCGTATCCGTGGAGGCGATATCGCCGGTCCGGAGCCAGCCGTCCCCGTCGATCATGGCGGCGGTCTTGTCCGGGTCGTTCAAGTACCCCTTCATGACCTGCGGCCCACGGACATGGAGCTCGCCGCGCTGTCCGGCGTCCAACTCGGCCCCGCTGTCCGGATCCAGCAGGCGGCACTCGGTTCCCGCGACCGGCGGGCCGATCGACTCGATCGGGATATTCCGGGCCGTGCGGGGCGCAAGGTGCGTCACCGGGCTGGCTTCGCTCAACCCGTAGCCTTGCATCACGCGGCAGCCGAAGCGTTCCGAGAACGCGCGGGCGGTTTCGGGCGGCAGCGGCGCTGCGCCGCTCTGTACGGTCCGCAGGCTGCGGAGCCGGCGGACTTCGATGGACGGGTGTTTCGCCAACGCCAGGATCAACGGCGGAACCAGGTTCGCGTGGGTCACGCCATGGCGCTCGACCGCGTCCAGGAATGCTTCCATTTCGAACCGCGGAAGCGTCACGTCGGTCGCGCCCAGATAGAGGCCGAGGTGCAGGACGACCGTCAAGCCGTAGATGTGGAAGAACGGCGGCACGCCGATGATCGTGTCCTCGCCCGTGAAGATGCCGGATGCGGTCTGCAGGATGTTGGCCACAAGGTTGCGATGCGTCAGTTGCACGCCCTTCGGCCACCCGGTCGTCCCGCTGGAGTAGGGCAGCGCCGCGACGTCGGCGCCGGGGTGGATCCGGACGGGCCGGGCCGGGAACCGCGATTGAAGCAACTCGCCGAGCGGGATCGCTCGAGGTGCGGGGCCCATGACGATCGTGTGCCGGAGGAGGGCCGCGTCCCGCGGCGCCTTGTGGACGAGCTCGGGAACCGTGAAAAGGAAGCGGGCGCCCGAGTCCCGAATCTGCGCCGCGACCTCGCCGGGCGTCGCCGTCGGGTTGATCGGCGTACTGACGCCGCCGGCCAGAGCCGCGGCCAGGAACACGATGCCGTACTCCGGGCTGTTGGGCGCGAGCAGAGCCATCACGCTTCCCTTCTCGAAACCGTGCGCCGTCAGGCCGCCCGCGGTTCGCCGCACGCTGTCGGCAAACTCGGCGAACGTGTATCCGCGGCCCGTCGGCCCGTCGATCAGGGCCGGCTTCGGTCCGAACCTCTCGGCCCGCCGGAGTATGAGGTCGGGAAGCGGGACGTCGGGAATGGTGATCGCGGGGTCGGGACTGCGAAAGATCACGCCGGGATTCTATCACCGCGCATCGGGCGTCTTGGGCGCCCCGCGCCGAGGCCGGCGCGTCGTTCGCGGCAGGCGCACGGCGTTCCCGACCGGCGGCTAATGCCCGGGCGTCATCTCGCCCGCCCGCAGGCGCCGGACGTAGTCGTGGTATGCGCGCATCGCCTTGCCCGAGAAGATCAGGATGATCGGGATGTTGGCGAACAGCATGACGCCGGTCCCGATGGCGGTGAGCCCGTCGAGCTGGACGTCGGTGGTGATGAACCCGGACGTCACGACGACGGCGGCCAGGCAGTAGATCAACTTGTAGGTGCGCACCCACCGTTCGCCGAACATGAACACGATGCCCTGCTCGCCATAGTAGGACCAGGAGATCATCGTCGAGATCGCGAACAGCCAGGCGGCCAGTGTCACCAGCCACCGGCCCAGGCCGGGATGCACGCGGTCGAAGGCGTGGCTGGTCAGGCTGGCGCCGGTGTATTGCCTGAAGACGCCCGGGTCGTGGATTCCCGGCGCCGTGTCGGCGGCGTAGATGTTCCACGCCACCGTGAAGGCGCCGTCGGTTTCCTGGACCACGCCGGCGAGCCGCGCCAGCGACGAGCCGGTCTCGGTGCTTTCGACGCCGGTGTCGAGGAGAATGAAGACGTCCTGTCCGGCTTGCCAAGCGCCGGTCGCCTCCGTCGCGAGCGCGTCCGATTCGATGGTCCATTGCCCCGGGCCGGCGGCGGCGACCTGGGGCGGCGCGGCGAACGATCCGTCGGCGCCTCGGTTCCACGCGCCGCTGGACAGGATGACCAACGCGGTGAGCGTGCAGACCACGATCGTGTCCAGAAACGGTTCCATGCCCGCGACGACGCCCTCTCGGACGGGTTCGTTGCTCTTGGCCGCCGCGTGGGCGATGGGCGCGCTGCCTTGCCCCGCTTCGTTCGAGAACAAGGCCCGCCGCATTCCCACCAGGAAGGCGTAGCCGAACGTGCCGCCGATGAAGGCGCCTTGGGCTTCGGCCGGGGTGAACGCGGAAGCGAAGATCAGGCCGATGAGGCCGGGGATCTGGTCGAAGTTCAGGGCCAGGACATAGAGAGCCGCGGCCAGGTAGACCAGGCACATGAACGGGACTAGGCGGCCCGCGACGGCGCCGATGCGCTTGATGCCCCCGATGATGACCACGCCGGTGACCGAGGCCAGCACGAGCCCGGTCAACAGATCGGGAACGCCGAAGTTGAGGCGCGTCACGTTGGCGACGTTCCAGGACTGGAACATGTTGCCGCCGGTCATGGTCGAGATCATCAGCGTGCCGCAGAACACGTAGCCGATGCCGCGGCCGATGGGCGCGAGCGAGGGGCGGACCTGGGCGAGCCCGCGGCTGACGACGAACATCGGACCGCCGTGCGGGTTGTCCGGATCGTCGGTATTGCGGTACAGCATGGTCTCGGTGACCTCGGTCATCTTGATCGCCATGCCGGCAAGCCCCACGACCCACATCCAGAACACGGCGCCCGGGCCGCCCAGCGCGATCGCCAGCGCGACGCCGCCGATGTTGCCGAGGCCGATCGTCGCCGACAGCGCCGCCGACAGCGCCTGGAAATGGCTGATCGCTCCCGGGTCGTCCTTCCGGTCGTACTTGCCGCGGACGACCTGCACGCCGTGGGTGAGGGCGACGACGGGCCCGAACTTCGTCCAGACCAGCAGGAGCGCGCCGACAGCGAGGACGACGTAGAGGACCCAGTCGTGCCACAGGACGCCGTTGACCACGCTCAGAAACTCGGTGAAGTCCATCGCGACCGGATTGTGTACTCGCGGGGCGGGATGTCTCAAGCACTTTCTCGACGAGCGCTCGGAAGCCGCACGTAAACGACGTGTAAACAATGGGGTACGCGCGCGCGAATTCGTGCGGTCGCCACGTTGGGGGTGGCGTACACTCGCAAGATGCCGCTGGTTCTGCGCCGTTCCCGGCGCACGGCGGGAGACGCATGGGACACGTGAAACCCCTTCCGACCGTCGTGGCCGCCTTCGTGGCCGTTGTGCTGCTGATGTCCATGCCCGAGTCCGCCTTTCCGCAGGCAGACGATCTGGCGCAGGCGCGGGCCGACCGCGCCGAAGCGGGGCGCATCCTGCTCGAGGAGGGCATCGGCGGGTTGCAGGCGGCGTTGTCCGAAGCCGGCGTCCCGCCAATCACCTTCAACCAGGAGACGCAGGTCCGGACCGTTCATGACGCCCACGTGCGTGCGCTCGACGACCTGGTGGCCGGCAACGGTGGGAGCCGCGAGGGCGTTGACGCCGAGGTGGCCGAGTTGGCGGACCAACTGCTGCTGGCCGCGCTGAAATTCCTCAACCCCGCCCAGCGAACGGCGCTGACGGGGTCGGTCGCCGCCGAGGCTTTCGCCGACCTGAACAGCGACCTGCCCCAGGACGAGGCCGAGCTGATCGAGTACCTCAACGATCTGCGCAGTCCTGCCGCCACCGAGGGCGACCAGCAGGGC
>JAJEDW010000143.1 GCA_022821265.1 Acidobacteriota bacterium
TGGGACGTCTACGTCGTCGACCGTCCGGGGCACGGACGCTCCCAGAGCAACGCGGCATGCGGCGACGGGACGGTCGGCGTGGGCAATTCCGCGATCATCTCCCGCCTGGCGACCTCCGATCCGGCCCTCTGGCCCGGCGGCGACCCGACGCCGACGAACGACGCCGTCATCGGGTGGGCCGCAAGCTCGGCCACGGCCCCGTACTGCGGCGACGCGGTCGCGGCGCGGAGCATTTCGGCGCTGCTCGACGAGATCGGCCCGGCGATACTGTTCGCGCATTCGGCGGGCGGCGGCAGCACGTTCCGCGTACCCGATCTCAACCCGGACAACGTGGTCGGCATCATCGCGTTCGAGGCCGCCGGCAGCAATCCGGCGGCGGCTGGGTTCGGTGGAACCCCGCCCATCGCCGACTGGAGGGTCGAGCCGCCCCTGCCGGAGGATTTCGAGGCCGTCGACCGGGACGGCTGCGCCATGCAGGGCGAGAACCCGAGCCGGCTCGTCAACTTCCGGACCGTACCGGTCGTTCTGGCCGGCTCGGAGATGGGTCTCCGCGGCGGCCCGGACGCGCTCCGGTGCCAGGCGGACGTGTGGCGCCAGGCCGGAGTGGACGCGACGGCCGTCTACCTGCCGGACCGGGGTCTGGCCGGCGGCGGCCACTTCGCCATGGCGCAACTCGACAACGGAGACTATGCGCGGGTGTTCATCGAACTGGCATCGGAGATCGAGGCGAGTTCATCGAAATAGAGCTTCCGCCGGCGTCAAGCGCCGGGAGGGTGAAATGAAGATTCGAATCGCAGCTTCGTTGGCCGCCGGCCTCATGGCCACCGCCGCGGCCGGCGCCCACCACGGTTTCGGCAACTTCGCGATGAACGACGACGTCGAACTCACGGGCGTCATCACGCGTCTCGACCTGGTCAATCCTCATTCGTGGCTGCACTTCGAAGTCACCGGCGAGGACGGCGAGGTGGTCGAACACCGCTGCGAGTTGCGGTCGGCGACGACCCTGCGCCGCTCCGGCTGGGGAGCGGACATGTTCCCGCCCGGCATGCAGATCACGATCCAGGGCTCGCCGGACCGCGCCGATCCGCTGGCCTGCTACACGAGCACGCTGATCTTCCCGGACGGCACCGCGCTGGACCGCTACGACCAGCGCATCCCGGCCACGACCACGGCCCGGCGCCCCGCCCGCCTCGCCAACGGCGAGCCGAACATCTCGGACGAATGGGCCGTCGAGCAGCGCGTGATGACGGATCCGAAAGGCCGCGACGGAACGCTCGTGCCGCTCTCCGAAGTCGGCGAGTTCGCGCCGGGCGCCGTGCCCGAGGGACAGCGCGAGATCCCTGGCGCGCGCGGTACGCCGGAAGCCGAGCAGGCGCGCAATCCCCTGGCGGGTTTCCGCGGCCGGAGCGTCGTCGGCCTGACCGCCGCCGGCGAGGCCGCGATGCAGGCCCTCGCCGAGATCCCGCGGGCGGAGCGCTCGTGCATCGAGGGCAGCATCGTCTCGGACTTGGGCGGCGAGCCCGTCAACCGGATCACGCAACGCGTCGATACGATCCTCATCCAGTATGGCCTTCACGGTCTGGAGCGCACGGTTCACATGGACATGACCGCGCACCCGGCCGACATCGAGCCGAGCTGGGAGGGTCACTCGATCGGCCGCTGGGAGGACGACGTGCTGATCGTGGACACGGTCGGCTTCCGGCCCGGCCGGCTGACGGGCACGACGCCACACAGCGCCGATCTCCACGTTGTGGAGCGCTTCTCGCTCGGCGCGGACGCGATGACGTTGACGCGCGAGTACACGGCCGAGGATCCGACATACTTCACGGAAAGCTACAGCGGCTCGGCGACGTTCATGGCGGCCAACGTGCGCTACGACCCGGAGCCGTGCGTGGATCTGACGCCGCCCGTGCCGGCGCCGGCGCTGGATTGAACCGTTTCGGGGGCATCGCCAGCCCGGGACCTGGCCGGCGATGCGATACCGGCAGTCGGGCTACCGCAGGAGAGGCTCGGGATCGTTCGGGTCGAGGCACTGGTGAAGGTGCCCGTAGTCGGACCAATAGCGTTTCCGTCCGTCCGGCATCACCAGCATGTTCCCGTTCATGAAACGGTCGAACGGATTCGCGGCTGAATCGTCGAGACTGGCATCGGCGGGTTCACGGCGCGCGCGCCGCGCCGCAACGTCTTCCTGCAGCATGAAGCCGCAAACTTCGATCACGTCGCCCGCCTTCAGGAAATCGCGGTCCAGACCCATGCGGAGGAGATGGGCGGGCGCCGGGCCGTCCACGGCCCACCGTCGAACCTGCCCGTCGCCGGTCTCCTGATCCACCAAGATCCGGCTGTGCGGATTGATCCGTTCCACGCGGACGACCGCGCCCTTCACCCACACCGGCGCCGAGGTGTCGAACAGCACCAGCGAGTGGTGAGCCGCCAGCGAACCCGCCGAGACAAGCGCGGCCGCCGCCGTCCATGCAGCCGTCATCTTGGTCATCGGAACCTCCGATTATCGTGTTTGCGCCCAACGATCCGAACCCGGAATCGCGACAGTCGGCCTCGGTAGCGGCCCGCGTTCAGCAACGACTTCCACGACCCGGCTCGGACACTGTAGGACGAGACCGAGTTCCTGCCATCTGAAATTTTGATGAATTCGAGTTCAGAATGGCAACGGTTCCAGACTGGCCCGTCAAGGCGGGGCAGGCGTCTTACGACAAACTGATGACACCTTGCCGTCTCGGCCGAAACGCAATCGGCGCCGGCCATGAAAACGGCGCTCAGGGAATCCGTTGCGAGAATATATGCTAGCATATGCGAGCATGACACGGACCACGATCCTCATCCAGGACGAACTCCTGCTGGAAGTCAAGCGCGTCGCCAGGACGCGGGGCGTCACCGTGACCGAATTGATCAAGAACGCTCTGAAAGCGTATATCGCGAGCGAGCCGCGACCGGGTCTCCCATCGTTTACGGCGGCGCCTCGCCGGGAGGGACCGCGAGACCGCGTCGTGAGCGGCAAGGCCACGACGATCGTCGCCGGCGCGGTCGACCCCCACGAGGGCAGTCGTCTCGAAGGTCGACGCTAGGAGCCTGTGGTGAAACCGCTGCTGCATTCGACCGGCGATGCATCCCGTCCGGACCGCATTGCTCGTCGGTCACATATCGGGAATATGCTCCCTTCTCGCGCCTTGCCGGACGGGCGCCTCACCGGTCTCGGTGCGACGCGGGGTTTCACCACAGGATCCTAGTGGCGGGGAAACGCTTGTGGCCGTCGTAGTCGACACGGGGCCTCTGTTCGCCCTCGCGGACGCCAGCGACTAT
>JAJEDW010000082.1 GCA_022821265.1 Acidobacteriota bacterium
CATCCGCCCCATGGCCGGGTCGAGATCGGCCGCCGTGTAGAAGTCGCCGCCCCGGCCGATCGGGTTGTCGGCGCGCGCGTAGTAGCCGTGCTCGGGATGATAGAGGACGGCGTCCATGAACCGGCTGAACGGAATGCGTCCGCGTTCGCGGATCAGGGCTTCGAGGTGGGCGATGAGCGGGGGGTGGCCCGTCAAATCTTCAGGTCGATCCGGTCCATCTCTTCCAATGCGGCCTGGGTAATGCGCATGTCGTCCTTGATCTCGTCGAGGCGGGCCTCGGTGGGTTTCCGCGAGATGCTCATCCGGTCGATCTTGTCCTGGAGACGCATCAGCCCGTACATCAGGGCCTCGGGCCGCGGCGGACATCCCGGAATGTAGACGTCCACGGGAACGACGTGGTCCACGCCCTGCAGCGTGGAATAGGTGTCGAACGGGCCGCCCACGTTAGCGCAAGCCCCCATCGAGATCACCCACTTCGGGTCGGGCATCTGGTCGTACACGCGGCGCACGATCGGGGCCATCTTCAGCGTGACGGTTCCGGCCACGATCATGACGTCCGACTGCCGGGGACTCGGCCGGAACACACCGGCCCCGAACCGGTCCAGGTCGAACCGGGACGTGCCGGTCGCCATCATCTCGATGGCGCAGCACGCCAACCCGAACGTCATCGGCCACAACGCCGACTTGCGGGCCCAGTTGAACAGAGAGTCCACCGTGGTGGTCACGATGTTCTGCTCGAAACGGTTCTCGATCCAGGCCATGGCCGCTCCTCACGTGGCGAAAGCCGGGCTCACGCCCACTCGATCGCCCCCTTCTTGATGATCCAGACGTATCCCACGATCAGGATCCCAAGAAACACGCACATCTCGATCAGGCCGAACAGAAGGAGCTGGTCGTAGATGACGGCCCAGGGAAACAGGAAGATGACCTCGACGTCGAAGATGACGAACAGGATCGCCACCAGGTAGTACCGGATCGCGTAACGCTCGCGGGCGTCGCCGACCGGGTCGACGCCGCACTCGTACGCGGTCAGCTTGGCGATGCCGCCCGTCGACGGACGGATCAGATGCGCCACGAGCAGCGTCACGACCGGAAACGCGAACGCCAGCACGACGAATATGAAGATCGGCACGTACCCGGGCAAGACGTCGTTCATCGTGGTTCAATCTCCGGACCTCGTAGGATAAACCAACTCGGCCGGCGAATGCATCGGGCGGCCGGAAAAATCGCGGACTTTCCCACGCAATGCGGGTGTCGTGCCTCGTCGGACCGTCAATCCGACAATCGGCTACTCGCCGCACCCCAGCGACGACTGTCCGATGACCTGGAGCGCGTGCGGCAGGATCGGGACGACGGCGCCCAGAGACTCGCGCACACCCTTGACACTGCCCGGGAGATTCAGGATCAGCGTACCGGCGCGCACCCCGGCGAGCCCCCGCGAGAGCGCGGCCCGGGGCGTGCTCTTCAACCCTTCCATCCGCATCAACTCCGCCATGCCGGGCACTTCCCGGTCGATCACCTTGCGCGTGGCCTCGGGGGTGACGTCCCGGGGCGAGAGCCCCGTGCCGCCGGTGGTCACCACCAGTCGGACCGCGTCCCGTTCGCAGGCCATCAAAAGGCGATCCTGGATCGTCGTCCGCTCATCCGGCACGACGGCCACCCCGATGACGTCGAAGCCCGCGTCCCGGAGCAGCCGGTGGACCTCCGGTCCCGAACGATCCTCGCGCTCCCCCCGCGCCGTGGAGTCGCTGACGGTGACGACCAACGCCCGGCCCAGATCGGCCCCCGTCACGAGTCCGGCTCCCGGCGCCACGACCCGCTCTTGCCGCCGGTCTTCTCCAGCAACCGGACGGGTCCGATCTCGATTCCCTTGTCCACACCCTTGCACATGTCGTACAACGCGAGCGCCGCCACGGAGGCGGCGACCATGGCCTCCATCTCGACTCCGGTCTCGGCCCGTGTCCGCGCCCGCGTTTCGATGCGGACGCCCCTCGGCGTCAGGTCCACGTCGACTTCGATCTGCGACACCGGAAGCGGATGACACAGCGGGATCAGATCCGACGTCTTCTTCGCCGCCTGAATTCCCGCGATCCGGACGACTTCGAACGGATCGCCCTTGGGCAAGGTCCGCTCGCGGAGTTGCCGGATCAGCCCGTCCGTCATGAAGACGTGAGCCTCGGCGCGAGCCGTCCGCGACGTGGCCGCCTTGCCGCTGACGTCGACCATGCGGGCGCGGCCTCTCGAATCGATGTGACTGAGTTCACCCGCCATTCGGTTACTCGTCCAGGGTGGACATCGGAATGAAGCGCACCCGGTCGCCGCCGGAAAGCTCGCCGTCACGCCGCGGGATCAGAAGGTAGGCGTTGGCTCGCGCCAACCCCACCAGGTCGGAGGAACCCATCCATCGGACCGGGGCGATTCGATACGCGCCGTCCCGGAACCGGGCCCGCGCCGGCACGCACGCGCCGCGCACCGGGTCGCAGCGAACCGGCCCGTCGAGTACGGCCTCCAGGAAACCGCCTCGTCCCGTCCCCGCGTGCAGCAGTCTTCGGATCAGGGGCCGCACGAACAACTGGAACGACACGATGGTCGACACCGGGTTCCCGGGCAACCCGAAGACGAACGTCTTCTCCCGCCACCCGAAAACCGTGGGCTTGCCCGGCTTCATGGCCACCTTTTCGAAGGCGATCTCCACGCCCAGTTCCTCGAGGACGCCTTCGACCAGGTCGTATTTTCCCATCGAGACGCCGCCTGAGGTGATCACCACGTCGTGCCGCAGCGCCTCGGACAGCTTCGCGCGGAGGTCGTCGGAATCGTCCCCGGCGATTCCCAACGGGATCGGGTCGCCACCGGCCTCGACGACCTGCGCCATCAGGCTGACGCTGTTGCTGTTCCGGATTTGGGCGGGCCCCGGCGTCTCGGCGACGTCCACCAGCTCGTCGCCGGTGGACAGAATCGCGACGCGCGGCTTCCTCGACACGGGCACGCCGACGTACCCGAGCGAGGCCAGGATGCCGATCTCCCCGGCCCCGATGCGGCGCCCGCCCTCGAGGACCCGGTCGCCCTTGCGGCACTCGGTGCCGGCCCCCTGCACGTGCTTCCCCGCCTGGACCGTACGGAGCATGCGCACGCGACCGTTCGTTCCCGGCCGCGTGTCCTCGAGCATCACGACGGCGTC
>JAJEDW010000202.1 GCA_022821265.1 Acidobacteriota bacterium
GACCCTGAGCTTGCGGACGTCCTCGGCCGTCAACGGCGTCCGCAGGCGGACGGTCCCCGCCGACGGCAGGGTCAAATCCGGCGCCGGCGCCGCCTCGCGAAACTCGTGCTCCGCCGTATACAGCCACCCCGACACGTTGCCGTCGCCGTCGAGCACGACCCCGCGCCGGCGATACGCCCAGCACATGTACGCGATGGAAACGAAGAAGGACGCCGGCAACCGGTTCAACTTGCCCACCTTGCACGCGCCGATCGTGAACTTGCCCGCGAAGCCCATGGGCCCGATGTCGAGCGTGTTGGCTTCGTGCATGATCCGAGCCTCCAGTTGGGCGAGGACCGGGTCGGCGTTTCGATCGTCGGTCGTCCGAAGCAGCTGGTGCTTGGCGAATTCGAGCCCGGAGGCGCGGTCGCCGCCGATCGCGACACCCAGGAAACCGGGGCCGCAGCCCTTGCCCTGCGCCCGCCACACCGCGTCCAGGATCGCCCTTCGCACGCCCTCCACGTCGCGGTTGGCCGGCTGCCCCTGTATCTCGGCCGGCAGGCTGTACTGGGCGCTCATGTTCTCGCAGCCGCCCCCCTTCAGGATCAGGCGGATGCGAACCTCCGCGGCGCGCGTCTGTTGCCAATGAAAGACGGGGCTGCCGGGGCCCAGGTTGTTTCCCGTGTTCGTCCCGTCGACGCTGTCGACGGAGTTCTGGCGCAGGTAGCCGAGGGCGGTGGCTTCCACGACGGCCTCGCGGCAGGTTTCGGCGATCTCGATCTGGTCCACGCCGATCGGCGTGTCGATGTAGAAGGCGATGGTCCCGGTGTCCTGGCAGATCGGCAGCGAGCGGGCCTTGGCGAGCCCGATGTTCTGCGCCACGAGTTCCATGGCGAAGTTGGCCTTGGAGTTCGGGTCTTCCAACCGGCGCTGGAGGTCGATGACCTGCTGGACGTCGGGCGGGAGGAAGGCGGACGTCCGCCGGATCAACTCGAGGACGTTCGTTCGTAACGTTTCGATGTTCATGTCGCGTCCGCCTATCCGAGGAGATCGGCGACGACCTCGCGTTCCCTGGCGAGCTCCTGGACGGATCGCGCCAGCCGTTCCTTCCCGAAGGCGTCCATTCCGAGGTCCTTCACGATGACGTGGCTTCCATCGCCCGGGCAGGTGACCGGAAACGAGCTGACCAGACCCGCCGGGACGTCGTAGCTGCCGTCGGACAGGACGGCCATGCTCGTCCAGTCGCCGTCCGGAGTTCCCTGGAACAGGTAACGGGAATGCTGGACGGCGGCGGCGGCGGCCGACATGGCCGATGACGCGCCTCGGGCCTCGATGATCGCTTTCCCGCGCTCCTGCACCGTGCCGATGAACGTGTTCTCGTACCAGGACCGGTCGCCGATGGCTTCCGGGGCCGCCCGCCCGTTGACCGTCGCGAAGCTCCAGTCCGGGTACTGCGTGTTCGAGTGGTTGCCCCAGATGATGGGGCGGCGGACGTCGGACGCCGCGGCGCCCGCCTTCGACGCGAGTTGGGCCGTGGCCCGGTTGTGGTCGAGCTGAGTCATGGCGGACCACCGGTCCGGGGGGACGTCTCCCGCGTTGCGCATCGCGATCAGGCAGTTCGTGTTGCAGGGATTGCCCACGACGACGGCGCGGACGCCGGACGCGGCCGCTTGCTGGATGGCGCGGCCCTGTTCCACGAAAATGGGACCGTTCACGCGGATCAGGTCGTTGCGTTCCATTCCCTTGGACCGGGGCCGGCTGCCGACCAGGAGCACCAGGTCGGCTCCCTCGAACGCCGCGCGCGGATCGTCCGTCGCCTCGAGACCCGTCAGGAGCGGGAAGGCGCAGTCGTCCATTTCCATGCATACGCCCTCGAGCGCCTTCATCGCGGGCGGGATCTCCAGGAGCTGGAGCCGCACCGGCGTGTCGGACCCGAATATGCCGCCCGAGGCGATCCCCGGCAAGATGGCATAACCGATGTTGCCCGCGGCCCCGGTGACCGCCACCCGCTTCACGCTCTCCATCACTGCGCGCCTCCGATTTCCGTCCGCCCTCAAGTGTTCGCCGCGATATCGGCGATCGCGAACGGACATTCTACAGCCCGCGGCGGAATTGTGCAGGGCCGCGGCCGTTTTCGACCGTGTGCACGCGGTTGGACCACACCTGTCCTGGCATGCCCTGATAAGGAAAGTGTTCCTTGGGGGTGGACAGATGGTCGAGTTACGGTTCCGTATCCGCAACACGGTCTTCCACGCCGGCAACGGCAACCGGCGAACCACCATCCGGCCGATCACGTTCCAGTTTCCGACGCTCGAGGAGGCCGCGTTGCTGGCGTCGGTCAGCGAGGCCGGTATGCTGGTCCCCCGGGAGCAGGTGTTCCACCTGTCCCATCCGCGCGGCGGCCCCGTCATCGAAGGGTTCGTCGACTGCGCGCTCGGCGAGTTCGTGCGCGCGCAATTGGAAGCCCTGTCCTCGGACGGCCTGCCACCCGGGGAGTGGGAGGTCCACGGCCTGGGTCCCTTCATGGAGAACCACGAGGCCGAGGTGTCGGAACGCCTTCGCGATCTGATCAGCGTGTGCGAGTTCCGGGCCAACGAGTTCACGCCGGAATCCGCCGTCCGGTTCCTGAAGGACACGGGGTTCTTCGATCAGTACATCATCATCGGCGTCAAGCACGGCAAGGGGTGGCGCCGGTCCCGTTGCATCACCACCTTCGAGGGCCGGCCCGCGGACGCCGGCACGATCCTCGGGCACTTGGCCGACTTCTTCGGCAAGGCGCATGAGGACGCGCCCGCCGAAACGGACTCCGCCGGGGCGTCGTCGGCCGACGACGCGTCCTGGGAGCGAGGCGCCGGACTCGACGACGGCGAGCGCCCGGATGACGAGTTGCAGGACGGCTACCGCCGCTGAGAACGCCCGACCGGTCCCGGACGCCCTTGAGGCGATCGAGCGGACCTGCCCGAACTGCGGCGCGGACATGCTTTCCCAGAGTTGCAAGCTCCGGTGTCCGCGGTGCGGCTACTACAAGTCCTGCAGCGACTTCTGACCCCGGCCGCGGCGCCGGAACGCCCTCACGGCAGGAGACTCAACCGCAGTTCTCCCGCCGTAGGCCCGATCGATTCGATTTGCACGGTGACTACGTCGCCCGGCTCCCGGTCCGCCGCGGCGGCGGCGGTTCCCCGAACCAGGTAGTCGGTCAGCTCGAGCGTGCCTTTCCTGTCGATCACCATGGCCGGGAGCGGCGCGCCGACCTTCTCGCGTGCGAGATAGGTCAGGATCCAGTACGTCGTCGACGTCTGTTCCAGCTTCCGTATTCCGATCTCCGCCGCTTCGGCGGACGTGATGATGCCCAGCAGGGCGTCCGTGTCGTAGGGATGGGGATCGCCGTTCATGGCCGCGGCGAACTGCCGTTGGGTCACGAGGTCGGCGTAGCGGCGGATCGGCGACGAGAGTTGCGTGTAGGCCCTCAGTCCGAGACCGGCGTGCGGGGCCGGCGACAGTGACAGCCGGGACCGCTTGAAGCTCCTGCGGAGCGTTTCGAACCGGACGGCTTCCGGGAACCCCGTCGTGTCGGGCGGCGCCTGGTCGGGAGGATCCTGCGTGCGGTAGATGACCGGCAGGCGTTCGCGCGCCGCGTGGTCGGCGGCCAGCCGGTTGGCGAGGATCATCATCTCGCTGACCACCAGGCGGGACGGCGTGTCGGCGTCGACACGGCGAAGCGCGATCGTCCCGTCGGCGGCGTGCACCTTGATTTCCGGCCGCCGGTGCGTCTGCGCTCCGGCCGCGGCGCGGGCCGCGTGGAGGCGCCGGGCGATCGCGTGCAGACGTGTCAGCGCCGGCTCGCCTTGGGCGATTGCCCGGTCCGCGGCATCGTAGGTCATGGCGTCCGCCACCTGGATGACCGACCTCGAGATCTCGAAGGCTTCCAGGGAGTGATCGGCGTCGAACCGGACGTCGATCGTGAACGCGGGCCGGGGAGCGCCGGCGAGGAGGCTGGCCAGACCGGCGGAGAGCCGGGGCGGGAACATCGGCACGGTCACGTTGGGAAGGTAGATGGTCGCCGTCCGCGCCGCCGCCGCCCTGTCGAGGGTGTCCCCCCTGGCCGAGAACGCCGCGACGTCGGCGATATGGATACCGACCCGCGTGCGCGGACCGTCCTCGATCACCGTCAGCGCGTCGTCGACTTCCACGGTCTCGTCGTCGTCGATGGCCACGGTCCGGCGGCGCGTCCAGTCCGCGCGTCGTGCGTCGTCGAGCACGGGTTCCAGGACGCGCGCCGCCTCCAGGACCTGGGACGCGAACGTCGTGGGGAAGCCCCCGATCAGGAGGAATCGATCGTCGTGCTCCCGGATGCGTCCCAACCGTTCGAGCAGCTCGTAGGCCGCCTCGCGCGCCTGGTGCGTCCCCGTGATCTTCTGAAAGACGCTGCCGACCTCGTCCTTCTCGCGGTGGCGCAGCCACCGCTCGAGCCTGTCGACGACGGCCCTCCACTCGGGTTCCGCCTCGGGCGTACCGCCCGCCAGCGCCGTTCGCAGCATGTCTCCGACGCGGGCGCGGAAGGCTTTCCGCTCGCGCTCCCGTTCCAGGCGTGCGCGCTCGGCGGCGACCTGCGCCTCGGGACGGGGTTGGTAACCGCCGGCCTTCCGGCCGAAATACAGCGAATCCGCCTCGAGCGCGCGGAACATGGCCGACTTCAATTCCGGGGCCGAACGTCCGAAATACTGCGCCGTCAACTCGTCGAGCGTCGCATCGCGCACGCCCTCCCGAACCGCGTCCCACAACAACTCCAGGTCGATCGCGGCGGCGCGTTCGACGGCCGTTTCGAGCATCGTGTCCGCGGCTTCCGGAAACGCCTCTTCGGCGGCGCGCCGGTGGACGACGACGACCTTGGAGCGGGGAACGCTGGATTCGCGGCCGCGCCGGTCCACGATCCGGAGTCGGCGGTGCTCGGATCGTCGCACGTGACCGATGCGGAGGGCTCCCGAGTCGACGAACTCGACGATGTGACCGTCCAGTTCCATCGTTTGCATGTTATCGCACCCGCCCCGGCACGGAGGGTCGAGCCGCGCTGCGGAGGGTTCCCTGGGCGGCGTGCTACATTGAACGCCATGTCCGGGGGAATCGTGGGGCCGCTGGCCGGCGCGGGGATACGGATCCGGAACAACGCCGAACTCGAGGAGTTTCTCGGCGCGCCGGGCGCCGGGGACGCCGTCGCGGCGTCCTCGTTCGAACAGGTGTTCTTCACGCTCAAGTCGTTGGGCCTGGCCGACGCGCTGGACCTGCTGCCCATGGTCACGGCCCGGCAGATCCGCGGCTTCGTCGACCTGGATTGCTGGCGAAAGGACCGGTTCGTGGCCGCCCCGCTCATGGAATGGATCGCCGCCTTCGTGCAGGCGGGTCCCGAGGAGACGGCCCGGGCGCTGGCCGGCATGGACGACACCCTGATCGCCCTGTTTCTCAAGGATCTGATCACGGTCTACGAGATCGAACGGGACGAACCCCCGCCCGCCGCGCACCTGATCTATACGCCGGACAACACGCTGGCCGTCGAGCAGGAGGGGGCCGGCGACGCGGAGACCATCGCGGCGCTCGTCCTGGACGCCCTCTTCAAGCACCGGCCGGAGCTGGGTTACGGCGTGCTGCGGAAGGTGCGGTACGTCACCCGGACCGAGCTGGAGGAGACCGCCTACCAGAACAAGGTGCGCCGGCTGGAAGTGCATGGATTCGTCGACTACTACGACGCGCTCTCCATCTACGCCGGGCCGGAAACCGGCGCCTCGACGGCCCGCCCGCGCGATGCCGCGGAGGAGGCGATACCCGGCGACGAGCTGCCGCAATCGCTGCCCACGGTTTTTGCGGACTCGCTTTCCGAGGGCGGCTTCCTTCAGGCGGCGATGCGGGGCGTCGACGGCGACGACGCCGACCGCCTGGCCGAGGAGCTGACGGCGTTGGGCAACCGTATCCTGTCGGCCAACCTGGTGAACCTGGGAGAGGTGGAAGGCATTCGGGCCGCGCTCGGAGAAATGCGGGACTTCCTGACGATCGGTCTGGAACATCTGTCGGGACGGGACGCGGGCGCGGCGTCGCGCCATCTGCGGTCGCAGCACGCCCAGGCCATCTTC
>JAJEDW010000021.1 GCA_022821265.1 Acidobacteriota bacterium
GCGATCGCCCGCGCCCTGGTTGGGGAGGCCGATCTGCTGTTGGCCGACGAACCGACCGGGAATCTCGACCTGGACACGGGCCGGGACGTGTTCGAGGTGATCCGCGGTCTCCACGAGGAGCGCGGCCTGACGTCGGTGATCGTGACGCACAACGAGCAGATCGCGCGCCGTTGCCCCAAGGTCTGGAAGATCGCGCAGGGACGGCTCCAGGCCCTTCACGTGTAGATGCCCGGGTCGACCTGTCCTGGCGGCCAGTCGGGTCCAAATGGCTATTGTTCTGGAATTTGGGTTCGATTAGACTCGAATCGGAGTCCGTGCTGGAGGTTGGCCGTAAGGGAGGAGTGTGGCCGTCCGGCGTCACCGTGGACGTTCACGCGGTCGACGTCTTCGGAGACTTGATTCGGACCGAGAACCAGTCATGTTCGAACGATACACAGAGCGAGCACGCCGGGTCATCTTCTTCGCCCGTTACGAGGCGAGCCAGTTCGGCAGCAAGACGATCGAGACCGAACACCTCTTGTTGGGCTTGATTCGTGAGGACAAGAACCTCACGAACCGCTTCCTCCGGAATCAATCGTCGATCGAGAGCATCCGCAAGGAGATCGAGGGCCGGACGACGATCCGCGAGAAGGTCTCCACGTCGATCGATCTGCCCCTGTCGAACGAGTGCAAGCGTATCCTGGCGTTCGCCGCCGAGGAGGCCGAACGGCTGAATCACCGGCATATCGGCACTGAACACCTCCTGTTGGGAATCCTCCGCGAGGAGAAGTGCGTCGCGGGCGAAATCCTGCACGAGCGCGGACTCCGGCTCAGCGCGATTCGCGAAGAGTTGGCGCGGTCGGTGATGGATCGGCAGTCCATGGCCAAGCCCAAGGAAACTCCGTTGCTGTCGGAGTTTTCGCGGGACCTGACGCAGGCCGCGATGGACGGGGTCCTGGACCCGCTCGTGGGCCGGGGCAACGAGATCGACCGCGTCGTCCAGATACTGTGCCGCCGGACGAAGAACAACCCCGTGTTGATCGGCGACCCCGGCGTCGGCAAGACCGCCATCGTCGAGGGATT
The DNA here is from genome assembly GCA_022821265.1 of Acidobacteriota bacterium. Lineage (GTDB taxonomy): Bacteria > Acidobacteriota > Terriglobia > 20CM-2-55-15 > 20CM-2-55-15 > JAJEDW01. The sequence goes on from JAJEDW010000021.1 coordinate 1,063, forward strand.
GGCTCAGAAGATCGTCGACGGCGAGGTTCCGACGTTCCTGGCCGAGAAGCGCATTCTCGTTCTCGACCTGTCGCTGATCGTGGCGGGAACGAAGTACCGCGGCCAGTTCGAAGAGCGTCTCAAGACGATCATGAAGGAGTTGGTGGACAATCCGAACACGATCGTCTTCATCGACGAGTTGCACACGCTGGTGGGCGCCGGCTCGGCCGAGGGCTCGCTCGACGCGGCGAACATACTGAAGCCGGCGTTGTCTCGCGGCGAGATCCAGTGCATCGGCGCGACGACGCCGGCCGAGTTCCGGAAGTCGATCGAGAAGGACCGGTCCCTGGAACGCCGTTTCCAGGCCATCAAGGTGAACGCGCCGCCCGAGGAGGAGTCGATCCGGATCCTGCACGGCGTGAAGTCGCGTTACGAGAAGTTTCACGTGGTCAGCTACGCGGACGAAGCGATCGACTCGGCCGTGCACCTGTCGAACCGGTACATCCCGGACCGCTTCCTGCCCGACAAGGCCATCGACCTGCTCGACGAGGCCGGAGCGCGGGTCAAGCTGCGCCAGGCCGCGTTGCCGTCGGAGATGACCGACATCCAGCGGCGCATCAAGTTCATCGTCGCCCGCATGGAGAGCGCCATCTCGAGCAAGGACTTCGAGAAGGCGGAGCAATACAAGAACCAGGAGCAGCTCGAGCGCGAGAACCTGAACGCCGTTCGCGAGAAGTTCAACATCAGCGAGACCGCCAGCGCCGCGGTGGTCGGCCGCGCCGACATCGAGGAGGTCGTCTCCAAGTGGACGGGCGTGCCGGTCACGTCGATCAAGGAAGAGGAAATGGCCCGGCTGACGCGGATCGAGGACGAACTGCATCGCCGGATCGTGAGTCAGGACAAGGCCATCAGCGCGCTGGCGCGCGCGATCCGGCGGTCGCGGGCCGGCCTGAAGTCGCCCAATCGTCCGGCGGGTTCGTTCCTGTTCCTCGGTCCGACCGGCGTCGGCAAGACCGAAATGGCCCGATCGCTGGCCCAGTTCCTGTTCGGGAGCGAGAAATCGCTGATTCGGTTCGACATGTCCGAGTTCATGGAAAAACACTCGGTGTCGAAGCTCATCGGTTCGCCTCCGGGCTACGTCGGCTACGAAGAGGGGGGCCAGTTGACCGAGCGGGTGAAACGGAACCCCTATTCCGCCATACTGCTCGACGAAATCGAGAAGGCCCATCCGGACGTCTACAACATCCTCCTGCAGGTCTTCGAGGACGGCCACCTGACCGACGGCCTCGGCAACACGATCGACTTCAAGAACACGATCATCATCATGACGTCCAACATCGGCGCCCGCTTCCTGAGCAAGCACACGAGCCTGGGCTTCCAGGCGCCCAGCGAGGAGGTCACCGAGAGCAAGATGGAAGACGCCGTCATGGTGGAGGTCAAGCGGCTGTTCAACCCGGAGTTCATCAACCGGTTGGACGAGATCATCATCTTCAACTCGCTGTCCGACGCCGACCTGGAACGGATCGTCGACCTGATGATCGACCAGCTGAACGACAACCTCGCCCACGCGCAGCTCAGCGTCAGCCTCACGGACGAGGCCAAGCAGTGGATCCTGGAAAAGGTTTGCAAGGACCGGAACTACGGCGCGCGCCCGCTCCGGCGGGCCATCCAGCGCTACATCGAAGACCCGCTGTCGGAAGCCATGATCCAGGGCAACCTGACGGGCATCCGCAACGTCGAGGTTTACGGCGACGGCGAGCAGCTCTGGTATCGCCCCAAGGACGCTGAAGAAGTCGGCGTCCCTCTATCCATCTGACGATTCCCTCCAGCGAAGGGAACGCCGCCGACGGTCTGGCCGGCGCGGGATTTCCTGGATCACGGCTGCAACCAATCGCCCGCCGCGAAGTCTAAGTCACTTTACAGACGGCGGATCCACCACCGCTCGGGGGCGGATGCTTCGGGGCCTTGCGCCGCTCGGGCGATAGACCCCGGTCACCGCCCATAGTACAATGCCGCCTTGGCGACGACCCGCCCGGAAGCGGCGAGTGGAGGGACACGATGCATCTGTTTGCCGTTGCTCTGGCGTTGCTCCTGACCAGCGCCACGCCCCCGCAGGAAACCGAAGGGGCCGAGGCGGCGGTACCGCCCATCATCGAGGGCATCGACATCCGCGGGAATCTCCGCGTTCCGTCCGAGGCCATCCGCTACAACCTGCAGAGCCGCCCGGGCGCGCTCCTGAACCCGGCCGTCGTCGCGCGCGACATCCGGCAACTCTACTCCCTGGAGTATTTCGACGACATCCGGGTCGAGCGCGAGGACGGGAGCGAGGGCGTCATCCTCATCGTCACCGTCGAGGAGAAGCCATACATTCGGCAGATCGACTACGAGGGCATGAGCTCGATCACCGAGTCGGACATTCTGGAGCGTTTTCGCGACCGCAACGTCGGGTTGAGCGTCGAGCAGCCCTACGATCCGGCGCGAATCCGCCGCGCGAGGAACATCATCCTGGACCTGCTGGCCGAGCAGGGGCGGCAGAACGCCACGGTCGAGGTCGACGAGTACGAGATTCCACCCCGCAACGTCGGCGTCGCCTTCGTGATCGACGAGGGTCCGAAGATCAAGGTCGAGAGCATCGAGATCGAGGGCAACGAGTCCTTCTCCGACGGTGAGATCAAGGGGGCGATGGAGCTGATCAAGGAAACCGGCCCGATCACCGCCTTCCAGAGCCGCGACCTGTACCATCCCCTGAAGATGAACGACGATCTCGCCCGGATCGACATGTTCTACGGCGACAACGGCTACATGCGCGCCAACATACTGGAGCCGACGATCGAGCTCCGGCCCAAGAGGATCCACCGGACGTTCCCGTTCATCAAGCCCGCGTTTCCATGGGGGATACCGATTCCGTTCTGGAAGAAGGAAGTCGACCGTTTCTACGTCACGATTCCGGTCGAGGAGAACGAGCAGTACCGGCTCGGCGACGTCAACGTCACCGGCGCGGAAGTGTTCGCCGAAGAGGGCATCCTGGCGTTCCTGGGTTTGGTGCCGGGCGAGCTCTTCAACGAGTCGCTGCTGCGCGACGGTTTCGAGAACCTGCGGGAGCTGTACGGCAACTCCGGCTACATCAACTTCACGCCGTCCCCGTTTCTGGATTACGACGACCAGGAGCGCCTGGTCCACGTGACGATCAACATCGACGAGGACCGGCAGTTCTTCGTCAACCGGATCAATTTCCGGGGGAACACGACCACCCGCGACAAGGTGATCCGGCGCGAGCTCATGCTCCAGGAAGGGCAGGTCTTCAACTCGCGGCTGTGGGACATGAGCGTGCTCCGCCTGAACCAGCTGGGATATTTCGAGGAAATCTCCGAAGAGTCGGCCGACATCCAGCCGAGCGCGACCGAGCCCGAGGTCGACATCACGCTCACCGTCGAGGAACGGGGAAGGAACAGCCTGGGTTTCAGCGGCGGCGTCAGCGGAATCGGAGGAAGCTTCCTGGGCGTGGACTACTCCACGAACAACTTCCTGGGCTTCGGCGAGACCCTGGCCGTCACCCTGCAGGGCGGCACCCACATGTCGAACTACATGTTCAGCTTCACGGAGCCCTACATGTTCGACCGGCCGATCTCCACGGGGTTCTCCGTTTTCAAGAGCGAGTACCGGTTCGACCAGGCGCGGGACTTCTTCGGGATCAACCCCGAAGACGCCGACAAGTTCGGCTTCAACAACAGGCTCAATTTCGAGCAGGCGCGGCGGGGCTTCAACGTCTACACCAGCTATCCCCTGGCCGTGTTCCAACGGCTCGGGCTCAGCTTCCAGTACGACAATTCCGAGACCTCGGCGGTGAATCCCGCGACCGAGGCTTACTTCAGCGCGGTTCGCCAGTCCAACGAATCGAGCTTCCGGACGGGCGCGAACCTCGACGACCAATTCCGGACGCGCTCGATCATTCCGCGCTATTCCTTCGATACGCGGAACAGCGGCTTCCGTCCGACGGCCGGGCAGCTCTTCTCGGCGTCGTTCGACTTTACCGGCGGATTCCTGGGGGGCAACGTCAACTACTTCCGTCCCGTGATCGAATACCAGCGCTTCCGGTCCATGGGCATGGGATTGGGCGGGCTGCCCAACGTCCTGGCCTTCCGCGCCCAGGTGGCCCACATCCGGGGATTCGGCGGGACGAGCGTGCCGTTCTACCAGCGTTTCTTCATGGGCGGCGATTTCGACATACGCGGCTTCGAGTTCCGTTCCCTCAGCCCGATCGCGTGGGTGCGGCGCGAGCAGCGGGACCCGCTGATCGGGCAGCCCGTCTATTTCGACGATATCGCCTACCTCGGCGGCGATACCAGCGCGGTGGTGAATCTCGAGTACCGCATCCCCATCATGGACGACATCCTGACGCTTGCGCCGTTCTTCGACATAGGGAACTCGTGGGCCTTCAACCGCGGCCAGCTGACCCGCACCGTCCTGGATCGGGATGGCGCCCTCGTCGAGGAAGGTGTAAACTTCCTGGCTGGCACGAACTCCGGCTTCCGGTCCAGCACCGGGGTGGAGTTCCAGGTCCAGTTGCCGGTCATTCAGGCGCCGTTCCGCTTGATCTGGCATTACAACCCGCACCGGATCGACACGACGTTCACGGGACCGGCATCGGGTCAGAGCTTCCTGTTCCGGGAAGAGAAACACGGATTCAAGTTTTCTGTGGGACGGACATTCTAGTTTTGCGGGAGAGACAATGACCAATTTGAGGCGGGCCATGTTCGCAGTGATGCTGCTGCCCTTGGCCGTGACGGCGCAAACGGGAGCCAGCATCGCGGTGATCGATTTCCAGGGAGCCGCGCTGAACAGCGACGACGGGATCGAGGCGCAAGCCGCGATCGAAGCGCGGGCGGCGGAACTGGAGGCGGAGCTGGGTAATCTCCAGGCCGATCTGGCCGCCGCCCAGACGCGGTACGAAACGCAGCAGCGCGCCCTGTCGGCGACGGCCCTGGCGGGGTTGGAGACCGAGATTACCCGACTCCAGACGCAGATCAACCGTGCGGCCGAAGATGCGGATCTGGAGATCCAACTCGTCCAGGCGCAAGTGCTCCAACCGGTCAGCGAGAGGGTCCGGGAAATCGTCCTCGCCTACGCCGAGGAAACGGGCCTGGACTTGATCCTGGACGCCACCGCCGGGATCGTCTACGCGTCCGAGGCCACGAACATCACGGCTGAAGTCGTCCGGCGCATGAACGAGGCGTCGGCCGCCGAGGCGCCCGTCGAATCCGCGGCGCCGGCGAACCCCGAACCATAGACATTAATCGCCAAGCATCGTCGTAGCGTCGGCCGGGCGGTTTACGCCGTCCGGACGGGGGAGACCTCGTGGAACTTCGAATCGCCGAGATCATGCGGCTCCTTCCGCACCGCTACCCGTTCCTGATGCTGGACCGGGTCGTCGACTTCGAGCGCGAGAAGCGGCTGGTGGCCCTGAAGAACGTCTCGATCAACGAGCACTTCTTCGCCGGTCATTTCCCGGACGTCCCCGTGATGCCCGGCGTCCTGACGATCGAATGCATGGCCCAGGCGGGAGCGATTCTCGGCCTGATGGAGACTCCCGAGCCGGACAAGACGCTGGTCTATTTCACGGGGATCGAGTCGGCCCGGTTCCGCCGGCCGATCGTACCGGGTGACCAGTTGCGCATCGTGGCCCACCTCCTGCGCCGGCGGGCCCAATTGTGGAAGATGCGGGGGGAAGTCTGGGTCGGCGAGGATCTGGCGGCGGAGGCGACGCTGCTGTCCTCGATCGTCCCGCGCGAATGATGGCCGCCACCCCCGCGTCACGTCATCCCACGGCGATCATCAGCCCCCAGGCCGATCTCGCGGCCGATGTGATGGTGGGCCCGTACTCGACGATCGGTCCCGGAGTGCGTGTGGGTCCGGGTTGCCGCTTCGACTCGCACGTCGTCGTGGAAGGGCCGACGACGATCGGCTCCGGCAACCGCTTCTACCCGTTCTGTTCGATCGGCAGCCAGGCGCAGGATCTCAAGTTCGCCGGAGAAGAGGCGCGTCTGGAAATCGGCGACCGCAACGTGTTCCGTGAATACGTCAACGTCAACCGGGGCACGTCCGGCGGCGGCGGCGTGACGCGCATCGGCGACCATTGCTATTTCATGGTGAACGCGCACGTGGCCCACGACTGCGTTCTCGGCTCCCACGTGATGATGGCCAACGCGGCCACGCTCAGCGGCCACGTCGTCGTCGAGGACTACGGAACCATCGGCGCGTTCAGCGCGGTCCACCAGTTCTGCCGGGTCGGGGTGCACGGGTGGGTCGGCGGATTCACGGTTGTCACCAAGGACGTGCTGCCCTATTCCAGGACGGTTTCCGGACGCGCCACCCGGGCCTGGGGCGTGAACACCCTGGGGCTCCAACGGCGCGGTTTCGAACCGGAGCGGCTCGAGAGGATCGAGCGCGCGTTCCGCCTGCTTCAGCGCTCCAGGCTCAACACGTCGCAAGCGGTCGAGGCCATACGGGAGCAGGTCGAGGGCGCCGAGGCCGGGACCATCGTCGAGTTAATCGAGAGCTCTGCCCGTGGCGTCCACAAGTAGGTACGGGCTCATCGCCGGGAACGGCCGCTTCCCGCTGCTGGTCCTGCAGGCCGCCCGCAGCCAGGGCATCGAAATGGTCGTCGCGGCCATCAAGCAGGAGACGTCACCCGAAATCGAGCGCGAAGCCGAAACCGTGCACTGGCTCTCGCTCGGCCAGCTCGGCCGGCTCGTCCGGACGTTTCGGGACGCAGGCGTCGACCGGGCCGTCATGGCCGGCCAGGTCAAGCACGGTCAGATCTTCAGCGGGATCGTTCCGGACCTGACCATGATCCGGATGCTGGCATCGCTTCCGACCAAGTCGACGGACGCTCTCATCGGCGGCGTCGCCCGCGTCCTGGAGGACGCCGGCATTCGACTGGTCGACTCCAGGTCCTTTCTCCAACCGTTGCTGCCCGAGCCGGGGGTTCAAACCTCGCGCGGCGCGACCGAGGCGGAGGCGCGGGACATCGAGTACGGTTGCCGCATCGCGCGCGAGCTTGGAAGGCTCGACCTGGGGCAGTCGGTCGTCATCAGCGACGGCGCCTGTGTGGCGCTGGAAGCCATGGAAGGCACCGACGCCGCGTTGAGACGGGCCGCGGCGCTGGTGAACGGCCGGCCGCTGACCCTGGTGAAACTGGCGAAACCCGGCCAGGACGTCCGGTTCGACGTGCCCGTCGTCGGGCCGGACACCATCCGTACCATGGCGGACTGCAACGCGCGCGCCCTCGCCATCGAAGCCGGCATGACGCTGATGATCGACCGGGACGCGTCGATCCGCATGGCCGACGAGCACGGAATGGCGATCGTGGCGGTGGAAGAGACGCGAGAATGACCCGCGTGGGCGTCATCGGAGCGGGCGCGCTCGGGACACACCATGCGCGCATCTACTCCGAGTTGGACGAGGTCGAGCTGGTCGGGGTGGCCGATGTCGTCGCCGAGCGGGCCCGCGACGCGGGCCAAGCCCACGGCTGCGAGGCCTTCACCGATTTTCGGCGGTTGTTGGACCGGGTCGAGGCCGTCAGCCTGGCCGTGCCGACTTCCGGTCACGCCGAGATCGGCCGGGCGTGCCTGGATGGGGGCGTCGACGTGCTCGTCGAGAAACCCATCGCGGCCACCATCGACGATGCGCGGTCGATGATCGCCGCGGCCGACACAGCCGGACGCATCCTTCAGGTCGGCCACGTCGAGCGTTACAACCCGATCGTCGAAGCCGCGGCCCGCGTGGCGACACGGCCCCAGTTTTTCGAGGTTCACCGGATGAGCACGTTCTCGATGCGCAGCCTCGACATCGACGTCGTGCTGGACCTCATGATCCACGACATCGACGTCGTCATGAGCCTCGTCGACGCCGGCGTATACGAGATCCGGGCCGCGGGCGTCCCCGTTCTTTCCGCCCGGGCGGACATCGCCAACGTCCGGATCGAGTTCGCGAACGGCTGCGTCGCGAACATGACGGCCAGCCGCGTCAGCACGGAGCCGGTCCGCCGGCTGCGGTTCTTCCAGCCCCATGACTACGTCTCGATCGACTACGCGGCCCAGACCGGCTA
>JAJEDW010000079.1 GCA_022821265.1 Acidobacteriota bacterium
GTCTCCGCCAAGTTCGACCCCGAGCAGCCCGTGTCCTTCACCGGCCGCGTTTCGAAGGTGGATTGGTTGAATCCACACGTGCACCTGTTCATCGACGTCGGGGACGGCGCTGTTCAGGACAGTTGGGCCGTGGAGCTGGAAAGCCCGACGCTGCTGGAGATGAGCGGCTGGGACCGCGAGTCGATCGCGGTCGGCGCCGAGTTGGTGGTCCAGTGGATCCGCGCCCGGGACGGAAGTCTCCAGGCGTGGGGCAACTCCGTCGTCGACACGGCCACGGGCCAACCCGTCCTCGAATTCGACCCGGACGACCTTCCTCGGGCGGCGGGCCCCGACGGCCCGGCGCCGCGCTGGCCCGACGGGCAACCGATGCTCGGCCCGCCGATGGGCGAGTCCGGATACTGGGGGAATCCCGGCCGCACGGTCCTGGTCGAGGACGGATCCGGCGTGGCGATCGCCGCCGACGGCCTGCTCGAGAACATCGACGACGCCGGCGAGGTCGCGCCGTTCCAGGATTGGGCGCGCGCCGTCTTCGTGGACCGGCAGCGGAACAACCTCTCCCAGGATCCCATGTTCCTCTACTGCATCCCGCCGAGCGGTCCGCGGACGTTCCAGCAGCCGTACGGCGTGCAGTTCGTCGAGAACAGGGAGCGCGAGCGCGTCTTCGTTCTCGAAGGCGGCGGCAACCGGAACTTCCGCATCGTCTACCTGGACGGGCGGGAGCAGATCGGCGACATTCGCGGCGACTACGACAACCCGCTCTTCTACGGGCGGTCGGTCGCCGAGTGGGACGGCGACACGCTGGTGATCGACACCGTCGGGTTCAACGAACGGTTCTGGTTCAGCAACGGCGGGCTGCCGCACACCTCGGCGCTGCACATGATCGAACGCGTGACGCGCGAGAGCTACAACACGCTACGCTACGAGGTGACCATCGACGATCCGGGCGCCTACACGCGAGAGTGGACCAGCAGTTGGACGCTCGACTGGATCGCCGACGCGGAAATGCCCGTCTATTTCTGCCAGGACAACCGCCCATAAGCATGCGGCGGCCGGAAGGCGGGAATCCGGAATCTGTTGACACGCGGCGTCGTGTCGAAAAACATTGACCACGATGGTTTCTACGGGAGGAGTTGCAATGCTGCGGTACTTGGGTGTCGGGTCGTGCGGAGTTCTGGTCCTGGCGCTGGCCGCGTCGGCGCCGGCGGGCGCGCATCATGCGTTTTCGGCGGAGTTCGACGCGGACAAGCCCACGACCAAGTCGGGCATCGTCACGAAGGTCGAGTGGACGAACCCGCATATCTGGTTCTACCTGGACGTCACGGACGAGAGCGGCCTGACCGAGAACTGGGGATTCGAGATGGGGCCGCCCCATCTGCTCCAGGCGCGCGGCTGGACGCGGACGACCATGGTCATCGGCGACGAGGTCACGGTGGACGGCAGCCTGGCCCGGAACGGGAGCAACCGGGTGAATGCCCGGACCGTCACCATGACCCACACCGGCGAGCGCCTGGGCGCGGGATCGAGCCAGAACATCACGCCGTAGCGGTCACCGGCAACGCGCCGTTCGGTCACGATGCGACGCATGCTGCATAGGAGAAACCCGTACGCGTGGACACTGGCGCTGGGCGCCGCCGTGTGCCTCGGGGCCGGCGCGGCGCCGCTGGAGGGGGCGCAGGCCGTCGGTGCGGCGGCCCCTCAGGCGCTCATCGACGAGTACTGTCTCGCCTGCCATAACCAGAGAGCGGCCGCCGCGGGCATGGACTCGGCGGTCAAGCTTGCGCTGGACGGTCTCGACCTCGCCGACGTCGCCGCGGACGCCGAGGCGTGGGAGCGCGTGATTCGCCGGTTGCGGGCCGGGATGATGCCGCCCGCCGGGATGCGGCGTCCCGAGGACCCGAGGGCCCTGGTCGACCTGGCGGCGTGGATCGAGAACCGGATCGACAGCACCGCCCCGGTGCACCTGGCGCCGCCGGGCCTGCACCGCCTGAACCGGACCGAGTACGCGAACGCGATCCAGGACCTTCTCGGCCTGGAAATCGACCCGTCCGTATACCTGCCGTCCGACGACTCCAGTTTCGGTTTCGACAACATGGCCGGAACGCTCGGCCTTTCGTCCACGCTGGTCGAGGCCTACGTGTCGGCGGCCGGAAAGATCAGCCGGCTGGCCGTCGGAGAGGCGGCGACCCCGCGGCTGGCCATCTATCGCGTGGCCGAAGACACCTCCCAGGACTACCACATCGAGGGCCTGCCGTTCGGGACCCGGGGCGGGCTCCTGGTGAACCACGTCTTCCCGTCCGACGGCGAGTACCGGCTCAGCATCACGCCCATCTTCGGGGACAACATGTCGCCGCAGGGGTTCGGGACGATCCCCGACGAGAAGGTCGAGGTCCTCGTTGACGGGGAACTCATGGAAACCCTGGACTGGGTGGCGAATCGGCCGGGCCAGGGCGTCGCGTTCGGTGAAGACCGCGAAGGCGGCGCGATGGAAGTGGCGTTCGAGACCACGGCCGGCCCGCACGAGGTCGGCGTGACCTTCCTCGCCACGAATCTGGCCCCGTTGCACGACCTCAACCGGCAGTTCGAGCGCAAGACGATACAGACCGGGCCGACGCCGGGTTATACGTTCTTCCCGCACGTCGGCAGCATCCGGATCGACGGACCGTTCAACGCGACGTCGGCCCGCGAGTCCCCGTCGCGAGACCGGATCTTCGTCTGCCGCCCCGCCAGCCGGATCGAGGAACGGCCGTGCGCGCGCGAGATCGTCCGGAGCCTGGCGACCGAGGCCTATCGGCGGCCCCTGACGGAAGCCGAAGTCGCGCCGCTGATGGAGTTCTACGACGCGGGGCGGGAGGAGGCCGACTTCGACCGCGGCATCGAGATGGCGTTGGCCCGCATCCTCGCCTCGCCGCGCTTTCTTTACCGGATCGAGGACGAGCCCGCGGGCCTGGCCGCCGGCGACGCCTACCGGATTTCCGATCTGGAGCTGGCTTCGCGCCTTTCCTACTTCCTGTGGAGCACGGGACCGGACTCCCGGCTGCTGGAACTGGCCGGCGCCGGGACGCTCTCGGATGCGGCGGTGCTCGCGCGCGAGGTCGAGCGGATGCTTGCCGATCCCCGGTCGGTGGCTCTGTCGGAGAACTTCGCCGGTCAGTGGCTGAACCTGCGCGGCATCCAGAGCCACAGCCCGCTGCCGATGGTCTATCCGGACTTCGACGATCCGCTGCGCCAGGCCATGCGGAGGGAAGTGGAGCTCTTGTTCGACAGCGTCGTCGGCGAAGACCGCAGCGTGGTCGACCTGTTGACGGCCGACTACACGTTCGTCAACGAGCGCCTGGCCAAGCACTACGGGATACCGAACATCTACGGCAGCCAGTTCCGGCGCGTGGTCCTGGACGCGTCCCTCGACCGGCTGCGCGGCCTCACGGGCAAGGGCGTCATCCTGACGACGTCGGCCAAGCCGGACCGGACGTCGCCCGTGACGCGCGGGCAGTGGGTGATGACGAACATTCTCGGCGTCAGTCCGCCGGCGCCGCCCCCGGACGTGCCGCCGCTGCCGCCGCCGGATCCGAACGCCCGCGGCGCGATGGCCGATCCGTCGATGCGGCAGAAGATGCTCGATCACCGCGTTCGCGCCGACTGCACGCAGTGTCACCAGTTGATGGATCCGATCGGTTTCGCGCTCGAGAACTTCGACGGAATCGCCCTGTGGCGGACCGACGACAATGGTCCAATCGACGCGTCGGCCCGCATGTTCGACGGAACCGACGTGGACGGCCCGTCCCAGCTTCGCGACTGGCTGTTGTCCTATTCCGACAACTTCGTGCAACTGGCCGCCGAGAAGCTGCTGACCTACGCCCTGGGCCGCGGCGTCGAATACCAGGACATGCCCGTCGTGCGCGCCATCGCGCGTCAGGCGACCGAGGACGGGAACCGCTTTTCCGCGCTCGTGATGGGCGTCGTCGGCAGCGAGCCGTTTCGGATGAACGCCGCGCTGGAGTGAGGCGGCCGGGCGCCGGAGGATGCGCAACGCGATCGTGAAATCGAACGGCCAACGGATGGGAGGCGAAACCGCCATGTTCATCACGAAGAAACACATTCCGCGCCGGACGTTCCTCAGGGGCGCCGGCGTCACGCTGGGCCTGCCGCTGCTGGAGGCCATGGTTCCGGCCCGCACCGCGATGGCGCAGACGGCGGCCAACCCCGAGCCCCGCTTCATGGGGATCTTCTATCCGCACGGAATGGGGCCCGGATGGTGGGAGCCCGCCGGAGGCGCTCTGGGACCGGACCTGCCCCGCATCATGGAGCCGCTGAGGAACGTCGCCGGAAAATCGGTGATTTTCACCGGCCTGTGGTCCAAGTCGGCGGAGCCGCCCGAGGGGACGACCGGTTCGGACCATTGGGTCGCGGCGGCGTTCATGACCGCGATCAAGCCCAAGAAGACCGCCGGTTCGGACGCCAGCGTCGGCAGCCCGACCATCGACCAGACCATCGCGCGGAAGATCGGGCGGGAGTCCCTCCTCCCGTCGCTGCAGTTGGCCGTGGAGGATCCCGGGACGAACTCCAGCAATTGCGGCGAAGGGTACAGTTGCGCCTACACGAACTCGATTTCCTGGGTCGACGTGGAGACGCCGGAGAACGAAGACTGGCTCCGGACGCGCCCGCTTCCGATGGAGCTGAATCCCCAGGTGGTCTTCGAGAGGCTGTTCGGCAGCGGCGCCACGCCCGAGGTGCGCGAGGCCCGGCGCCGGCAGAGCCGGAGCATTCTCGATTCGCTGGTGGACGAGCTGGCGGGCCTGGAGGCCAACCTGGGCCCCGGCGACCGCCTCACGATCGACCAGTACACCGACGAGGTCCGCGAAATCGAGCGCCGTTTGGAGCTGGCGGCCACGAAGTCGACCGCGGTGCCCCAGATCGACGAGCCGGCCGGCATTCCCGCGGATTTCGACGAACACATCAAGCTGCACATGGACCTGACCGCGCTGGCGTTCCAGGCCGACATCACGCGGGTGGCGACGCTGCTCGGAGCGCGGGACCTGACCGGCAAGGTCTACCGGTACCCGACCAACGAGTACTTCCCGAACGGGGGGACGAGCGTGAGCTTCCACGGCGGGTCGCATCACCAGGACGACCCGGCGCAGATCGAGCGCTTCGCCGAGCTGAACCGCTATCACGTCTACACGATGGCGTACCTGGCCGAGAAGCTGGACAGCATTCCCGAAGGTGACGGCACCATCCTGGACAACTCCCTGATCCTCTACGGGACCAACATGGGGAACTCCAATCAACACCAGCACTACGATGTCCCCCATGTCCTGGTGGGCGGCGCCGGCGGCCGGCTCTCCGGCGGCCGCCATATCCACTACGACCGCAAGACCGTCACGACGGGGAACCTCTTGCTGAGCATCCTGGACATGTACGGAATCCACCAGGAGTCCCAGGGAGACAGCACGGGCCGGTTGGCCGAGCTGTGATCCGAACGGCGATGACGGGGAGTCGGCGCGTCGGTTTGCGGCCAGCGTGGGCGGCGTTCGCGTTGATGTGGATTCTGTCGCTCTCCGTCGCGGTGTCGGCGCGTCCTCAGGACGCGGCGTG
>JAJEDW010000160.1 GCA_022821265.1 Acidobacteriota bacterium
GTCATCAGAAAGGCCGCCTCCTTCGTGGCTTCAAGCTCTTCCAACACAAGCCTGAATCCCACGTGGGGCGGCCTTTTCAGGTCCCTCCTCTACTCTCGCTCCCGTCCTCTTGCCCCCTCCCAGTGAGAAATGCGGGTTAGCGCGTCGCCGCGCATCGGATCGAAGGGAATCCGAAGGCGAAGCCGCAGAGGTCGAAGGCCCCGGATCGTCGACGGAGGGCGTCCGCCTTCCGCCAGCGCTTCCGTGTAAACTGTTGGGCGGTCATGGCCGGCGTATTGCAGTTTCTGGACCAGTATCCCTTCGTCGAAACGTTGATCGGGCTCGGTGTACTCCTCATCGCCGCCTGGGTGGCCGACACGATCGCCAAGCGCGTGTTCCTGAGAGTGGTCCGGCGCGTGGCTCGGGAAACGAAGGGCCAGTTCGACGACACGCTGGTCGAGCACAACGTCTTCAGGCGGTTGGCTCACGTGGCGCCCGCCTTCGTCGTCTATTTCGGCATCCTGGCCATACCGGGATTCGTGGAGCGCGTCGACGAGCGCATCCAGGCCGCGGCGGCGGCCGCGATCGTGCTCGTCTTCGTCTCCGCCGTCACGGCGTTCCTGACGGCCGTCGAAAAGCACTACTCCCGAAGCGCGATCGCCGAAGGCCGCCCGATCGAAGCCTACGTCCAGGTGACCAAGATCGCGGTCTACGTCGTCGGCACGGTCGTTGCCGTCGCCGTGCTCATCGGCCAGAGCCCGGTGGTACTGCTGGGCGGGCTGGGCGCTCTGATGGCCGTCATGTTGTTGGTGTTTCGCGACACGATCCTCTCCTTCGTAGCCAGCCTCCAGATGGCGAGCTACGACATGGTGCGCGTAGGCGATTGGATCGAAATGCCGCAATACGGCGCCGACGGCGACGTCATCGAGTTGAGCCTCCACACGATCAAGGTCCAGAATTTCAACAAGACCATCACCTCGATCCCGACCCACAAGCTGATCGAGCAGCCGTTCAAGAACTGGCGGGGCATGACGGAATCCGGCGGACGGCGGATCAGCCGTTCGGTGTTCATCGACATGGCCTCGATCCGGTTCCTGGACGATGCGGATCTGGACCGCCTGGAGAATTTCGCCGTGCTTCGCGACTATGTCCGCCGGAAACGCCGGGAGCTTGCCGACTACAACGCTGAGCACGCCGACGATTCCGACCTCGTGGTGAACGCCCGCTGGATGACGAACGTGGGCACGTTCCGGGCCTACCTGGTGGCCTACCTGCGCCGGCATCCCAAGGTCCATCAGGGCATGACGCTGATCATCCGGCAGCTCGACCCCACGCCGGAGGGCCTTCCCATCCAGCTCTACCTCTTCACCAACGTCACGGGCTGGTCCGAGTACGAGGACATCCAGTCGGACATCTTCGACCACGTCCTCTCGATCGTTCCGGAGTTCGGGCTCCGCGTCTTCCAGGCGCCGTCCGGCACGGACTTCGGGCGGCTCGGAACGTCGGGTGGGGCCGCGCCACAACCCTGAAATCTCTGCGGCTAGCGCCGATATTTCCTGGTAAAATTGAGGCCGATGATGCCCCGGGCCCATCACGTGCGCACCGTTCGGCAACGGCTGCGCCAGTTTTCCGTCGTGGCCGTCCTGGGGCCGAGGCAAATCGGGAAGACGACGCTGGCGACGTTGGTCGCCGGGGCCCACGCGGGTCCCGTGCACCGGTTGGATCTGGAGCACCCGGCCGACCTCGGCAGGTTGCTCGAAGACCCGATTCTGGCCTTGGGGGACCTGCGCGGTCTGGTCATCATCGACGAGGTCCAACGCCGTCCGGACCTGTTTCCCGTGTTGCGCGTGCTCGCCGATCGGACGCCGCGCCGGGCGCGGTTCCTGGTGCTGGGCAGCGCTTCGCCGGATCTGATTCGGCAGTCGTCCGAGTCGCTGGCCGGACGGATCCACTACTACCAACTCGGCGGGCTCGGTCTGAACGAGGTCGGGGCCGGACGGCTGAACCGGCGCTGGCTGCGGGGCGGTTTTCCCCCGGCGTGGCTGGCTCCCACCCATGCCGCGGCCTTTCTCTGGCTCGAGAGCTTCATTCGGACGTTTCTGGAACGCGACATGCCCACGCTCGGCGTCCGCGTGCCCGCGCCGGCCCTTCGCCGGTTCTGGACGATGCTGGCCCATTGGCACGGACAGACCTGGAACTCGACGGAATTCGCAAGGTCGTTCGGCGTGTCCGACACGACGGTGCGCCGTTATCTCGACCTGCTGACCGGCGCCCTGGTCGTCCGGCAACTCCAGCCGAGT
Source organism: Acidobacteriota bacterium (assembly GCA_022821265.1). Lineage (GTDB taxonomy): Bacteria > Acidobacteriota > Terriglobia > 20CM-2-55-15 > 20CM-2-55-15 > JAJEDW01. Next base: position 2,280 of record JAJEDW010000160.1, read on the forward strand.
CACGCGAACGTCTCCAAGCGGCAGGTCAAGGCCCCGAAGATCTACCTGCGCGACACCGGCGTGTTGCATGCCCTGCTGGGTGTCGCCGACATGCGCGCCCTGGAGTCGCACCCGAAATCCGGCGCATCGTGGGAGGGTTTCCTGCTCGAGACGATCATCGATCGGCTCGGCCTGGCGGAGGAGCAGGCCCATTTCTGGGCAGCGCACACCGGGGCGGAAATCGATCTGGTGGTCGCCCGCGGCGGGCGCCGGCGTATCGGCATCGAGATCAAGCGGACGACGGCTCCGAGAGTCACGCGCTCGATGCGCTCGGTGCTCACGGACCTTGAACTGTCCGAGGTCGTCCTGGTGCACGCCGGTCCGGAGTCGTACCGCTTGGACGACCGCGTGCGCGCCGTTGCGGCAGCGCGCCTGGAAACCGATCTCCGCCTCTAACCGTCGGAAATCCTGCGTCGTCGTGGGCTGTGTGTAGTTTTCCGGCGGAGGCCGCGCCCGGTCAGATCACCGCAACCCGGACGTTATGGATCGGGGGGAGCGAGTCGAACAGGCAGTCCCACTGCTCTCCGCCGTCCCGCCCGATCCAGAGCTGGCCGGTCGTGGTTCCCATATAGAGCGCCGGCGTTCTCGCGCGGTCGATGTCCATGGCGTCGCGCAGGACCGTGAAGTAGCTCTGCCTCCGCGGGAACCCGCGCGCGAGCCGGCGCCAGGAGGCGCCGCCGTTCTCGCTCCGCCACACGGCGGGAGCGCCGCCCGGACACGTGCGGGTCTCGGGCTCGAGCGGCACGACGTAGACCGTGTCGGCGTCATGCGGGTGCACCACGATGGGGAATCCGAAGTCCGACGGCAGTCCCCGGGCGATCGAGTTCCAGGTCCGGCCGTAGTCGTCGCTGCGCAGGACGCCGATGTCGGGGCGGGGTCCGCCCGGTCCGCTCCATTCGGTCCATCCGCCGTGGTTCTGCATGTAAAGCCGCCCGGGCGCGTCGTCGTGACGCGCGATCTTGTGGACGCACTGGCCGAACTCCGGGTACGGATCGGGAGCGAACCCGGCGCCGACGCCCGCATTCGACGGCCGAAACGTCTCGCCGCCGTCCTCGCTCAGATAGTGGCCGCCGGTCGAGATGGCCAGGTGCCAGCGTTGGCCGTCACGGACGATGGTGTGCAGGCACAACCCGCCCCCGCCCGGCTGCCACTGACGCGCGTGCTCGTGGTTGCTGATGCCGGGCACCATTTCCCACGAGTTCCCGCCGTTGCGGCTCCTGAAGAGCGACGCGGGCTCGACCCCGCACAGCAGTTCCCGCCGCCGGGGGCCCGCCTCGAGCGACCAGATGTTGGCGAGCGCCCGCCCGTCGTCTTTCGGGAAGGCCGGCGCCGACTTCGTCTCCCGGAAACTCCGCCCGAGGTCGTTCGAGCGGAGCAGCTTCATGCCGAAGAACGGACTGCAGCTCGAGGCGTAAATCCGCGGCGCGCCGCGCGCATCGATCAGCGTCGCGTACACGGGAACGCCGGGACCGAACGGTCCGCGCAGTACGAACCGGCGTCTCGGTCCGGCCCCTTCGGCGACGAAGAGGCCCTTTCGCGTCCCGATGGTAAGAATCACCCGGTCTGCCATTCACCCTCCCGAGACGGCCGGTACGATCGTGACATCGTCGCCCGGCTTCAGTGTCGTGTCGATTCCGTCGAGATCGCGGATGTTGTCCGCGTTGATGAACACGTTCAGATGCCGGCGCAGCGCGCCGGTCTCGTCGCAGAGGTTGCGATACAAGGCTTCATGCTCCCCTTCCAGGACGTCGAGAGCCCGTTCGACGGTCTCGGCGGCGATCGCGAACCGTGTGGCGCCCCGGCAGTATTTTCGCAGCGGGTGCGGGACGTGGACGGTGACGCTGGGTTCGGGGGGCATGAACGAGGGACAGTGTAGCCCGGCCGTCGGCGTGTGGACAACGGCCCCGGGCCGACGGCGGCGGGCCGGTCGCGGTTGGCTGCCCCGGCCCATCGCTCGTGGTATCGTAAACGCTGGCCGGATGGCCGTTCTCCGGACGATGGACGGAAAGAAGAAACTGCGCCTGCGCGTGCGCGAGTTGCGCATGGTGGCCCGCGGCATGCTTTCGCCGAGGCACCCGGTACTGGCGCACATCATCCCGATGCGGCGCTGCAACCTGTCCTGCACCTATTGCAACGAGTACGACGACTTCTCCCCGCCCGTTCCCACCGAGGAAATGCACCGCCGGGTCGACAAGCTGGCCGCGCTGGGCACGTCCATCGTCACGATCAGCGGCGGCGAGCCGCTGATGCACCCCGAAATCGAACGGATCATCGCCCGTATCCGCCGTCACGACATGATCGCGGGCATCATCACCAACGGTTACCTGTTGACGCCCGCCAAGATCCGGGCGCTGAACGCGTCGGGGCTCGATCACTTGCAGATCAGCATCGACAACGTCAACCCGGACGACGTTTCGATGAAGAGTCTGAAAGTGCTGCGCAAGAAGCTGGAGTTCCTGGCCGAGCACGCGGACTTCGACGTGAACATCAACTCGGTCATCGGGGGCGGGATCCGCACGCCCGAAGACGCGCTCGAAGTCACGCGGGTGGCGCAATCGATGGGTTTCACGACGTCTCTGGGAATCATTCACGACGGTTCGGGCCAGTTGAAGCCGCTGACGCGCGACGAGACGCGCGTCTACCGCAAGATCCGCAGCTACGGGAGCCGCGGGTACGCCGGCCTGAATTATTTTCAGGAAAACCTGGCCCGGGGGATGCCCAACCGGTGGTTCTGCCGCGCCGGCGCCCGCTACCTCTACATCTGCGAGGACGGGCTGGTGCACTACTGTTCGCAGCAGCGCGGCCATCCCGGCATTCCACTTGCGGACTACACGCTGGCGGACGTCGAGCGCGAATTCCACGCCGCCAAGTCCTGTGCCCCGACGTGCACGATCGGGTGCGTGCAGAAAGTCTCCATGATCGATCACTGGCGCGGGCCCCAGACCACGGAGGCGTTTCGTCCGGCGGGCGAGGTCCGATAGGGAACCGCCGGCTGCGCCCGGAGTGTGGCTACGTCCCGAGCAGCGTGCTGTATCCGCCGTCCACGTAGATGACTTCGCCGGTGATTCCTCGCGACAGCGGGCTGAGGAGGAAGAGCGCCGTGTCGCCGACTTCGGAGACGTCCGTGGCCGAGCGCAGCGGGGCGCGCTCCGCGTGCATCCGGACCATTCCCGAGATTCCCGACACGGCCGAGGACGCCAGCGTCCGGATGGGGCCCGCGGATATCGCGTTGACGCGGATGCCCTGGGGTCCGAGGTCGTTCGCCAGATAACGGACCGAGGCCTCCAGCGCCGCCTTGGACACGCCCATGACGTTGTAGTTGGGCACGACGCGCTGGCTGCCCACGTAGGTGAGCGTCACGATGCTGCCGCCGCGGTCCTTCATCAGGGGCGCCGCGCCGCGGGCCACGGCGACCAGGGAGTAGGCGCTCACGTCGAGCGTGGTGCGGAACGCGTCGCGCGTCGTGTCGACGTAGCCGCCGGACAGGGCTTTCCTGGGCGCGTAGGCCAGTGCGTGCACCAGGAAGTCGATGCCGCCGGCCTCGCGCTCGACGCCCGACATCAAGGCGTCGATTTCAGCGTCGTTGGAGACGTCGCACCGGAACAGGATCGGGTCGCCCAACTCGGGCGCCAGCTTGCGCACGTTGCGTTCCATCCGCTCGTTCTGATAGGTCAGGACCAGCCTCGCTCCGGCGTCCCTCGCCGCGCGCGCGATGCCCCAGGCGATGCTCCGGTTGTTGGCCACGCCCAGGACCAGGCCGGTCTTGCCTTCGAGCAGCATGAGTCGGTCAGCGCGGTCCCGCGGCGACGATCTCTCTATCCATGCCTTCGGAGAACCGTTCGAAGTTCTTCTTGAACAGCTCGGCCAGGTGCCTCGCCTGCTTGTCGTAGGCGGCCTTGTCGGCCCAGGTGTTGCGCGGGTTGAGCACGCCGTCGGGCACGCCCGGACAGGTCGTGGGCACCTCGAGGTTGAAGAGCTCGTGCCTTTCCGTCGGGGCGCCGGCGAGCGTCCCGTCCAGGGCGGCGCCCACCATCGTGCGTGTGTACTGGATCTTCATCCGGCGGCCGATGCCGTAGGGGCCGCCCGTCCATCCGGTGTTGACCAGCCAGCAGCGCGTCTCGTGCTCTTCCATGCGTTTCTTGAGCAGGTTGGCGTAGACGGTGGGGTGGAGCACCATGAACGGCGCGCCGAAGCACGTGCTGAAGGTAGCCTGGGGTTCCTTGCCGAGCCCGGCCTCGGTCCCGGCGACCTTGGCCGTGTAGCCGGAGATGAAGTGATACATCGCCTGCTCCGGCGTCAGCTTCGAGATCGGCGGCAGGACGCCGAAGGCGTCGGCGGTCAGCATCAGTATGTCCGAGGGATGGCCGCCGAGGCCGCTCCGTTCGATGTTCTTGATGTAGGTGATCGGGTAACCGGCCCGCGTGTTCTCGGTGATGCCGTCGTCGTTCAGATCCAGTTGCCGGCTGACGTTGTCGACGACCACGTTCTCCAGGATCGTGCCGAAGCGTTCCGTGGCCCGGTAGATGGCCGGCTCGGCGTCGCGGTCCAGCCGGATCACCTTGGCGTAGCAACCGGCCTCGAAGTTGAAGACGCCGTTATCGCTCCAGCCGTGTTCGTCGTCGCCGATCAGCTTGCGTTGCGGGTCGGCCGACAGCGTGGTCTTGCCGGTGCCCGAGAGCCCGAACAGGATGGCCGAGTTCCCGTCGCGGCCGATGTTGGCCGAGCAGTGCATGGGGAACACGCCGCGTTGCGGCATCAGGTAGTTCATGATCGTGAAAGCGGACTTCTTGATCTCGCCGGCGTAGTGCGTGCCCGCGATCAGGACCATGCGCTTCTTGAAGTTGATCACCACGAACGCTTCCGAGTGCGTGCCGTCGATTTCCGGAATCGCGTGGAAGTTGGGGAGGCTGATGATCGTGAACGCGTCCTCGCTCGTCGTGCGGCGCAGGAACAGGTTGCGCACGAACTGGTTCTGCCAAGCCATCTCCGTGATTACCTGAAGCGGTATGCGGTAGTCCGGATCCGCGCCGACGTAGCAGTCCTGGAGGTAGACGTCGCGTCCCTGCAGGTAACCCTCGATTCGGTTGAGCAGCGCCTCGAAGCGCTCTTCGGAGATCGGCTGGTTGTTTTCCCACCAGACCTGCTCTTCGCTGGTGTGCTCCGTGGTGATGAACTTGTCCTTCGGCGACCGGCCGGTTCGCGCCCCGGTATTGACGACCAAAGGCCCGCGGTGGGCCATCGTGGCCTCGCCCCGGCGGATCGCATGCTCGTAGTTGGCCGGCGTCGGAAGGTTGCGGTAGACGTTGCGGACACGTTGTAGAAGGACCGAATCGCTCATAATTCCGTCATCCTGTCACGAGAAAAAGAACGCCCGCCGGCGGCTGAACGCGTGCGGAGGCGCGAAACAGTTGTACCACAATCGCCGGGGCGTTTCACCGGCCCCGCCCATCCGCCGCCTGTCCAGGGGCCCGCGGAGCCGGTGATATACTGCCGCCGATGGACGACGACCGCGGCGCCCTTTCCCAGTTGATCCGCAAGCATTCGCTCCGCAAGGGGGAGGTCGTGCTGACTTCCGGCCGAAAGGGATCGTACTACCTGGATTGCCGGGTCACGACGCTCCATCCCCTGGGCGCCTTCCTGACGGCGCGTCTCATCCTGCGAACACTGCGCGAACGCGGCATCGAAGCCGACGCCCTCGGCGGGCCGACGCTGGGGGCCGATCCGATCGCGGGCGCCGTGGCGGCGGTGAGCGCAATCGAGGACACGCCCATGCCCGCCTTCATCGTTCGCAAGGAAGTCAAGGGCCACGGGACGGGACGGCGGATCGAGGGATGGAGCGGCGAGCCGGGCGACCGCGTCGTGGTCGTCGATGACGTGTGCACCAGCGGAGGCTCCATTCTCAGGGCGTGCGAACAGGTCGAGGCGGCGGGTTACCGCGTGGCCGCGGTCGTTTGCGTGGTCGACCGCGAGGAAGGCGGCACGGAAGCCGTGGGGGCGCGTTATCCTTTTTTTGCGCTCTTCACCGTCGGGGAGCTGCTCGCTTGATGTTCCCGGGAACGGCCATCGCCGCCGCGCTGGGCGCCGCGGCCCTTGCCGCCCAGTCGGGGCCGAACACGCCGGATTCCGGCGTGGGCATTCCCTATTTCATCGCCGACGGCGCCGGCGTGTCCGGATACGAGCCCTCCGACGGCGAACTGGCGCGTGCGGCGTT
>JAJEDW010000339.1 GCA_022821265.1 Acidobacteriota bacterium
CGTGCGGTGGCAGGACGCGCAGGCGGGATTCTGGCGGTGCGCCTCCAACTGCTCACGCACCGTCCGCGGCGCGTCGGCGCCGCCCGAGTCGCTCTCCTCCAGCGCCGGCACGTTAGGCGGCGGCGGCGGCGGCGGCGTACCCAGGAACGTGTTCAGGACGTAGACGCCGCGGAAAACCGGCGAGGTCCGGTTGGCCACCGACGTCAGCGACAGGACGCTTCCGTGGCCGAGAAGGCCGTGGCGCCGGGTGTCGGTCACGTCCACCCTCCGGAAGCGCGAGCCGTAGACGCCCGGAATCCCGTAGTGGCGGGCGAGCCGCTCGTTCACGAACGTGTAGTCGGCGTCGAGCAGTTCCAGGAGGCTCCGGTCTTCGCGCAGGACGTGCGCGAACAGCATCTCGGTCTCTCGGCGGAACGCTTGCCGGACGTTGTCGTCGAAGTCGGGAAAGAGCAGGATGTCGGGCTGAACCCGGGCTTCGAGGCCTCGCAACTGCAGCCACTGGCCCACCACGTCGCCGACGAGTGCGTCGGTGCGGTCGTCCGCGATCATGCGGCGCACTTCGGACTCGAGCACGCCGGGTTCCCGAAGCCGGCCGGCCTCGGCCAGCGACAGCAACTCCTCGTCGGGGATGCTGCTCCAGAGGAAGAACGAGAGGCGCGAGGCCAGCTCGACGTCGCTGATCGGAAACGCCGAACCGGGAGCGACCGCGTCGGGATCCTCCTCGATCCGGTACAGGAAACGCGGACTGGAGAGAATGCGCGTCAGGCCGGCGCGAATGCCGGCGTCGAAGGCCGCGCCCTGGTCGCGGGCCTGTCGATAGAATTCCATCGGCGGCGCTATGTCCGGCGTCTCCACCGGCCGCCGGAAGGCGCGCCGCGCCAAATTCAGGAAGATGCGCTCGGCGCAGGGCTCCTCCTCGGCCGGTGAGGCCGGACGGCAGACGAAAACGCGCTCCCGGCTGGGCGTCGGGCTCACGCCGGTCACCGCGTACGGCCCCTCGATGTGCACGGTCTTCAGCCGCGGCAGGCCGCCGATCATGTGGATTTCCTGGCTGTCGCGCAGCGAGGGCTGCCACACGTCCTGCCACCGGAAGCTGCGTTCCCGGAACGTGAATCCCACGTCGTGCGGCCCCGCCGTGATGGGGACGCGAACGGTCATGCGCGCGTCGATGATGGGACGCGCCTCGTTCATGTCGCGTCCCTGGACCTCGTGGTCCTCCAGACCGCCGATCTCGGCCGAATACACTTCCGCGCCGTCCACGGTGATGACGAACGTGTTCGGGATGTCGTTGCCCTCGACGCCGGCGTACCCCTCCTCGATGCCCCGGACCAGACGCCCGAAGAGCACGTACTCCCCGTCGGCGGGAAACACGTGCCGCACTACGGTTCCGCCGCGCGTGCCCAGCGGCAAGCCGTCCACGTGTCCGCTCTGCGAGAAGTTGCGGTTGATGGCGTACTCGGTCGTCCCGGTCTCGGCCTCCGGGTTGCCGACGGCGAGCGTGGCGATGCGCTGCGCCGCGACCAGGTACCGCTCCAGCAGGAGCGGCGACGTCGGAAGCGCCGCCGCGATGTTGTCGAACCCGAAGTCGGCGCCGTCGCTGGGCAGCAGGTCGGTCACGTCGACGTCGACGGCCAGCAGGTCGCGAATCGCGTTCTCGTACTCGGTCCGGTTCAACCGGTGCGCGACATACCGCCCGGGCGCGCTTCGCTCGGCCCAGGCCGCATCGAGCGCACCCGCCAGCCATGCCGTGAAGGCGGCGTAGGCGGACTCCGGCGGGCGGCTCGCCCCGTCGGGGGGCATGGCGCGCACGCTCAGCTTGCGGAGCACGCGTTCCCATGTCGCCGCGTCGTCGATGGGGGCCGCCAGGCTCGCCGACTGGAGATTGACAGGACTGTTTCCAGGCTCCGCGCGCTGGTCGTTGTGACACGCCACGCAATACCGGTCCAGCATGGCGCGATGCTCCGCGAGGCCGGCCGACTGCGCGGCGGCGTTCGCGGCGGCGAGATTCCCGCCCGCCCAGGCGAGGAGGACCGTCAATCCCGTACGCGCGATGGGTTTCATTGCGCCGCGGGCTCCCGCGCCCCGTCGGTCTCCGAGCTCCCTTCCGCTTCGCCGTCGGCCTCACCGGAACCGCCCGCGGCGTCCTCGCCGGAGTCTTCCGCCGCGCCCTCGCCGTCGTCCGCGCCGGTTTCCTCCTCGGGCAGCGGCGGCGGCGTCGGCGCCGGGTCGTCCGGACCCAGCCCCATCAGCTCGCGCACGACGGCGATCACGTCTTCGCGGGAATCCTGGGGCCGGCGATAGGTGCGGTCGTCCGTGTTGTTGCCCTCCGGCGGCGGCGGCGGCGGTTGCTCGGCCAGCAGCAGCGGCGTCAGGTTCTCCCCGTCGACGGCATCGAGATCGGCGCCGGCGGCCACGAGCTCCCGGATGATGGCCACCTGCTTGGCCTCGACCGCCATGTGCAGGGGCGTGGAGTCGTCCGGCGTCGGGACGTTGGGATCGGCGCCGGCTTCCAGCAGCACACGGACCGCGTCGAGCGGCTCGCGGTTCGAGGCTTCTCGAAACGGCGGCGGCCCGAGCCGCGTGAACCCGGGTCCGGCGGCGAAGGGAGCGCCGCGGCCCCCGTTCAGGGCCACCATGATCGGCGTTCTCCCGACGTTCGCGTTGCCGCGGCCACCGGTCTCCTCGCCGTCCTCGGCCTCAGGCGCCAGGGGACTCCATTCCACGTCGGCGCCGTGGGAGATCATCAGCTTCAACACCTCGACGTCGGCGGCCGTCGCCGCGCGGAAAAACGGCGAGCTGTTGACGCGCGGAGCGCAGCACAGGGTGGTGGAATGCAACTGCCCCACGAACGGCTTGTTCGGATCCGCGCCGCGATCGAGCAGCAGCTCGACCAGGTCGAAGGCCGTCAGCGCGTTGTCGTGGTCGGCGCGCAACCGCGAACCGTCGTGCGCGCGCATGTCCGTGGTGGCGTCGTGCATGTCGACGGCGAAATAGAGCGCGCCGTCGTCCGGATCCGCACCCAGGTCGAGCAGCGTCCGGGCCAGATCGAACCGGTCGTTGATGACGGCGATGACGGTCGGCGTCGCGCCGTCGCCGTTCGTGACGGTGGGATCCGCGCCGCCCGCGATCAGCGTCCGGACAGCGTCCTCATGGCCGTTCCGCACCGCGAAGTGCAGCGCTGTGAACCCGCCGGTCGCGTGATCGGCGTGCTTCCGCTCCTCGATCGTCGTGAGCCGGCCCTTCCGATCGGGATCGGCGCCCGCTCCGAGCAGGGCGTCCACGACGTCGGCGTGGCCTTCCGCGGCGGCCCACATCAGGGCCGTCTGTTCCTGGTAGGTCTCGACCGCATCCACGTCGGCGCCGGCGGCCAGCAACCGTTCGACCGCATCCAGGCTTCCCGAACCCGCGGCCGCCATGAGCGCGGTCTCCCCGTCGGGTTGGACGGTGTCCAGCGACGCGCCGGCGTCGAGCAGCACGCCCACCATGGCGGCGTCGCCGGTCCGGCTCGCCTGCAGGAGCGGCGCGATCCCGTACGCGTTCGCCGCGTCCACGTCGGCGCCGGCCGCGATCAGCGCTTGGGCCATCTCGACGTCGTGATGGTAGGCGGCCCACAGCAGGGCGGTCGATCCGTCCGGCCCGGGCGTGTCGACCCCGGCGCCCGAGGCGATCATCTCGTGAACGGCTTCGATGTCGCCGTCTCTCGCCGCCGCCGCGACACCGTCGTCGCGCGCCTGCCCCAGGGCGATCGCGCCGCCGGCGGCCAGCAACACGCACAATGACAACAGGATCGGTGTCCGTGGAGTCCGCATCGTCGAATTCCCCTTGTAACGGAAGCGTTCGGTTGCCCCGCATTCTACCGCAGAGGGGCGCTTTTTCCACGACCAAGCCGAGTCAAAGAAACGAAAGACTCCGCGGCCGGAAAGAATCGCGGTACCCTCGAAAAGCGACGGGAACACCGGACAAGGAGTCGGCCACCATGTGGAACCGCAAGATCCCTGGCGCCGCCGCGATCGCCTTGTTCACGCTGCCATGCACGGGCGCCGCGCAGGACGCCCTGGACGGCGTGCTCGAGACGGCGACGACTGTCGACTGCGCCTTTTCGCTCATGACGCTGGGGAATTGGGGGGACGCGCAACCCGAAGCGGAGATCCAGGACTCCGACCTGACGATCGAGTTCATCGAGGTCAACGCCGACGAGGCGTCGGCGCGCATCGCCAGCGGCTTCGGCACCTACGACATCATTGTCCGCTACGCGCGCGGCTACCTGCACTTCATCCAGTCGTTCCTGGACGGTCCGCTCTACGTGACCACGATTCTCGAGAAGGCGGGCCCGGGCGGCGGACTGATGGCCATGCACTCTCGGCACGAACACACGGACTTCGCGCTGCCCGGATTCACCTCCAGCCCCGAGCAGTATTACGGCGAATGCCGGATTGCCGAATAGCGTGTCGTCTCCCAAAAGGCACGGGAACCCCTTGGCGCACGCCATATGGGACCCGCAGCGTTCCTCGCTGCGGGTGGACAAGGAGGCGGTAGTCGACGCGTCAGCCCAAGAAAATGGTCTCTTGAGCTCTTCGCCCCGCCGGACCGCCGCGCCCGCCTGAACGGCAGGCGCAGCGTCCCGCGCCCTAGCAGCCTGTGGTGCAATTCGCATTTCGTAGCCCAGGAAACGGACCGGATGCGACCGTATCGCGAGGAGGATGGATTGAGGAGAACGCGATATGGGCATGGGACGGAAGAAGTGGCGGCAGGAGTCGCTGTGGGTGG
>JAJEDW010000031.1 GCA_022821265.1 Acidobacteriota bacterium
GACGCCCGGTACATGCGCGCGCGCTCGATCGCCGTCGTGGAGGCCGCCGCCGAGGCCTACGGGTGGGACGCGCGTCCCTCGCCGCGGTCCATCGGGGACGGCGAGATCCTGACCGGGCGCGGCGTCGCCTATTGCGTGCGCAACGCCACGGTGGTCGCCGAGATCGCCGAGGTCGAGGTGAACCGCGAGACGGGACACGTGTGGGTCAAGCGGTTCGTGTGTGCGCACGACTGCGGGCTGGTCATCAATCCCGACGGGTTGCGCAACACGCTCGAGGGCAACGTGCTCCACGGGTTGAGCCGCGCGCTGCTCGAGGAAGTGCAGTTCGACACGGAGAAGGTCACCAGCGTGGACTGGATCACGCATCCCACGCTGCGCCATTCCGACGCGCCCGAACGGGTGGACGTGGTCTTCGTCAACGGCGATCCGAACCCGGATCGCCCCGATCTGCCTCACTACGGCGCCGGCGAGGCCGCGCTCAAGCCCGCGATCGCCGCCGTGGCCAACGCCATCCACGACGCCACCGGCGTGCGGATGCGGCGCGCGCCGTTCCGGGACGCCCGCGTCCTGGCCGCGTTGAGGGCGGCCGGCGTATAGGCGGCCGCCCTCGGGCATTCGGCCGCGTGATCGTTCCGTCGTAGAATAGTTGCGCCCGTTCCGTTCCGCGGAACCCCGTTCCGCAGGACTCCACCCATGCCTCGACGCGGCCGGGCCGTGTTCCCCGGACGCCCGCACCACATCGTGCAGCGCGGGCGCCGGAAGCGCGACGTCTTCAACGACGACGACGATCGCCGAGATTTCATCGACCGGATGGCTGCGGCGTCGAAAGCGGCCGGCCTGCACGTCTGGGCGTACGTGCTGATGCGCAACCACGTGCACCTGGTCGCCCTGCCCGACGACGCCGCGTCGATCGCTCAAGCCATCGACCCGTGCCTGGCCGGCTACGCGGACGCGTTCGACGTCCGGCACGGGCCGACCGGGCCGCTGTGGCACCCGCGGTTCTACGCGTCTCCAGTCGGGACGCGCTACCTCTGGGATGTCGTCCGCTACGTCGAGCGCAATCCCGTCCGCGCCGGCATGGTCGAGCGCGCCGAGGACTATCGGTGGTCGAGCGCCGGCTTCCACTGCGGGCGGCGCGCCCGTGACCCCTTGATCTCGCCGTCGACACCGCTTCAGGGAGCGCTCGCCGACTGGTCGGCGTGGCTGCGGGAGCCGGACGTCGATGGCCGGCTGGCGAACCTCCGCCGGAAGCGGATCCGACAGGATGACGCCGCTGTCGAGAACGTCGGCGCGTTCGATCATGCACTGGACCGGCGCATCTTCCGTGGGGGCGGAACCACCGGCGGACGGGATGGGCCGTGACCGTTTCGGCGCGTCCGAATTATCCTTGAAAATCGTTATGTGATTTATGGATTTTCAAGGAACATTACTGTGCATGTTGATCGACCGGCCCCAGTTTACTTCCAGGATACAGTCGGCGTTTCGCGTTCATCCGGCGGTCGCATTGACCGGTCCGCGTCAGTGCGGCAAGACCAACTTTTGCAAGTATGGCGACGCCACTCTCTCTCATTCCGGTTCGATCCGAAGCACGGCCCCGTCGTCCTCGTCGGTCACCAGGTAGACCCGGCCGTCGGGTCCCTGCTCGACGTTGCGGATCCGCTGGCGCAACTCCATCAGCAACGCCTCCCGCCGGATCTCCTCCCAGTTCTCGTTGAATACGATCCGGTGAAGCTGCCCCGTTCCGGGGATGCGTCCGAACTGGAGACCCCCGACCAGCAGGTTGCCTTGCCATTCCGGGAACGCGTCCCCGGTGTAGAAGGTCATGCCCGAGGCCGCGATCGACGGCACCCAGACGACCACGGGCCCCACCATGCCCTCGGCGAACGTGCGTTCGGAGACGCGTGGCCCGGCGTACTCCCGTCCGAAGCTCACGATCGGCCATCCGTAGTTGGCGCCGGGCTCGAGGACGTTGACCTCGTCGCCTCCCTGGGGGCCGTTCTCGTTCTCCCAGACGGCGCCGGTTTCGGGATGGAGGGCGAGTCCCAGCATGTTGCGATGCCCGTAGGTGAAGATCTCCGGGAGATGGGCCGCCTGTCCGATGAACGGGTTGTCCGGCCCTGGCTCGCCGTCGCCCGTCAGCCGGAGGATCTTGCCCTGGTGGTTGTCCGTCCGCTGCGCGATGTCGTCGTTGGCGCCGCCGACGCCCATGTAGAGCATCCCGTCGGGTCCGAACAGGATCGGCGCTCCGGCCGGCGGTCCGCCCACGCCGGTCCGCGCCTCGAAGATCTCCTCCACGTCCACGAGCGTGGTTCCCTGGAGCCGTCCCCGGGCGAGCGCTGCCGTGTGGTCGTCGTCCGGAAGCTCCTTGGTATAGGTCCAGTAGATTCGTTCGTTCTCCGCGAACCCGGGATCGAGCGCCACCTCGAGCAGGCCGCCCCCGCCCCCGGTGTAGACGTCCGTCAGGCCGGCGATCGGCTCCGGATCGAGGACGCCGTCCCGCAGAATCCGCAGCCGTCCCGGACGTTCGGTCACCAGCATGGCGCCGTCGGGCAGGAACGCCAGACTCCACGGGTTTTCCAACTCGCGCGTCACGACGACCACGCGAACGCGTCCGGCCTCGGCGGTATCGAACACGTAGGTGTCCTCATCCAGAGGCAACGGCGGCAGTCCGGCGTTGGGCCCCTGGGCGAGAGCCGGGGTCAGGGACACGATTGGCAAGAGGATGGTCGGAACGAGCCGAAGCATGGCGCCTCCTGGAGCAGCCCGCGCTTGAAAACGGACTCCAATTCTACATAATGTGCCGGAGATCCAATCCAAACGGAGAGTCATACATGAGCCTGCTCGATGCCAAGCGATGGACCGGAAAGATTTTCGTGAACGACTGGGTCGCCGGAAGCGGCGGCGAGTACACGGTGCGCGAGCCCGCGACCGGCGGAGACCTGGGCGCGCTCGGTATGGCCACGCCCGACGATGTGCGCCGGGCGGCGGCCCGCGCCGCCGAAGCCCAGGCCGAGTGGGCGCGGACGCCCTACGACCAACGCGCGGCGATCCTGTTGAAGGCCGCGAACCTGTTCACCGAGCACGCCGGCGAGATCTCGGACTGGATCGTCCGGGAGGCGGGTTCGACGCCGCCCAAGGCGGGATTCGAGACGCACATGGCCGAAGGCCTGTCGAACGCGGCCGCGGCGCTGACACACCACCCTTACGGCGAGCTGATCCGGTCGTCCCAGGAACGCATGAGCATGACCCGCCGGCTGCCCGTGGGCGTCGTCGGCGTGATCGCGCCGTTCAACGTGCCCCTGGTGCTGGCCATCCGCTACGTCGCGCCGGCGCTGGCGCTGGGCAACGCCGTCCTGCTGAAGCCCGACCCCCGGACGTCCGTCTCGGGCGGCGTGGCCGTGGCGCGCGTCTTCGAGGAGGCGGGGCTGCCGGCGGGAGTCCTCTCCGTGCTTCCGGGAGGCGTCGACGTGGGCCAGGCCATCATCAGCGACCCCGCGGTGGGCGCCCTCGTCTTCACCGGCTCCACCCGCGCCGGGCGCGCCGTCGCGAAGCTGGCCGCAGAGCATCTCAAGCGCGTCCACCTGGAGTTGGGCGGCAACTCCGCGTTCGTCGTGCTGGATGACGCGGACCTGGAACGGGCCATACCGGCCGGGTCCTTCGGCTCGTTCTTCCACCAGGGGCAGGTGTGCATGTCGGCCAGCCGTCACCTGGTGCACTCCGGCATCGCCGCCGATTACACGGCGATGATGGTGGAGCACGCGGACCGGCTGACGGTGGGCAACCCGGCCACCGAACAGGTGGCGCTCGGGCCCGTCATCGACGACGGGCAGCGCGACCGGATTCACGGGCTGGTCACGGCGAGCGTCGACGGCGGCGCCCGGCTGGCGGCGGGCGGGACCTACGACCGGCTGTTCTACCGGCCGACGGTCCTGGCCGAAGTGTCGACGTCGGCGCCCGCCTACGTGGAGGAGATCTTCGGGCCGG
>JAJEDW010000076.1 GCA_022821265.1 Acidobacteriota bacterium
CGGGACACGGGCGTGCTGCTCAACGTTCGACCGCAGATCAACGACAGCGGCATGGTGACGCTTGAAATCAGTCAGGAGATCAGCCAGGCGGGCGCAAACAACACGTCCGGCATCGTGGCGCCGGTCATCGGAAAATCCAGCGTCACTTCGACGATCGTGGTCCAGGACGGGCAGACGATCGCGCTGGGCGGGTTCATTCGCGAAACCCTGGAATACGGCCGCAACCGGGTCCCGGTGCTGGGCAGCATACCCGGGCTGGGCCTCCTGTTCGGGAACACGCGCGAACAGACGACGCGCTCGGAGTTGATCCTGTTGATCACTCCCCGCGTCATTCGCGACTTCGACGCCGCGGCGGCCGTGACCGCGGAGCTGCAATCCAAGCTGGAAGAAGTCGAGGCGTTTCTGAACGACTGACTTCCGGACGGCGACGCGGACGCGAAGGAGTCGACGCGGCGTGGACATCATCAAGGAAATCGTCGACGTCGTCGACATCGAGATCGAAGGCCTTCGGGAGGTCCGCGACCGGATATCCGGGCGCTTCGCCGAGGCGGTCGAGCTCATCGCGAACACCGACGGTCAGGTCTTCGTGACCGGCATCGGGAAGTCCGGCATCATCGCCCAGAAGATCGCGGCGACGTTCCGGAGCACGGGCACGCCGGCGGTGTTCCTGCACGGCGGCGACGGGCTGCACGGCGACGTGGGCATGATCGGAAACGGCGACGTCGTCATCGCCATCGGCAAGAGCGGCGAGACCTCGGAGCTGAACGCGCTCGTCCGGGCGGTTCGGGCCAACGGGGCCCGCGTCGTATCGATGACGTCGAATCCGGACTCGTCGATGGCGGCGCTGTCCGAGATCGTCCTCACGCTCCCGGCCTCGCGCGAGGCCTGTCCGCTCAACCTGACCCCGACCACCAGCACCACGATCGCGCTCGCCGTCGGCGACGGCATCGCGGTCGCCCTGATGAAGCTCAAGAACGTCTCGGAGGAAGACTTCGCGCGTCACCACCCCGGCGGGCAACTGGGGAAGCGGTTGCTGCTGAAGGTAGGGGACGTCATGCGCAAGGGGGCCGGGAATCCGGTCATTCCAGTCGACAGCAGCGTTCGCGAGATGCTGGCGCGGATCACGGCGTTCGAGGTCGGAGCGATCTCGATCGCCGGCGCCTCGGGCGAGCTGTTGGGCCTGGTCACCGACTACGACGTCCGCCGCGCGCTGGCCTCGGACCGCAACCTGCTGGACCTGACGATTCCCGAGCTGATGAACCCGGCGCCGGATACGATCGACGAGAACGAACGCGCGGTCACGGCCCTGGAGAGAATGCGCAACCGGAGCAAGCCCACCGCGGTGCTGCCGGTGGTGGACAACGACGGCCGCCCGGTCGGCATGATCCACCTGCACGACCTGGTGGCCGCTGGTCTTTAGGGGCCGGCCCGGTCAAGGACCCGCGAATTCCGGCAGGGCGTCGCGCTCCAGCCAGGCCTCCACTCGGCGAAGGACGAGGAGGCCCAGAATCAAGTCCTCCTCGATTCTGAACAGGAACTTCTGGCGGACGGCGCGCCGGACGCCGTCCGGGGTCCGGGCGACGGAAAGGATCGCGGGACTGTCCGGCTGGCCGAACTCCATGTAGTCCAACACCGCGGGAGGCAGCGGGCCGCCGGCCAGCCGGGCCATGTCTTCCGGTCCGGCGATCCGCCGTTCGCGCCTCTCGGCGACGATGCGATCGACGAGCCGCTGGGTCATTCCGGGGACGGCCGAAAGGGCCCGGCGCGGCGCCAGGTTGGGATCGATGCCCGGGCCGCCGTCGTCCGTCGTCACGAAAGCGTCCAGCCCGGGCCGCAATGTCACGGAGCCCGCCTCGTCGACGAGTCGGTCGATGAAGTCTCCGCGCGTCAGGCCGCGAATCAGGAGCGGATCGGCGGCCCCCAGCCGGGCGTTGCGTGCGGCATAGCCCTGGGATGCGTAGCTGAACGATTCCGCCCCGCGCAGCGACAGCTGGTCGTCGACGTCGCGCCAGTCCCCCACGGCCGCCGCGACGCGGCCGCCGGTGTCCGCATCCCCCGTCCAGCGCTCGAAGAAGCGTTCCAGGAGTGGAAGCGGCGCCGTCGAGAGGTTGATCTTCCCGTCGTCCCCCTCCAGGTACAGGTCCACCTGACCCTCCGGGATCTCGATCCGGTAATGGAAGTCCGGCAAGACGGGGGTGACCGCGGCGGTCCCCAGCGTCGCGTCCGCCACCCGCCAGCCGTCGTCGACCACGAGGTACCGGGCGAACTCGACGCCGGATTCGGCCAGAAGCTCCGCCGAGAGGCTCTGGCGTTCCGCGATCGCCACCCGCGCCTCCGACCCGACCGAAGACGCCAGCGTCAGGCCGATGAGCGAGGCCATGGCCACGACCCACAGGACGACGATCAGGACCATGCCCGAATCGGCGCGCCGGATATCGCTGGCCCGGCGGTTCATTGCAGGCGGGCCCCTTCCCGGGTGGCTCGAAAGGACTCCAGCGCCACGATCTCGTCGCCATCCGGCGCGGCGAAGCGAATCGCGACGGCGGCGGGCAACCCGTCCCGCGGATCCCATCGTTCCACCCAGCCGCGTTCCAGGCCCCCGGACCCGTCCTGGAAGTACCGAAACTCGACGCCGCCGGCCGCGAAGAGCCGCCCCGTCCAGTAGGGATCGGTTTCCGGGACGTTCTCGGGCGAGAGGATGCGGTGTTCGGACACTTCGAGCGCCCCGCCGCGATCCGGCCCAACCGACGGTTCCCAGTTCCAGCGAATCCACCGCGGTATCGACGACGGACCGTCGGCGATGCTGGTTGCGCTCACGAAGTCGATCCGGTCCGGGGCGCCGGAGAACGCGAGGACGCCGCCGGCGCCGACGAGCGGCAAGGCCGCCTGGAGTTGCTCCCGGGCAAGACGCACGGCCGTGTGGCGATCCCGCAACCGGTCGACGGCCGCGTTGCCCCGCGTCCAGGCCGCGATCCCGACACCCAGCGCCGAGAACGCGCCCACGGTCACGAGCGCCACGATGGCGAAGGCGACCACCACCTCGATCAGCGTGAAACCACGCCGGGATTCAGTCGAGGGCGACGGCATCGAGCTGGTCGGCCAACCGCGCGCCTTCCGGCGGCGGGGCTTCCTGAAAACGGTAGGTGTGGAACGTCATCTCGGCGCCGTCGCCGCGGACCGTGACGGAAACCCGGACGATGTGCTCGGACACCGACTCGCGGTCGCCGGCGAAGAACGATGTCTGGACACGCCACTCCGCCCCGTCCGCGAATCGGCCCGCCGCCTCCTGATCGGCGGGCAACGCCTCGACCAGCTTCACCTCGGCCAGCTTGGACCGCGCATGGCGGGTGAGCACATGGGCGGCTTCGACGCGGGAAATGCCCCGGAGCGATACCGACATCTGCGCGAAGATCGCGGTGAGGGTCAATCCGAGGATCGTCGTCGCCACGAGGACTTCGATCAACGTGAACCCGCCCTCGACGCGCTTCACGGCGCCTCCTCGACGAAGCGGATCGCGCCCGGCGCCGGCCCCAGTTCGACGACGCCCCGGCGGCCGCGCCGGTTCTCCAGTTCCAGGCGTTCCGGCCCGACGATCTGCCCGGAGCCGAGCAGCAGGTAAGTCACCGGGGCCCCGTCACCGATGCGGATCGAGGCATCCAGCGCCGTCCGACGCGAGGACCCGGCGCCGATGAGAACCGCCTCCCCGTCTTCGACGCGCACGGCCAGGGATTCCTGCCGCATGCGCGCGTCCGCCTGCGTTCGCCGCAACACGGAGACGATCTGCCGTCCGGTCGAACGCAGCGTCATGTTCTCGAGCCCCGCGCCGATCGACGGGCCGACGAACGCCGCGGCCAGCGCGACGAGGGCCACGACGACGAGCGTCTCGATCAGGGAGATGCCGGATGTGCGGCGGACAGTGACCTTCATTGCGCCCTCGCGGTTCAAGGACGCCTGGGGAGGCCGAAAAGACGAATGCCGGGGACGAACTCGCACGCCTTACCCGGCCGGACGGCCACGGCGGAACTCGCGGACGCGTTCGATGACGTAGTCCACCTCCGCGTCGCGGAGCTCGGGGAAGATCGGTAGCGCCAGGCACGTCCGGGCGGCCTCCTCGGCCGCGGGACAGTCTCCGGGACGGCCCGTCATCGGCGCCAGCCCTTCCTGCAAGTGGAGCGGGACCGGGTAGTAGATGCGCGTCCCGACCCCGTGATCGCGGAGATGAGCGGCCAGCCCGTCCCGGTCGGAAGCGCGGATCACGAACTGGTGATACACGGGCCGGTTGAACGCGCTCGGCGCGGGAACGCCCACGATCCCGTCCAGGCCCGTTCGATACCGATCGGCGATCGCCCGGCGCCGCGCGTTCCATTCCTCGACATGCGGCAGGCGCACGCGGAGGGCGGCGGCCTGGATCGCGTCCAGCCGGCTGTTGACGCCCAGGATCGCGTGACGGTAACCGCCCCCGTCGCCGTGGACGCGCAGCAGCCGCAGGCGGCGCGCCACGGCGTCGTCTCCGGTCACCACCATGCCGGCGTCGCCGATCGCCGCCAGGTTCTTGGTGGGATAGAACGAGAGGCACCCGGAGAAGCCCATCGTCCCCGCGCACCGCCCCCGGTGACGGGCGCCGAACGCCTGCGCGGCGTCTTCGATGACCGGCACGCCGTATTCGTCGGCGATGGCCCGGATACGGCGCATGTCCGCACAGTCGCCGTAGAGATGCGCCACGACGACGGCCCGCGTCCCGGACGTGATCCGGCGGCGCAGGTCGTCGGGATCCACCTGGAAGGTGTCGACGTCGATGTCGGCGAAGACGACGCGGGCCCCGAGCCGCAGCGGCGACGACGCGGTCGAGAAGAAGGAGAACGCCGGGACGATCACCTCGTCGCCGGGCCCGATCCCTGCCGCCATCAGCGAGAGCAGGAGCGCGTCGGACCCGGACGCGACGCCGACGGCGTGCTTCACGTCGAGCGAGGCGGCGACCTTCCGTTCCGCGTCGTCGACGACCGCGCCCAGGACGAACCGGTTGGAGTCCACCACGTCCATCAGCGCCCGGGACAGGTCGTCCCTCAACCGCCGGGTCTGACGCCCCAGATCGAAGAACGGCACCGTCATGCCGGCGGCCCGTTGCCGGGACTCCCCGCGACCATCCGTCTCCCGTGGCTCGTTCACGCGGCTTCCGCCCAACCTTCCCGCCGGATCATCGTCGAAACATATTCGGGCATGGCGACAGCAGCGTACGGGCTCGTATCGGTTAAAATCAACAGACCCGACCGTGGAGCGCATCATGACTTCGAACCGAATAGCCCGTTGGCTTCCCATCGTGTTTCTCGTCCCGGCCGTCTCCGTCACCGATGGTTGGGCCCAGGAGGGCGAGCTCCGGGACGAACCGCCGCCGATACCGGTCGAGCAGATTATCGACCAGTTCGTCGCCAAGGAGACCGAGTTCGCCCGGGCCCGGGCCAACTACACGTACCGGCAGGACATCACGGTTCACGAGCTGGACGCGGACGATCGCGTCGGCGGCGAGTACCGGATGGTGAGCGAGATCCTGTTCGAGGACAACGGCCGGACACGGACCGAGCGGATCGTCTTCGCACCGCCGAACACGCTGGACCGGATCCAGTTGACGCCCCAGGACCTGGAGCGGTACGAGTCGATCCAGCCGTTCGTGATGACCGAAGCGGAGGTCCATCTCTACGACATCGAATACGTCGGCAAGCAGCAGATCGACGAGATCGACTGTTACGTCTTCGAGGTCGGACCCCGGGTGATGGAGGACGACGAGCTCTACTTCGAAGGCCGGATCTGGGTGGACGATCTCGATCTCCAGATCGTGAAGACGTTCGGGAAGACCGTCCCGGACATCCGTGACGGAGACCAGGACAACCTGTTCCCGCGTTTCGAGACCTATCGCGAGCAGATCGACGGCGTGTACTGGTTCCCGACCTACACGCGCGCGCTCGACACGCTCGAGTTCCGGACCGGACCCGTGCGCATCCGCGAAGTCATCCGCTACGAGGACTACCAGCGATTCGAGGCCGACGTGTCGCTGACCTTCGGCGAGGAAGTCGAGGTGGACGCGCCGGAGGCTGAGGAACCCGACAACTGAGACCCGGCCGACGCCGGAGCAGGCTAGGGCAAGAGCGCCGTCAACTCCGACTCGATTTCCGGATACGCGTCTGACAGGTCCGTGGTTTCGCCCGGATCGTCGGCCAGGTTGAACAACATCCATTCCGTGGGCGCGGCGCCGTCCGGCCCACCCACCGGCGGCCCGTCGATGATCTTCCACGGCCACCGCACCAGGGCGCGGCGCCGCGCGGTCAACAACGGCACGGCCTCCGCGTGCACCGGCGCCGTGTCGCCCTCGACGCGCCCCCAGAAGGAGCGGCCCCGCACCGGCACGACGTTGCGACCCTCGAAAACGGGGCCGGGAGGGTCCCCTCCCGCGATTTCGACGAAGGTCGGGAGCACGTCCATGACGGTGAGGTACGTGCGGTCCAGGCCGCCCGGCCCCGCGACCGACGGGTGGCGCACGATGGCCGACGACAACGTCCCCCCCGAGTGCAGGGAACTCTTGGTATCCCGGTAGGGGGCCATCGCCGCTTCGGCCCAACCCTGCCCGTAACCGACGAAGGAATCCGAACGGCCCACGTTGGCCAGGCTGTTGTCCTCCACGCCCCGCGGGATCGTTTGGGGATTGGGGTCCCGTTCCCCTCCGGCCGCGCCGTTGTCCGACATGAAGACGATCACCGTGTCATCCAGCGCGCCGGACTCCTCCAGGTAATCGATCAGCCGGCCCGCGTGGAAGTCCATGTTCTCGACCATGGCGGCGTAGATCTCCATGGTCCGGGCCGACATGCGCTTCTCCGCGTCGTCCAGCGTGTCCCAGCGCGCCGCGCTGCTGACGTAGTTCTCGAGACCCAGGCCCTCGGGCAGGACGCCCAACTCCGCCGCTCGGCTCACCCGGTTTTCGCGCAGGACGTCGTATCCCGCGTCGTAGCGGCCGCGATATCGGTCGATCCAGTCCTCCGGGACCTGCAGCGGCCAGTGCGGGGCGGTCAGCGCAAGATAACCGAACCAAGGAACGCCGTCGCCCGCGTTCCGCTCGATCTGCTCGATGAGCTTGTCGGTGTACAGCCTCGTGGAGTACCAACCCTCCGGCGGGTCCCTGCGTTCGCCGTTCTCGCGATAGGCCACCGCCGTCGGAGGAAAGTTGCTCGGGCCCAGATGACTGTCTCCCGCCCTCACCAGCGCGTAGGTCGACTCGAAACCGCGGCGCGAGGGACTGTCCTGGACCTCGATCCCGAGGTTCCACTTGCCCGCCATGTAGGTGTGGTAACCCAGAGCCCGGATGCGTTCCGGGAGCAGAGCCACCTCCGGGAGAGGCGGGTCGTCGAGCCCGAGGACGCCGGCTTCGACGGTCGTCGTGCCGGACATCAGCATGCCTCGAGTGGGCGCACAGCTTGGCCCGACGTGGAAGTTGGTGAATCGGACGCCCTCGAAGGCCAGACGGTCGAGGTTGGGGGTCGCGATCTCGCCGCCGAACGATCCCAGATCCGTGTACCCCATGTCGTCGGCGAGGATCAGAAGGATGTTCGGCCGCGCCTGGCCGGGTCCGGCCGTCGACGCCGGGTCTTCGTCTTGCGCGCCGCAACCCGCCGTCATCGCGACAAGAATGGACCACACCGCCCGCCGTCTGATGAACACCGGCATTCCCTACCGTCTGACGATCCCGGCGGGAATCCAGGCCGGCGTGCCTTCCTCGTACTGATTGTCGGTCAACGGCCGCTGGTTCGAACCGTCGGCATCCATGATGAACAGCTCGGCGTAGGGCTGCGGCTGGTTGATCGTCAGCGGGGACTCGTCCTTGTAGCCGAAGCGGGAACTGCTCCACAGGATGTGTTCGCCGTCGGGCGACCAGTGGGAATGCGCGTCGTTGCCTTCGGCGTCGGTCAGCCGCTTCAGACCGGTCCCGTCGGGACGGATGGTCCAGATGTCGAACTCGTCATACGGGTAGCGCGCATCCGGGGCGTACCGGGTGAACATGATCTGATCGCCTTTCGGGGACCACTGCGGCAGCGTATCGTAGTCGGTGGTGAGAACGCTGGACTCGCCGGTGGCGACGTCGACGATCCGCAGGCCTTCGCCCGCCTCGTTGTCGGTCCAGTACCGGAACACGATCCGCGTTCCATCGGGCGACACGCTCGGGAAGCCGGCGTTGCCCGGTTCATCGGTCACCGCGTGGGGTTCGGAGCCGTCCGACCGGATTCTCCAGATTTGCGCCGGTTGGCTTGTGCGCTGGCCGAAGAAGCCGCCGGCCCCGAACGCCAGCCACTCGCCGTCGCGCGTCCACTCCAGCCCCATCACGGTGACGTCGTCCTGGTAGACCCGTCGCGGGTTGGTGCCGTCGGCATCCCACATCACCAGCGCCATGCGGTCGCTGCTGGGCGATCGCTCGCTGACGACGAGCGTCCGGCCGTCCGGTGAGATCGCCGGCCAGCCGCTGGCGTGAACGAGTTCGAAACCGGGATCCTCGACCGTGCCGAGCAGTCTCTTGCCTGGCGTGATCGTGTAATGGTGCATGGTTTCCAACTGCCCGGACTGATAGACGACCTGCGCGCCGTCCGGCGACCACGAGGGATTGGCCAGGTCCCGGGGCGACGCCGCCTCGCCGCCGGTGAACGCGAGCGTTCCGGCTCCCCGAGTCTTGACCCAGTACCCGACGCGGTCCGGTGCGAGGAACTGCGGCGACACTTTCAATCCCGGACCGGAGGCGTGGACGGTGCGCTCGCCCGTGGCCACGTCCATCGAGACGATCGTGGACGCCCCCCGGCCGAAATGCGCTCCGAAAGTCTCCACCACGGGCATCTCGTAGAACACGATGCGGCTGCCGTCGGCGGACCAGCTCGGCGATCCCGCGCTCGTTTCCGGGTCCGATGTCAGCTTGCGCAGTCCGGCGCCATCCACCCCGATCAGGTAGATGCTGGCCCATTGCACGTGTTCCCATTTGCCTGCCGGACCCGGATAGCCCTGGTGAGGCTGCCCGGTGCCCCGGTCCGAGGTGAAGGCGATCGTCTGCCCGTCCGGAGACCAGCTCGGGCGAAAATCCCCGCCCGCGGCATTCGTCAGGTTTCGAACCCGGCGGCTTTCCAGGTCCATGACGTAGATATCCGTCGAGCCCGCGTCCCGGCTGGAAACGAAGGCCACGGACCGATTGTCCGGCGACAGCGCCGCCTGATCGTCGAAGGCCGGGGAATCGGTCAGCCTTTCCAGGCCGGTCCCGTCCGCGCGGATCCTGTAGATGTCCGCGGACCCGTTCCGCTCCGAGGTGAACACGACCCACCGGCCATCGTGCGAAAACGAGGCGTTGTAGTCCAACTCGGCGCCCGCGACCAGCTTCCGCGGGTTACTCCCGTCCACGTCGGCGATCATCAACTCGGAACGCAACGGTTGATACTGGTCCACGAAAATGCGCCCCACGTCCTGCGCGTCCAAGGTCGCCGCAACAACAAGGGCAACACCCGTGGACACCATTCCAGTGCGCGCCGAAAAGCCTCTCATGGCCGTTCTCCTTGGCGCAGATCGCGCCGTGACGGATCGGACCGCCATTGTTTTGCCCGGCGCACGGCAAGTCAAGCGATTCCGGCGAGAGCCGCCCCTGCCCGAAAACCGGATACGGTCGCGATCCGTTCGCCCACGACACGCGTCGCCATGCCCGAGTCTCGCGGATCCAAGCCTATAGAGCTTGACATCATCGAATCCACGTCACTAGTGTTCCCGGTGTTCAACATTTTTGCCCGTGAGTCCGATCCGGACCCGACGTCCGATCGGAGGAGGAGTGTCCATGCGTTTGACTGCCACAATTCTGGCCGGTACCTTCGCTCTGGCGCCGGCAACCGCAACGGTTTCCGCCCAGGCGACGCAAAGCGCGGAACCGTTCGCGGTCGGTACCTTCGAAATCGATGGGCAAGAGACCCTGGGACTCGTGCTCAGGGAGCAGCTCGTCGTCGAGCTCGGCAACGCCAACCGGAATCTGCAGATGAACCCGGTCTACGCCGAAATGGCCATGCCCGACGACATGCTCCAGCTCATCGGCATCTACGAGTACGGCCTGAAATACCGGCTCTACGAAATCGTCAACCACCTCGTGGCGAGCGGGCAACTGGATGCGGACCCACGGCCCTCGTTCATTCATGACGCGGAAACCGTTCAGATCCTCGCCCCGATCCGCTACCCGGGCAAGATCCTGAACGCGGCCGTCAACTTCTACAGCCATGCGTGCGAGGGCTGCAACGAGGAGGAACTGGCCGAAAGCAACCGCCAGCGGCGCGAAAACCGCGGCGTTCCCTATCTGTTCCTCAAACCGTCGCGGGGCGCCGTCATCGGCAGCGGCCAATCGATCGTGATTCCCGCCGGACGCGACCGGATCGATTGGGAGGTGGAATTCGGCACCGTCATCGGCCGGCCCGCCAGCTACGTTTCGGCCGCCGACGCCGAGGACTACGTCTTCGGCTACCTGGTCTCCATCGACGTCTCGGACCGCGGCGGGCGTCCCCCCGGCGGCTACGGCCAGGGCTCGGACTGGTTCGTCGGCAAGGGACACGACACCTTCGCGCCCATGGGACCCTGGATCGTGCCGAAGGAGTTCTACGGCGATCCGATGGAACGCCTGCACCAGCAGTTGACCATCGACGGAGTGACCGTGCAGGAAGCCAGGGCCGGCGACATGATCCACTCCCTGTGGGAGCTGATCGAGTACGGCTCGTCGATCATCACCCTGTTTCCGGGCGATGTGCTGAACAGCGGCACCTCGGGCGGCACCTCGACGGGCGCCTTCGCCGAGGGCACGCGGAGCGGATTCCTGCAACCTGGAGAGGTCATCGAAGCGACGATCGAAGGCGTCGGCACGCTCCGGATGCCCGTCGTGGCCGGCGACCCCTTGCCGGACGACCTCACGGGGGCGCATCTTCCGCCCGTCAGCACCTATCGAGACGATCCCTAGGAGACGTCGGACGGGGGCCCGAATTCCTTGCTGTGAAGTGGCTCGGCGCTTCCGGGAATTCGGGCTCCGGCCCGGACTCCGCACGGTCCGCGCCGGCCCCGGTCGGGCCGGCGGCCCTATGCTAAACTGATTCCGTCTCGGGGCGAGGAGCGGTCATGTCCGGCCATTCGAAGTGGCACAGCATCAAGCACAAGAAGGCGGCCACGGACGCCAAGCGCGGCAAGGCGTTCACCAAGGTCATCAAGGAAATCACCGTCGCCGCCCGGCTGGGCGGGGGCGACGAGGCCGCCAACCCGCGCCTGCGGACGGCCGTGGCCGCGGCGAAGGCGCTCAACATGCCGTCGGACAACATCCGGCGCGCCGTCATGAAGGGGACCGGCGAGTTGGAAGGGATGTCGATCGAGGAGATCACCTACGAGGGCTACGGTCCCGGCGGCGTCGCGCTGATGGTGGAGTGCCTGACCGACAACCGGAACCGCACCGTCAGCGAGCTGCGTCACCTGTTCGACAAGTACGGCGGGAACCTCGGCGAGAACGGCTGCGTCGCCTGGATGTTCGACAAGCGGGGCTGCATCCTGGCGCCGCAGTCGGGCCTGGACGAGGACGCGGCGATGACGCTGGCGCTGGAGGCGGGAGCCGACGACTTCTCGGTCCAGGACGGCAACTACGAAATCCTGACGGCGCCGGAATCGTTCGATGCGGCCCTCGAAGAACTCAGGAAGAACGGAATGGAGCCGGTCCGCGCCGAGCTGTCGATGGTGCCTCAGAGCTACGTGAAGCTCGAAGGCGCCGCCGCCCGGCAAATGATCAAGCTGATGGACCTGCTGGATGACCATGACGATGTCCAGAACGTCCACGCCAACTTCGATATCGAGGAATCCGAGTTGGCCGACGCCGTCTGACGCCGCCCCCGGGGAACCTTCCGGAACGATGACGATCCTGGGAGTCGATTGCGGTTCGCGGGTCACGGGATACGGCGTGATCGAAGCCCGGGACTCCAGTTGCCGTCTCGTGGACTACGGCGTGGTGCGCCCGCCGGGCGGCGCGCCGCTGGCGGCGCGGCTCCTGTTCATTCACGACGCGCTTCGGGACGTCATCCGGAATTACGCGCCGGAGGCGGCGGTGTTCGAGAGTATCTTCCACGCGGCCAACGCCCAGTCGGCCCTGAAGCTGGGCCACGCTCGCGGGGTCTCGGTGCTGGCGGCGGCCGAGGCGGCGGTTCCCGTCTTCGAGTACACCGCATTGCAGGTCAAGAGCGCCGTCACCGGATATGGCCGCGCCGAGAAGGCCCAGGTCCAGCGAATGGTCCAGTCCATTCTGGAACTTGCCGAGGCGCCGGCTCCTTTCGACGCGTCCGACGCCCTGGCCGTCGCGATCTGCCACGCCCAGAGCCGCCGGTACGCCGAGGCCACGGCCGCGCCATGAACGCGGTCCTGGTGTTGGCGGCCGCCGCGTTTCTTCAGCAGCCGGCCCTGGAACGCTTCAGCTTCTGCAAGGAGAGCCCGGGCGGAGAGTACGAGGACCAGTGCTTCGAGCTGGACGCCGACGGGCGGGGCGTGTTCCGGTTCACGGTGTCCGGCGCGGACCCGGTGGAAGCGCCGTTCGCGTTCTCGACGCGGGGACTGGAACGTTTCCGCGAGTTGCTCCGGGCCACCGACAACCTGGCTGAAGCCGACCGTTACGAGTCCGGCCGCAGGGTGGCGAACATGGGGACGAAGACCATCGTCGCCGAGGGTTCCTGGGGCCGCAGAGAAGCGGCTTTCAACTACTCGGAGATCGAGGCGGCGCGCGAGCTGTCGACGTTCTTCGAACGCATGATCTCGCAGGAAATGCTCGTGTTCGGCCTCGAGCTGGCGCTCGAGTTCGATCGCCTGGGCGTGCCGGAGCGCCTGGAGGTGATCGAGCGGGAAGCCGACTCCGGCCGGTTGCCGGATCCGGACCGCCTGGTACCCGTGCTGGAGCGGATCGAATCCGCCTCCGGCCTGGTCAACTACGCCAAGACGATGGCCACGCGCCTGAAGGAACGGTTGATCGAGGCTGCGGACTGAGGGTCCCGAAACCGCGAGCCGAGAGTCCGGGCGACCGTTACGCGACCGTGATCCCCGCGTATCCGACCACGCGTTCCCGCTCACCGAAGACATCCCCGGACGTCGCGTAACGGACGAGCTCGGCCCGTTCGGCCCCCAGTGCGTTCGCCGCGGTCAGCATGGCCACGGTCGGCGCGAAACCGCACATGGAGATATCTTCCCGGAACACGGTCTCGTGGAGACCCGCGGGATCCCGTTCGAGCACGCGCTCGATCGCCTTGCGGTCCTTGATGCGCGTCACCGCGTCGGATTCGTAGTGGTTCATGTCGCTGGACGCGACGATGAGAATCGGGGAATCGGATCGGGCGACCACGTTCGCGACGGCTTCGCCGAGCCGGATCAGCGGCTCCAGGGCCGAAACGCCCACGACGATGGGCGCGAACCGCAGTTCCGGCCCCACCAGGAACTGGAGGAACGGAATCTCCACCTCGAGCGCATGCTCGCTGGCGTGCGCCTCGGTGTCGTCCTCCAACTCCGGATCGGCCTCGAGCAGGGCGGAGGCGAGGTCGGAATCGATGGATGCCGTCCCGAGCGGCGTGTCCCATCCCCCGGCGCAGGTCATCGACAGCGGACGCCCCATGCCCGTGTGGTTCGGCCCGAGCAGGATGAACCGTTTCGGAAGCTCGACGCTCGAGAAGACATCTCCGGCGATCGCGCCCGAGTAGACGTAGCCGGCATGGGGCGCCACCACCCCCAACGCAAGGGCGCGCGGCCGCGTCATCGACGGGCGCGTCATCGACTCGAGGGCCTCGGTCAGGTTAGAGGCGTTGCCGGGATAGAAGCGCCCGGCAACCGCTGGAGGGCGTACCATCGCTCGGGCGATCAGTCCTCGTCGTCTTCCGGAACGTGGTTGTAGAAACCCTTCTTGTGCCGGACCCGCAGATCGTCGTCGTCTCCGTCCTCGTCCAGGTCGAACGGCGCCACCTCGATGCGGATCTCCCGCAGATCGTCGTCCGTGTCGAGCGCGTCGCTCGGCACGAAGCCGATCCGGTACTGGTTCCGCATCAGGAAGCTGACGCCTTCGTATATGCCCGGGTACTCGCCCTGGAACCGCGGGAACCAGGCCTGCCCGCCCGTGTTCTGGGCGATCGAGCGGAGCGCGACTTCCGCCTGGAGGAAATCCATCCGCTGGAACGAACTGAGCCGGTGCTCGTACATCGTTCGGAACATCTGGCCCATGCCGACCGCATAGATCATCGTGTCGGAGTCTTCCGCGCGCCTGAGCGTCTCCCCGTAGTTGGACCGGCTGAACGTGTCGAAGCCGGTACTCAACAGGAAGATGGCCTTCTTGCCGTCGACGTTCTCCAACCGGTCGAGCGTGTAGTGGACGGCGTCGTAGAGGTTCGTCTCGCTGAAATCGGGATACGTCAGCGAGAACAGGCCGTTCAGCAGCTCGTTCGGATTCTGCGAGAAGTCCGTGACGATCTCGGGCGTGAGGTCGTAGGAAACGATGGCCGCCCAGTCGTCCTCCCGGAGCGAATGGATGAAGCCGTACGCCGGGTAGATCACGTCGTCGTAGTACCAGCCCCAGGTGTTGGCGAACTCGATCAGCAGCACGATCGTCAGCGGGCTGTCGGTCGGCCGGAAGTCGGTGATGGGATGCTCGATGTCGTCCACGAAGAGCGTGAAGTGCTCTTTCTGGAGCCCGGTCAGCGGGTTGCCGTCGTCGTCGGTGACGACGACGTCGACCTGTTGCGTCTCCACGTCGATGGACAGGGCGAACGGGTCGTCGATCGAGACGGGTTCGGGCTCCGGCGGCAACGGAACGGTCCGCCCGACGTTGGTGTTGGGTCCCTGCGCAAGGGCGAAGCTACCCGCCAGGAAGACGAGCGCCGCGACGCCGGCCAGTCGCTTGAGTGTCATGGTTTTCTCCCGGTGTCTGTTTTTCAAGCGTATCCCGAGCGACGCGCCCGCCGCAATCATTTAGACGTCCGAGGAGCGGTTCCGGCGCCCCGAACCGGACGCGCCTCCGGAAGCGCCGCGGTCCCGGCGTGCTATGCTCGTCGACGGGAGGAATGGCCGAGCGGTCGAAGGCGGTGGTCTTGAAAACCACTGCGCCGGAAACGGCGCCGGGGGTTCGAATCCCTCTTCCTCCGTCTTCCCGTCGCGCCCAGGGTCTCCGGCTCAGGCCCCGCCCATCCACAGGTGCATCGTGTTGACGTCCTTGCCCTGCAGCTTGAGGTAGTAGAAGAGCTGCCCCTTGTGCTGGGCGATGTGCCAGATCATCACGTTGCAGTGCTGGAAGAGTGTACGCTCGGGGCCGCCCCACGGCGCGCTGCTGCATTCGTTGGCCAGGCGCTCCTCGCCGGCCTCGGCGACGAGCTTCATCGTGAGCGCCTTGTCCCGGGCCAGCAACTCCAGCGCCTCGTCCACGCTCGCA
This sequence comes from Acidobacteriota bacterium, assembly GCA_022821265.1. Taxonomy (GTDB): domain Bacteria; phylum Acidobacteriota; class Terriglobia; order 20CM-2-55-15; family 20CM-2-55-15; genus JAJEDW01. The sequence goes on from JAJEDW010000076.1 coordinate 15,467, forward strand.
ACCGACGGCATCTGCGCCGCCGAGGGCAAAGTCCCTTCGCCCGACGCGTCTCCGGCTTCGGGCGGCGTGGGCCACTGGCCGGTAACGAAACCCTTCACGCCGCCGCCGCAGGCGTCGGTGCAGTGCATCAGCAACTGGGCCGTCGTCATCCAGTTGTGGCCGATCGGCGGCTTCCACTCCAGGTCGTCGACCATCCGCGACAACCCTTCCGTCGCCCGATACACGGCCTCGGCATCCTGTTGAAGCATCGCGACAAGTCCCATTCTCGCACCTCCCTTGAGGCGCGCATCATACCCCGCGTCCCAGGGCTTCGGTAAGGCCGAATGTAGCGGTCGACCGTGACATCCTGCATTCCACCAATTCCAATAACTACCCAACAAATCAGTAGTTTACAATCGATCAGATCCCTTCAACGTGACCGATCTCTCGGCAACATTCTCGATGAGGCAGCGACCGACCTGCCGGTAACATCTTGAATCGAGGCAATGCGAGGGGGAAAGTTGACGCTGGTCAGCTTGTTATGGTACACGCTGGGTCTTTCGATAATGGCTCTGATTCTTGTCGCGTGAATACGGGAATCCATTTCTCGAGTACGGGGGCTTACCGAAATGCGAGCACATGGTCGTCTGTTCGTTTCACTGCTTTTTGCGGCCTTTTTCTTCCTCGGCGGACATGCCGTCGTCGAGGCTCAGGAAGCGGTCAACAGCGGGCTCTGGTCCGATCCGGCCACCTGGTCCGACAGGGAGGCGCCGGGCGAAGGCGACGCCGTCACCATTGGAGAAGGCATTGAAGTTGTCCTCGACGTCAGTCCGCCGCCGCTGCGAAGTATCAGGCTCAACGGCAAACTGAGCTTCGCGGACGATAGAGATCTTGAACTGACCACCGAGTGGATCCTGATGCGCGGGGAGTTGGAGATTGGCACCGAAGCCGCCCCCCATACGCGCAATGCGACCATTACCCTGACCAATAACGTCCCCGATGAGAACATCGAGGAAATGGGTGACCGCGGGATCATGATCATGGGCGGAACCCTGAGCCTGCACGGCGATCGGGAAAACGCCTGGACCAAGTTGGTCGAAACGGCCGAGGCGGGCAGCACCCGGATCGAAGTCCTGGACGCGAGAGAGTGGCGAGTCGGCGACGAAATTGTCCTGGCGTCGACGGATTTCAATCCCCGGCAGGCCGAGACGCACCACATTGCCGCGATCAGCGGAAACACCGTGACGCTCGATCAGCCGCTTGAATACATGCATTTCGGCGAGATCACCTTCGACGTCGATCAACGCGGCGAAGTCGGGTTGCTGACGCGCAATATCAAGGTTCAGGCTTCCGCCGACGCCGAAGACTCGTACCTGGGCGGGCATATCATGGCGATGGACGGGAGCACGATGAATGTAGCCGGCATCGAGTTGACTCGAATGGGTCAGCATCTGGAGCTCGCCCGGTACCCGATCCACTGGCATATCAACGGCGACGTGGAGGGGCAGTACATCAAGAACTCCGCGATTCACGACACGTTCAACCGCTGCGTGACCATTCATGGCACGGATAATCTGCTGGTCGAAAACAACGTCACGTACAACACGGTGGGGCACTGCTTCTTCATGGAAGACGGCATCGAGTCGGGCAACCGTCTCGTTCGCAACCTGGGGATCCAGACCAAGTGTCATCCGACCCTGCCGTGTGTCCCGACCATCCTCGCCGCGGCCGGCGAGACCAGAACGGGAACGAATGGCCAGGCCTCCGAGGACGTCCTGATTCCATCGGACAACACGGCGTCGACCTACTGGATCACCAATCCGGACAACATCTACATCGACAACGTTGCCGCGGGTTCCGATTCGACAGGTTTCTGGATGTCGTTACCGGAGCACCCGGTCGGCGCGTTTGAAGGCACGGAGATCAGCCTGAATACCTGGCCGCGTCGAACTCATTTCCGCGAATTCAGGGGCAACGTCGCCCACTCCAACTACGACGGGTTCATGTTCGACCGAAATATCGCGCCCGATGGCACTTTCGGGGTGACCGGCAGCTCGCATACCGGCCTTGAAGATCCCGCGGACCCGGACAGCACGGCGCTGGAATCGGTCTTCGAGGACCTTACCACCTACAAGAACCGCAATGGCGGCATCTGGGGCCGCGGTGAGATGCACGTATTCAGGAACGTGAGGTTCGCCGACAACGCCATGGGCTTCACTCACGCGTCCGGCGCATTCGGTCGTTACGAATTCACGTCAAAGGTCGTGGACTCACTGTTCGTCGGCGAAACCGGGAACGTCGGCAACCCCAGAACTCCGGAGGAGATCGCTTACGGCCGCAGCTTGCCGAAGCCCGAATTGCCGGATTTCCCGATCCGCGGCTACGAGTACTACGATTACCGTCATGACGTCGAGAACACGACCTTCGTGAATTACGAGGACAACGCCACCCGCATGACGGGCGCCATCTCCAACCTGCTGTACAGCAGCTTCGGGGTCAGCACCAACAACGCCTTCGAGGGCCTGGAATTCGTCGACGCCAAGCCGGTGTATTTCCCGCCGATGGAGAGGAGATGGGGCAACGACAATGGAGGCAGTCGGTCCTACACGACCGCGGCGTACCGCGACAGGGACGGCTCGCTCGGCCGTGGCCCCGATTCCTACGTTCTCATCCATGACGGCGTCAACGACAGTATCGCGGTCGACACGGAAGCCTGCGATATCCATGAGTCGTGGAACGCGGCCGTGTGCGAGGGCGATGTCGGACGCCTGACTGTCGGCGGTGGCGGCGCCGGCGGTCGAGGCGCTTTCGGCGGTCGAGGCCGAGGTTTCGGCGGTCGAGGCGGGTTCGGCGGTCGAGGCGGCGGCGCTGCCGCCGAGCCGGTCATACTCAGCCGTAATGGCCGGGAGTACGACACGACCACCACCAACGTACGAGCCGGAACCGAGATCACGGTGACCACCGAAAGGCCGGACGTGACCCTCACCCTCCGTGAGATGGATGAAGGCTCCTGGGTGATTTTCGAGCTGCCGGGATTCACCACCGCGGCTTCGGGTGCTCGGCAAGACAGCCTGGATGCGCTGCGCATGGCCGGCGACACCTCGTACTTCCAGGACCCGGACGCGCTCTGGGTCAAGGTTGTCTCCAACGGTGACATCGGCACCGGCGCCCCCGGTGGCGGAACCAGCATCGACGTCAGCAGGTAGGTTCAACCCGCTGCATGGCTCGCCCGCGTTTCTCGCCGGGCGTGCTGTACGTAGCCTCCGCCGAGATGTTCCATCGACGTAGAGGCAGTACGATCCGGAATGCGATGTTCGCGCGCCGACGCCCTCCCGGCCGGAGTCTTCAGCGCCCCGCCGACGCCAGCGACCGTTCGATCCGGGCCCAGGCGTCCCGCAACGTCACCGTGCGGTTGAAGACCGGCCGCTCCGGCGTGGAATCGGGATCGGCGACGAAATAGCCGACGCGTTCGAACTGGAAGCGCTCTCCGGGTGAGGGCGCCCCCAGCGCCGGTTCCACCCGGCACCCCTTGCGCACCTCGAGCGAATCCGGGTTGAGGTAGGCCACGTAGCCGTCGCCGGGCTCCTCGTCGGGGGCTTCCTTCGTGAACAGCCGGTCGTAGAGCCGGACCTCCGCCTCGACGGCGTGGGGCGCCGACACCCAGTGCAACGTCGACTTGACGCGCCGTCCGTCGGGCGCCGAGCCGCCCCGCGTCGCCGGATCGTACGTGCAGCGCAGTTCCACCACCTCGCCCGACTCGTCCCGGACGACGCCGGTGCACGTGATGAAGTAGGCGTAGCGCAGCCGCACCTCGCGCCCGGGGGCCAGACGGAAGAACTTCCTCGGCGGGTCTTCGCGGAAATCCCCGCGTTCGATGTACAGGACGCGCGAGAACGGGACTTTCCGCGTTCCCATGGCCGCGTCCTCGGGGTTGTTGATCGCGTCCAGCTCCTCGGTCCGGTCTTCCGGATAGTTCTCGATGACCACCCGGATCGGATCCAGCACCGCCATCGCGCGCGGCGCCGTTCGGTTGAGGTCCTCGCGGACGGCGTGCTCGAGCTGCGCCACGTCGACCGTGCTGTTGCGCTTCGCGATGCCGATCTGGTCGCAGAACGCCCGAATCGATTCAGGCGTGTAACCCCTCCGGCGAAGGCCGCCGAGCGTCGGCAACCGCGGATCGTCCCACCCGTCGACGTGGGCGTTCCGCACCAACTGGAGCAGCTTGCGCTTGCTCATGACCGTGTAGGTCAGGTTCAGCCGAGCGAACTCGATCTGCTGCGGATGGCACTCCACGTCCAGCTCGTCCAGGAACCAGTCGTAGAGCGGACGGTGGTCCTCGAACTCGAGCGAGCACAGCGAGTGCGTGATGCCTTCCATGGAATCCGACAGGCAGTGGGTGAAGTCGTACATCGGATAGATGCACCACCGATCGCCGGCTCGATAGTGCGACGCGTGCCGGATGCGGTAGATGGTCGGATCGCGCATGTTGACGTTGCCCGACGCCATGTCGATCCGGGCCCGCAGCACGTGCTCCCCGTCGGCGAACTCGCCGTCGCGCATGCGTTGGAACAGGTCGAGGCTCTCCTCGACCGGCCGGTTCCGGTACGGGCTGTCCCGGCCGGGCGCGGTCAACGTCCCCCGGTATTCCCGGATCTCGTCGGCGGTCAGGCTGCAGACGTAGGCCTTGCCCATCCGGATCAACCGGACGGCGAAGTCGTACAGGGCTTCGAAATAGTCGGACGCGTAGAAGAGGCCGTCCCACTCGAAGCCCAGCCATCGGATGTCCCGCTGGATGGCCTCCTCGTACTCGACTTCCTCCTTCGTCGGGTTCGTGTCGTCGAAACGGAGGTTGCAGCTTCCGCCGTACTCGTTCGCAACGCTGAAGTTCAGGCAGATCGCCTTGGCGTGGCCGATGTGCAGATAGCCGTTGGGCTCGGGAGGGAAGCGCGTGGCCACCCGCCCGCCGTTCCTGCCTCCGGCGACGTCGCCGCGGACGCGGGCGCGAATGAAATCGTCAGGTTTGTCGGCGGAGCCCCTGTCGGCGGGGCGGGAGCCCTGGGTCATCGTGTCCGGCTAGTCGACGATGCCCGCGAGTTCCTGCAGCAGTTGCCAGTTCTCGAGCCGTTCGTCCCGGGACGCCTCCATGGTCGGAGACGGGTTGCCTTCCTTGTCGAAGTGCTTGGCGAACCGCCCTTCGGTCCGGGCGAAGGTGATGAAGTCGACCGGCTCCTTGGTCTTGGGGTGTATATACCAGTCGTTCTTGACCTGCGGGTTCCCCGTCAGGCTCAGCCGTTCCTTGAACCGGGAGCCTTTTCGCGGGTCGTAGATGAAGACGGGGAACGTGCGGGAGTCCGCGGCCAGCTTCGCCTGGTGCATGGCCATGTTGTCGCCGACTCCGTGCTCGGGCTGGCAGGTCGTGAACACGTTGATGATCGCCGGGCCGGGGTACTCGTTGGCCTCCATCACCGCCTTGTAGAAGTGATTGGTGTGCGCGCACGTCGTCTGGGCCACGTAGACGTCCTTGTGCATCATGGCGATATTGGACAGTTCCTTGCGGTGCTCGGCCTTGCCCGGGACCGCCTTGCCGTGGGCGCTCATCTTGGCTTCCTGGCCCATGAACGAGCTGGTCGAGGTCTGTCCGCCCGTGTTCGAGTACACCTGGGTGTCGAGCACGAGGACGTTGATGTCCATGCCGGAGGCGAACATGCGGGACAGGGACTGGAATCCGATATCCAGCATCGCGCCGTCGCCGCCGATGACCCACAGTTTCTTGTCGCTCCAGCCCAACTGGTCCCAACGGGCGCGTACGCCCATGGCGTCGGCGGGCGCGTTCTCGAACAGCGAGTTCGTCCAGGAGACGGCGTAGGGGTTGTAGGGGTACGTCGACGTGTAGACCGTGTTGCACCCTGTCGCCGCGACGATGCCGATGTTCTCCTGGCCGTAGACGAAGCCGGTGGCCGCCAGCATCATGCGCAACGCCGTGGCTTCGCCGCAGCCCATGCAGGAACCGGCGCCTCCCACGTACAGGAGCGAGCGCTCGGCGAGCATCATGTCCGCCAGCGCCCGTTCGTTGATGAACTTGTCCGGAGTCGGCGGCAGCTCGTTGTAGAACTTCCACGCGCGCTGGTACCAGCCGAGGTTCTCGTCGTCCTTCCGGATCATCTTCAGCGCGTCGTGGTCGCCGCAGGCGTCCACGCATTCCGCGCATCCCTTGCACTTGGTCGGGTCGATGAAGATGCCGAACTTGCCCCCGCCCACGCCCTTCTTCTCGAGCACCTTGAAGTACTTGTTCGTGATCGCCCACTGGGCGCCCATCGACTCGCGCTCGCCGGCGTCATCGATCGCGCCGAGGTGCTCGTCGAGCACGTCCGGCTCGACCGCCTTCCCCAGGATCGCCGTGTCCGGGCACTGCGTCACGCAATCCATGCAGCCGACGCAGTTGTCGGAGTTCAACTCGGGAATGTCGGGCGCGATGTAGCTGAAATCGCGCAGCGCGCCCGTGTTGGCGGGGATGACGCTCCGGGCCACCTGGTCGTCGGCCACCAGGCCCTTCTCGGCCGTCCCGTCGTTGTAGGCGCCCACGACCCGGTCGTTGAAGTCGTCGAAGTCGACGACGTTCAGGCGGATGTCCTCGCGGAGCCTCTCGACTTCCGGTTCCAGCGCTTTCATATCAGACCTCGCTTCCTTCGACGGACTCGCTCCGTTGGGCGAATCGACGGCGGCTAAACGGCGACGCCGTCGGCCTCGGCCGTGGCCCGCATGACCGCGCGGGGCACTTCGAGGACCTCGTGGTAGCCGCGCGACACGGCCTGGAGGTTGTCCTGGACGACCTGTTCCCCGCGCTTTCCGAAGTACTTCCGCAGCGCTTTCTCGACGCCTTCGAAGAGCCGGTCCTCGCCGATGCCGGACTCGGCCTGCAGCGGGGTCACCCGCAGGAAGACCCCCAGCAGAACGATTCCCTGCATGCGCTGCTGCAGGTCGGCAAGCGACGACACGTCCTTGGCGATCTGGACCGTGTCGAGCGCGAACAGCCGGGCGTTCTTCTGCAGCATGAACGCGCGCGCCCAGGACGGCACCGCGTTCCAGATCTTCTCGGGATCGCTCTGATGGCTCTGGACGAAGACCATGCCGTTGTCGGAAAGTCCCATCAGCGGGTTTTCCAGGTTGAACGCGTTGACGTCGTTCAACGGGATGAACTCGACGTCCTCCAGCTCGGAATGGACCCGGATGTGTTCCTTGGCGATGGTCAGATAGTAGGTGGTCGGGAGGCCCTTCTTTTCGGATCCGTACTTGGGATAAGCCTGCACGTCCATCCCGAAGACTTCCCCGGCGATGGTCGCGATCACCTTGTTCGTCGTGACCGACCCGTAGCCGCCGACCGAGTGCCCGCGCATCGAAAAAGACCCGGGCGATCGTACGTCCGGGTCCTCGGTGATCTCGAGCGCCGTCTCATGCTTGATTCCCAACGAGAAGTAGTGGCGCGGGCTTTCGCTGAGCATGTTGCGCATTACCGCGAGGAAATCGCCGGAACGCACGTCCCGGCTCCCCAATCCGGCCGAACCTCCGTAGAAGCGCGGCATCCCGCTGATAGCGGGGTAGCCGGGCGTACCCGCGGCCGCGTCCGCGAAGCCCGACTTGATCTCCAGAAGGAACGGGTTCGAGGCCATCATCGGGATGTCGAGGCGCTCGAGCACCGTGACGGCCTGGACATGGCGAAGGGCTTCGACGATCTCGATGGCCGGGAAGGGGCGGTAGCAGGTGATGTGCAGCAGGCCGACCTTCCAGCCGAACTTCTCGCGCATGTAGTCGACGGCGGCCTCGGCGGTCTCCATCATGCAACCCGACCCGACGATCGCGTACTCGGCGTCCTCCAGGCGGTACGGGTGGACGACGTCATACCGACGCCCGGTCATGCGGTAGTACTCGTCCATGACGGCCTTGATCGTGGGCAACACCCGGTCGTAGTACTTCCGCTGGGCGATCTTGCCCTTCATGTAGCTGTCCTGGTTCTGCACGACGCCGGACATGACCGGAACGCGGGGGTCCATCAGGTTGCGTATCTTGTCCTGGGGGTCACCGACGAACTGCTTCATGAATTCCGGCTCGGGCAGCCGGACGTTCTCGATGGTGTGCGTCGTGAGAAAGCCGTCCTGGACGTTGAGGAACGGCGTCTCGGTATCCTCGGCCGCGCGGCGCGAGATCAGCGCCAGATCGCCGGCTTCCTGGGCGTTGCGCCCGAACAGCACGCCCCATCCGCAGTCGGCCACGCAGTAGATGTCGTCGTGACCGGCGTGGACGTTGAGCGAATGCGAGGTGATCGCCCGGGCTCCGATGTGAAACACGATCGGCAGACGCTTCCCCGAAATCGTGTAGAGCACCTCCTTCATCAGAACCAGCCCCTGCCCGGACGTGAAGTTCGTCACGCGGCCCCCGGCGACGGCGAACCCCTCGCAGGTGGTGGCGGCGCTGTGCTCGGACTCGGGTTCGATGAAGGCCAGCCGTTTCCCCCAGAGGTTGTCCTTCCCGTTGGAAACGGCGATCTGGTAACCGCTGCCCATGGTCGTGGACGACGTGATCGGGTAGGCGCAGGCGCCTTCCGTTATCTGAGTCTCGACCCAGACGACCATGCCCGCTCCGTCGGCCGTGGTCGGAATACCCGGGAACGGCGCGCGGGACTCGCCGGCGGCTTCGCCGGGCTGGGCGCCCGGCACTCGGACATTCAGAGTCGAACTCATCGGAATGCCTCCCTCCCGATCACGCGTGTGCAGATCGCAAGAACTAGAAGCTTACCAGATTCCGCGTGCGGGTGTCATCCCGGGGCGACCCATCGGACGGCGCCAGGAATCGACCGAAATAATTGTGCGCGCGAGACTTGCGCCGACGCGGGCCCCACGCTCTCCCGCGCTGACCGGGGCGGCGGCGGACTCGGTCCGGACTCGCCGGCCATGTGCCTACCCGAACAGCAGGAAGCAGATCAGGGCGCCCGCCACGGTCATGGACAACCCCCACGCCAGCAACTGGTTGAAGAGCTTCCGGCTCTCCGGCCCCGCGGCCGCGCCGGCGACGCAGAGCGCTCCGATCGTCGACAACGGCGAGACGTCGACCAGGTGGCCGCCGACGTTCATCGTCATGGCCAGCGCCTCGGCCATGCCCCCGCCCAGGTTCTCGTCGAGTCCCGGAACGATCGGCAGAAACGCCGGCAGGACGACTCCCGACGTGCTGGAATACGCCGATATCAACCCGACCGTCGCGGCCAGGAAGGGAATGATCGTCGACTGGGACGTGATCGACGTCAGCATGTCCACGAAGAGGTCCATTCCCGCGGTCATCTCCAACAGGTTGATCAGGACGGTCACGCCGCACACCAGCATGATCGTGCCCCAGGGCATCCGCCGGATGGCCTCGTCCGTGTTCGTCGCACCGAGCAGCCCGAGCACGACCGCGGCGGCGAACGCGCCCATGCCCACGTGGATGTCGCGAAAAACGACGCCGGCGATCAGCATGCCGATCAACACGAGGGTCAGGACCTGCTTCCGGTCCAGGGGCTCGACGGCCTCGCCCGATTCGGCGACGCGATCCCTGCGCGCCAGGAGGCGCCAACCGCCGAAGACGAGATAGCCCGTGAAGGCGACGATGGCGTGTGCAAGGAAGTTGTACAGCCAGGACTGGATCTCGAGCCCGCCCAGCCCGATACGCTCCATGACCCCGGACACGATGATGCCGGTCGGCGCAATCGGCGACAACGAGCCGGAATTCGCGCCGTTGCCCACCATGATGGCCATCAGGAACAACGGAACGTGCATGCGGACGGCCGTCGCCATCGCCATCGGCGCCAGCAGACCCGCGGTGGCGATGTTCCCCGGCCCCATCGACGCCAGCCCGCCGCCCAGGAAGAAGTACAGGATGGGCACCACGCCCACCCGTCCCCGGCACAGCCGGACCGCGTGCCGGGCCACCTTCTCGAGCGTCCCGTTGGCCTGCGCGCCGCTGAATAGCAGCGTGACGCCGGCGAGCGTCATGAACAGGTTGACGGGGAACCCCCCGATGATCTCCGACACCGGGAAGCCGCCCAGATAGACGCCGATGAACCATGCCAGGGCGATCGACAGCAGGCCGACGTTCAGCGATGTCGTGATGCTGAGCGTCACGGCCAGGGCCAGGGCCATCAAGGTCAAGACTCCCAGGTTCATCGTGGGCTCCCTTCCGGAAGGCGTTTCAACGGCCAGTTCTCCTCGACGACGCCGTCGCGAACCACGCGAATGCAATCGTACAGGTTCACGGTCGGGTCGGTGTGCGGCGCCATGAACTCGATCTTCTGGCCCAGCTTCGGCGGTGGGGACAGCGTCCCGAGATGCAGAAACCCGTGCTCGTCGCCGGCCCATTCCCAGTGGACGCCCGGCAGACCGAGCGGTTCGGGGCCGAACGGCCGGTCGGTGGCGAACGCCTTGAAACCGGCGTCCACGGTCACGCGGTCGCGGCGGTTGACGCTGATGACCGTGGCCAGGACGCGCAGCGCAGGCGCGAAGTCGTCGCCGACAACGGCCCGATAGGCGACGTCCATCAAGGGGTAGGAACCGGCCTGCAGCTCGCTGACCTCGGGAATCTCCACGTCGATGTTCCAGGTACCGGTCGATCCCCCCGTCAGCGTCCGCGCGTTCAGGCCCGACGCGGCCAACTCCCGCTGGACCTCGATCGCCGGGCCGAAGACCGCGCGCGAATGCCGGCGCCGCGCTTCGAAGCCCTGGGTGTGCGAACCGCTGACCGAATAGGCTTGCAGACCGGAGAACTCGAGGCCGCCGGTGGCCGCGACGTCCCGGGCCAACCGAATGGCGCGCTCGTCACATGGGACTCCGGTCCGATGGTCTCCGACGTCGAGGTCCACCAGCACCCGCAGTGTCACGCCGGCGCGGGCGGCGGATCGGGCATACATCGCCGCCTGCTCGGGATGGTCGACCACGACGCGGACGTCGCCGCCGCCGGCCGCGATGCCGGCCACGCGATCGGTCTTGACACGGTCGGCGACCGGCGAGGTCAAAAGGACCGGGATGCCGGCGCCGGTCATGAGCTCCATTTCCCGAAGCGTCGCCACACACACGCCGACGGCGCCGGCTTCCATCTGCCGGCGCGCGATCTCCACGCACTTGTGGGCCTTGGCGTGCGGGCGGAGCCGCATTCCGGCCGCCGCGCAGGCCGAGGCCATCTTGCGGATGTTGGCTTCGAAGAGGGTCCGGTCCAGAAGCAGGGCCGGCGTCGGCAGGTCGCGAATCGCTACGCTCACTGGACCGTCGGCAGCGGGCGGGACGCCGCCCGCCGGTCGCTACCCGTCGCCGCCGGAGTCTTCGTCGTCCGCGGGCGGCGGCGGATCCGGAAGCGGCTCGCCGTCCAGGACCAGCGCCACCATACGGGCCGGGACCATCGGTCCGTCTTCCTCCCCGCCGAAGCCGCCGCGGCCGAATCCGGGACCGCTGCCGTTGACCTCGACGACGATGTACTGGCGCCCGTCCAGCTCGTAGGCGACCGGCGTGGCGAAGCTGCTGCCCAGGTATCCGGACCAGAGAGCCTCACCCGTCCCGGCGTCGTGCGCCCAGATCCGGCTGTCGCCCGGGCGGAACACCAGGTTGCCCGCCGTCGACAGCGTGCCGCCGCTGGTCCCGTTGCGTTCCACGCGCCAGACCTCGCTGTTGGTCACCGGATCCCAGGCCAGGACCACGCCGCCCCGGGGGCCCCTCAGTTCCGGCCGCGGCGGGCGATCATCGCCGGCGGCGCCGCGTCCGAACGGCACGCCGGTGTTGAACCCGCCGGGCTCGTATTCGAACTCGGCATCCACCGAGTAGAAGAAGTTGCTGCTTCCGGCGGGGAAGTAGACCAGGCCCGTATCCGGGTTGTAGGACATCGGATGCCAGTTGTGGGCGCCGCCGGGACCGGGACTCACCCAGACCCCCGTGCTCTCCGCGTCGTAGCGGGCGTCGGGGTTCTCGATGGGACGGCCGGTTTCCTGATCGATGCCGGTCGCCCAGGTCACGTCGTCTGAGAACGGTTGCGCGGAGATGAACGCGCCGCTGGTCCGGTCGATCACGTAGAAGAACCCGTTCTTGGGCGCCTTGACGATGACCTGGCGTTCCCGCCCGTCGATTTCCAGATCCAGCAGCATCAACGGCTGCACGGCCGTGTAGTCCCAGTCGTCTCCCGGGGTGGTCTGGTAGTACCAGCGCATCTCGCCGGTGTCGGCGTCCACGGCGACGATGGACGAAAGATAGAGGTTGTCGCCGCCTTCCGGACTGCGGATGGCGCGGCTCCAGGGCGAGCCGTTGCCCGTTCCGATGTAGAGGAGGTTCTCTTCCGGGTCGAAGGCGTAGCCGTCCCACACGGTGCCGCCGCCCCCGACGATCCACCACTCCCCGGACCAGGTCTCGGCGGCGCGCTCCATGGCCTCGCTCTCGAAACCGTCGGCCGGGTTCCCCGGCACGGTATGGAATCGCCAGAGCTGTTCGCCGGTCTCGGCGTCGTAGGCGGTGACGTATCCGCGCACGCCGAACTCGGCGCCGCTGTTGCCGATCACGACCTTGTCGTTGACGACGCGCGGCGCCCCGGTGATGCTGTAGTCCAGGCCGAGGGGCGTGGTCTGGACCGCCCAGTCCACCAGGCCCGTGGCGCGGTTCAACGCTACGAGCCGCCCGTCGAGAAGCCCCGCGAACACCTTGTCGCCGTACATCGCAAGCCCGCGGTTCACCGGCCCGCAACACACGCTCGGCCCCCCGTCGGCACGGCTGCGCACGATCCCGGGATCCCAGCGCCAGATCTGCTCGCCGGTCCGCGCGTCGATGGCGAAGACGTTGCTCCAGGTCCCGGTGGCGTAGATCACGCCGTCGCGCACCAGCGGCGTGGATTCGAGGTTGCCGGCGGTGCCGGCGATTTCCCATTCCCAGGCCAGACCGAGCCGTTCGACGTTGGAGTCGTTGATCTGATCGAGCGGACTGTAATGCGTTTCGGCGTAGTCGCCGCCGTAGGTCAGCCACTCCGCATTGGGCGAATCCAGCAGCGCGTCCCGGTCCACGGGTTGTTGGGCGAGGACGACGCCCGCTGCCAACCCCATCGCAACGGCCAGACACCATCTCATCCGAGCCAGTGTGTTCGGCATCGCTCTCCTTCCTCCAAGTTCGGCCGCACGGGACCTGCGACTCACCGGTTTTCAACAGCGTGCGGGAATCATACCGGAGCGCCGACCCATTCTCAAAGCCGGGTCCGGGGTCAGGAATCAACTGGCGACTGCCGCGCCTCCGGCCGTGCGTTGCGCTTGTTCGCGAAGTCGCCGCCGGCCGATGACACGAAGTCAGAACGCCTTGGCCAGCCCGGCCTGGGCGAGAACGGCGTTGGCCGTATGCCGGGACTTGATGTTGTTGTCCACGGGAAAGCTCCGCCCGGAAATCGGACTGAACCAGATCTCATGATCTCCCCGTCCCTGGCGAACGAAATAGCAGCCGGCCTCGGTAAGAGCCCTCTTCAATCGCCGCGTATATGCCGGCATCAACCCGCCAACACGATCTCCTCGATTCGTGTCGACGTGATCTCCAACCGAATGGTCTCGCAGTCCGCGTGTTCGAGAAGATGGCGGTTGGCCTGGTACAAGTCCGGAACAAGCTGGCGAACCTTGCGCATCAATTCCTGCTGCGTCCCGGCCTCGGCGACCAGACCCGGGAAGTCGGTGTCCGACACGTACCAGACGCCGGCCTCCGCGTCCCACGAAATCGTAGCGACATAGGAATGAGCCATCGGATGTCTCCTTGACGGCAAGGCGTGGGAGCCGGTTCGGCCCGGTATTCAGCGTCTTTCCGTCGTCTGCCGCGTCCGCAAGGGCATCATCGCCTACGAATTCCGCGCTTGGCAAGGCCCTGTGCGGAGCGGACGCCGGCAACCGTTGGGAACGGACCCATCCGGGTGTTCGCGGGCTCGGAACACCGCCGAGGCGAGCCGCGGCAGTATCATTCGTCGTCCCAGTTTCCGATGGTCGTTCCGTCGGCGAACTTCGCGCCGACGAACCCCCCGGCCGGCGCCCCGCTCAGCATCGGACGATAGCGCATCGTCACTTCGGCGCCCACTGGAAAGCTGGACGGGCGGATTCCGCGCCGGCCCAACTGGTTGGGGCTGCCCCACTCGATGCTCCATTCCACGCTCTCCCCGCTCTCGTCCTCGACGAGCACCTGGATCCAGGTGTGGGGGTTCGTGAACTGGAAATACTTGACCGTGCCGGCGATCTGCCGGACTTCGTCCCGGGAGAACCCGGTGTTGGAGTGATGACCGAGCGCCGGGCGGGCGGCCAGGCACAGCCCGGCCGCGGCCACGCCGACAAGAGCGGCGTTTCCGAAGAGTCGTTGTCGCGTCATGGCAAGCCCCTTGGGTTCGGAGATCGGTCGCCTCAATCGAGCGGAAACGGGTTCCCGTCCGGGTCGAGCGTCAACGTGACGCCCTGTTCCGTATCGACCGGATTGCGGTTGTTTTCCGCGCACCCGTAGTCGTACACCATCGTGCCCGGCGGCAGTCTTCGAAACTGGTGCGTGACGGGCCACGGCCCGGTCAGGGCCTGCGGATCGGTGATGACCATGTCGATCTGAAGATTGCCCGCATCGTTCACGTACATTCGATGCGTCCCTTCCGCCTGGTTGCTCAGCACGAGGCCCGTGCGATCGAGCAGGACATCCCGGTCCATCCAGCCCTTCGTGCTCTTGGTTTCCCACACGAGTGTCCGACCCTCCCAGCGCCCCACCGAGACACCCGTGTACGTGGGCCAGCGGTCTTCCGGAGCGGGCATCTCGCGCCCGTCGGTGTAGATCCTGTAGACGTTGGGTCCGTTCTCGCTCAGGATCCACGTCTGTTCCGGCCGAACGACCATCTCGTAGACGTCCGGCAGGTTGAAGATACGGGGCCACCCCACGGGAACCCCGCAGTTGGATATGACGTCCGGGAACCGTTGCTGGTCCCTCAGCGCCAGGTGCTCCCGGTACATGGCTTCCCACTCGGCGTTGTAGGGCGGATGCTCCCGGACCCCCGGAGTCGTCGAACCGCCCTCCCCCTCCCGGGTCGCCTGATCGAAAACCGTGCCGCCGATCATTTGCCAAACGCCGCTCCAATCCGGGAGATCGCCGAAGTCGGGCGGGGTGTCTCCCTGAGCGCGGGACGTACCCGGCGCGAGGAGGAGAATGACGCCGAGACCGGCAATCAGGGCGGCCCTTCGAGACCACAGTGACTGGCTGCTATTCCACATGACCTTCAACCTCGTGACTCGCGGCTCCTTCCGAAACGGCTCGGCTGCGATTCGGGACTGAAACCCGACGGTAACGGAATTGTAAATTCAGTGCCCGCCGCACGACAAGCCCGAACGACGGCCGGCGGGAGCGCATCTGTTAACGTTACGGGCGTGGCAGCGCAAACCATCCGTATAGAGACTCGATTTCGAGGACCGCGAAACTCCGGAAACGGCGGTTACACGTGCGGCCGCGTGGCCGAGTTCATCGACGGACCGGCGCGCGTCCGTCTGCGCGTGCCGCCGCCGCTGGACGCGCCTCTCGACGTCGAACGACACGGCGACGGCGTCCGCGTCGTCCGCGGCGAAACGCGGATCGCCGAAGCCTGGCCCGCGTCCGATCTCGAGCTCGACGTGCCGGCGCCGCCGGGCTTCGACGACGCCGAGCGGGCATCCCGGGATTTCAGCGGCTTCCGGAGCCACCGGTTCCCGACGTGTTTCGTGTGCGGCGTCGATCGGAAACCCGGCGACGGCCTCCGCCTCTTTGCCGGCCCGGTCGCGGACCGTGACCTGGTGGCCTGCACATGGATCCCCGACCCCTCCCTGTCCAAGGACGGACGGACGGTCGATCCGGTCTTCGTCTGGAGCGCGCTGGATTGTCCGGGCGGTTTCTCGTTCCCGCATCCACGGTCCGGAACGATTCTCCTGGGAGAACTGACGGTCCGGTTGCAGGCGCCCCTGGAACCCGGCGCGCCCGCCGTCGTCATCGGTTGGCAGATCGGCCGGGACGGGCGCAAGCACTTCACCGGCACGGCGCTGTTTTCCTCCGGCGGCGCCGTGTGCCACGGCGCCGGCCGCGCCACGTGGTTCGAGGTCCCGGACGATCCCTGACACCCCCGCCCGGCGCCGTTAACAACGTTTAACACTCCGCCCCGTAGCGTTGGGGGCCCGGCCGCCGTATTCGCCTATAGACAACGGCCAAACGGCGGAAGGGAGCGAGCGATGGCGTCAGGCACACGGAAGACGGGAAGAAAGCAGGTATGGTTCCGCGTTTTTCTCGCGGGCGGACTGACGCTGGCGCTGATCCTGTTGGCGCACACGGTGTCGACGTACGTCTACGTGTCGGGCAACATGGTGACTCAGGCGTCGCTTCGGGACGCGGCATCCCGGCTGCGTTCCGTCGAACGCCACATTCGCGGCGCCGGCGTCAGCGATCCGGCGGCTCTGTCGGAGGCCCTCGAAGAAGTCCGGACCGAGTCGGACCCTCCCATCGCCTGGTTGAGGCTGATCCGCCCGGACGGTTCGGTGCTGGCGTCCACGGCGGCCGCCCTCGACCCGCCGGTCTCCTTTTCGAACCTGCGCCAATCCGCGGCGGATGCGGGAACGTTCCACGAAACCCGCCAGACCCCGGACGGAACGGTTCTGGTCACGGCCTTTCCCGTGCGGCTGAATCCGGGCGGCCGGGCCGGGGCGCTCCTGGAAATGGCCGTGGACCCGGACGCCGCGGCCGCCAGTTTCGCCTATCTGCGCGTGAACCTGGTGATCGGCGTGTCGGCGGCGTTGGCGTTGCTGGGAACGCTGGTGCTGGTCCGCCTCCGGTTTCCGCACTATCTCCGTGGGAAGCAACTCGAGAACCAGGTGGCGACGGCCCGGTCCGTGCAGAACCGTTTGCTGCCGAACTCGACTCCGGCCTCGGCCGCGGCCGAAATCGCCGCCGATTGCCAACCGGCGGGTCACGTCGGGGGCGACTTCTACGACGTCTTCGAGACCGACCGGAGCCGGTTGGCGCTGATTCTGGGAGACGTGTCGGGCAAGGGGATCGCCGCGGCGCCCCTGATGGGGTTCATCCACGGCGCGGCCCATGCCAGCGAGTGGACGGAGTCGACCTACGACCACGAGCGCGCTTCGCGGCGCCTCAACGACCTGGTGTGCCGCAAGACCGACCCGGAGCGTTTCGTCAGCATGTTCTGGGCGTATTTCGACGCCGACGACCATCGGCTGCGCTATGTCAACGCCGGCCACTTGCCCGCCCTCATCGTGCGGAACCCGCGCACCGGAGCCGGAACACGCCGCCTGGAAGACGGCGGGCCCGTTCTCGGCGTGGTGCCCGGCGCCGCCTACACGCAGGGCGCCGTGGAGATCGAGCCCGACGATGTTCTGGTCGTGTATTCCGACGGCATCGTCGAGGCTTCGAACGCGCGCGACGAGGAATTCGGAGAAGCGGGGATCGCGCGCGCCGTCGCCGAATCCTGGCGTGAGCCGGCCGAGGACATCCGGGCCCGGATTCTCGCCGCGCTCGACGGGTTCACCGGAGGCCGTGCGCCGGAAGACGATCGGACCCTGATCGTGATCCGGTTCGGACAGGCGGCCGTCGAGGCGCGCCCCGAAAGAGCCGCGCCCAATGAGGCCGTGGCCGAAGTCGCCATGTGCGCGTGAATGCGACGAGCGCGATCCTTGCAAATTAGCAAACCGTTTCTATAATGCAAGAATGCTGCGCCGTCGGATCACGGACCTGCTCGGCCAGCGCCTGACCGATTATCCGGCCGTCGCGCTGATCGGATCGCGTCAGAGCGGCAAGACCACGCTGGCCCGGTCGTTGGACGGGATCTATTTCGACCTGGAACAACCGGCCGACCGATTGCGGCTCGACCTCGGCTGGGACGAGGCCGCCGCCTCCGCGCGACTGATCATCCTGGACGAAGCCCAGGCCGCGCCGGAGGTCTTTCCCCGCCTGCGCGGGGCGATCGACGCCGACAGGAAGCGCCACGGCCGATTTCTGCTGCTCGGCTCGGTTTCGCCGGAACTGACGACCCAGGTCTCGGAGTCCCTGGCGGGCCGGCTCTCGATCGTCGAGTTGACGCCCCTGTTGCTGCCGGAGCTGGACAGCCCGACCGCGCTTCGGCGAATGTGGCTACGGGGCGGCTACCCGGACGGCGGCGTGTTGGGAGGCGCCGGATATCCCGTGTGGCAACGCGACTATCTGAGTTTGCTCGTTCAAAGAGACCTTCCCAACTGGGGCTTGCCGGCTCGCGGCGAGGCCATCCGGCGCTTGTTCGGCATGCTTGCCGCCCGTCATGGCCAGGTATGGAACGCCAGCGAGATCGGGAAGGGATTGGGCATGTCCTACCACACCGTGAACGATTACCTGAACTACCTGGAAGGAGCGTTCCTGATACGGCGTCTGCCGGCGTATCACGCCAACATTGGCAAGCGGCTCATCAAGCGGCCGAAGGTCTACTGGCGGGATTCCGGACTGCTCCACGCGCTTCTGAACGTGGAGGATCCGAATCACCTCCTGGCCCAACCTTGGGTCGGTTACAGTTGGGAGGGCTTCGTCGTGGAACAGGTCCTCGGCGCCCTGAGCTCGGGCGGGCGGCCCGTCGACGCCTATTTCCTGCGAACCTCCGACCAGCGTGAGATCGACCTGATCATTCGTTTCGGCCGGGAGTTGTGGGCCGTCGAGATCAAGCTGACCACCCAGCCCGTCGACGCCGACATGCGGCATTTGAACGCCACCGCCGACCTGATCGGCGCCGACAAGCGGATCCTCATCTCACAGGGCCGGGAGTCCGTCGACGGCGGGTCCCGGATGCTCTGTAATCTTCCGGACTTTCTGAGCCACATCGCCGCGGCATAGCGGCGCCGCCCCTCAGTCCAGGGAGAACGTCCACACCGCCGAGCCGCCTTCGCCGCCCCGGCCCGCCATGACCGAGACGTATTGGCGGCCGTCGAGCGCGTAGGTGACGGGCTGCCCCGGGCCGGGGGCCGTGGCCGCTTCCCAGAGCGTCTCGCCCGTCTCGGCGTCCAGCGCCTGGAACCGGCCGTCGGCCTTGCCGACGAAGAGCAGGCCGCCGCCGGTCGAAAGCGTGCCCCCGTGAGAGCCGTCGCCGGCGATGCGCCACCGCTCTTCCTGGGCCACGGGATCCCACGCGACCAGGAACCCGCCCCGGTTGGGCATCCCCGGGTTCGGAGGCCGGACGAACCCCTCGGGCGCCCCGCCGCGGCCGATCAATCCCGTGTTCGAGCGTCCGAACTGGTACTCGTACGCCGTGTTGACGGCAAAGTAGTTGTTGCCGTTCTGACCGGGAATGTAGACCAGGCCCGTCGCCGGGTTCCACGACATGCCCTGCCAGTTGTGCGCGCCGTAAGGGCTGGGCCACAGCCACGCGGGACCGGTCCGGCTGTAACGCGCGTTCGCGGCTTCGATGGGACGGCCCGTTTCCGGATCGACGCCCTCCGCCCAGTTGACTTCCGCGAACGCCTCGGCCGATATGAACGCGCCCGTCACGCGATCGATGACGTAGAAGAAGCCGTTCTTCGGCGCCTGCATCAGCACTTTCCGTTGGCGGCCTTCGATCGTCAGCTCCGCCAGGATCATCGGTTGCACGGCGGTGTAGTCCCATTCGTCGCCGGGCGTCGTCTGGTAGTACCAGACGAGCTCGCCGTCGTCGGGCCGCACGGCCAGGATCGACGACAGGTAGAGGTTGTCGCCGCCGCCGGGGCTCCGGAGCGTCTGCGTCCAGGGGCCCCCGTTGCCGGTGCCGACGTAGAGCAGGTCCTCCTCGGGGTCGTAGGCGAACGCGTCCCAGACCGTCCCGCCGCCGCCGAGCTCCCACCATTCGCCCGTCCATGTCTCGGCCGCGCGCGCCAGCGCGTCGCTCTCGAAACCGTCGGCGGGGTTGCCGGGCACGGTATGGAAGCGCCACGCCTGCTCGCCGGTTTCCGCGTCATAGGCGGTGAAATACCCGCGGACGCCGAATTCCGCCCCGCCGTTGCCGATGACGACCTTGCCCTTCACGACGCGCGGCGCCCCGGTGATGCTGTATTCGTCGTCCCTGGGCGTGGTCTGGACCGACCAGACGACGCGCCCATTTTCGGCGTCGAGCGCCACCAGGCGCCCGTCGAGGAGACCGACGTATACCTTGCCCGCGTACAGGGCCGCGCCCCGGTTGACCGGACCGCAGCACAGGTGCGGCCCGCCCGGGCCCCGGGGGATGCCCGCGTCCCATCGCCAGCGCTCCTCGCCCGTGCGCGCATCCAGCGCGAACACGCTGTTCCAGGTTGTGGTCCCATACATGACCCCGTCGGCGATGAGCGGCGTCGCCTCCAGCGTTCCGGTCGAATCGGTATCGTAGGACCAGGCCGGCGCCAGCCCGCCGACGTTGTCCGTGTCGATCAGATCGAGCGGGCTGTGTCGCGTTTCCGCGTAGTCGCGGCCGTTGGACAGCCACTCCTCCGCCGGGACCTCCCGCAAACGCGTGTCGTCGACGGCTTGGCGGGCCAGGGCGTGGCCGCCCCAACCCAGCAGGGCCATCGCCAACAAGCCGGCGCGAAAGTTGCAGGTGCGCATGGCGGCCTCTCTTGTAATACACGCGCCCGGAAAGTACAAACGGATTTGCGGAACGCCCACCGGGAGGGTCGACATGTCCAACGCCGAGACAACGCACATGAATCGGAGGGAGTTCGCCGGAACTCTGGGCGCCGGGGCCGCCGTGCTGACCTCGTGCGCCTCGGGACCATCGGCGCCGCCCGACGCCCGGCCCAACGTCATCTACGTCATGGCCGACGACATGGGCTATGGAGACCTCAGCGGCTACGGACGCCCCGACGTGGAAACGCGCGCCCTGGACCGCCTCGCCTCCGAGGGCGTGCGGTTCACGCAGGCGTATTCGACCGCGCCGATATGCACGCCGACGCGAGTCGGGATGGTGACGGGCCGTTACCCGGCCCGCCATCCCGTCGGCCTGATGGAACCGCTGCGCACGGGCGTGGCGGCGCATCGGCTCATGGGGTTCGATCCGGAACACCCGACCCTGAGCTCGCTCCTGCAGGGCGGCGGCTACACGACCGCGTTGTTCGGAAAGTGGCACCTGGGCTGGCTGCCCGAGTACCGTCCCGAGCGCCATGGCATCGACGAGTTCTTCGGCCCCCTGGGCGGGTCGATCGATCACATCAGCCACATGAACGCCATGGGCGAACACGACCTCTACCGCAACGGCGAGGAAGTCTTCGAGGACGGGTACTTCACCGATCTCGTGACCGACCATGCCGCCCGTTTCCTGGCCGAGCGGCGCGAACCGTTCTTCCTGAGCCTGCAATACACGGCGCCCCACTGGCCGTGGCAGCGACGGAACGATCCGCCCTACGAAGCCGGCCGGCCGCTGGACGACGACGGCCCGCCCGGGATCTATCCCGAAATGCTCCGGATATTCGACGAGAACGTGGACCGCCTGATGGCGGCCGTCGACGACGCTGGCGTTCGGAACAACACGATCGTGATCTTCACCAGCGACAACGGCGGCGAACGCTACTCCAACATGGCCGGTCTGGCCCGTGCGAAAGGCGAAGTCTGGGAGGGGGGCATTCGCGTGCCCGCTTTCGTGCGTTGGCCGGGCGTCATCCCGGCCGGCGGAACCACGACGCAGGTCGCGATGGGATTCGACTGGACGGCCACGATCCTGGCCGCCGCCGGCGTCGATGCGGCGGAAACGCATCCGTTGGACGGAATCGACCTGATGCCGGTGATGCGTGGAACGGCGCCGGCCGTGGAACGCACGCTCTTCTGGCGGACGTTCCAGTCATCGCGGCAGGGAGCCGTTCGGAGCGGTGATTGGAAATACCTCCGGGACGAACAGGGCGAGCACCTGTTCAACCTGACCCTCGACGCCGGAGAACGCAACGATCTCGGCGAAGTCGAAACCGCCCGGTTCGAGCGGCTCCGGGCCGCCTACGTGCAGTGGGACGCGGAAATGCTGACGCCGGTTCCCCTGGCCCTGGACGCCTGAGCTTCCGGCGGGCTCGCGCGGCCTCCTTGCAACATCCCACGGCTGGGGTAAATTAGAGTCAGGAGGTTCGGCGCGTGCCCCCGTCTCTGGAAGATCGGATCTTCAAGACCGGCGAGCGCCTGTTCCGGCGCATCGAAGGCCAGACGTCGTCGGTCTTCCGCCGGGACTTCTGGATCGGCCAAGCCATGGCCTGGTCGATGAGCGATCCCGATTTCAAGGCCAACCTGTTCCGCTTCGTCGACGTCTTTCCCAGCCTCGGCGACGCGGCCGACGTCGCCCGCCATGCCGAAGAGTACTTCGGACGGGACTCGGGCGGCCTCTTGGGAAAGATCGGCTTGAGAGCGTTCTCCGGAAGCGTCGGCCGACGGGTGGCCGCCCGGCTTCTGAGAACGCGGATCGAAGCCGTCGCGCGCCAGTTCATTCTGGGAGCGGGACCGGAAGACGCGCTTCCCGCCCTGGGATCGCTCAGGAAACAGGGACTGTCGTTCACCGTTTCTCTGCTCGGCGAAGCCGTCGTTTCGGAACGCGAGGCAGACGTCTACCGGCAGCGATACATCGATCTGCTCGAGCAGCTGACCGCGGCTTCGAAACACTGGCCACCGCTCGGAAACGGGAGCGCGCTGGACTGGAATCAGACGCCGCGGGTGAACATCTCGGTCAAACCGTCGTCGCTCTACTCCCAGATGTCGGCCCGGGCCTTCGAGCACTCCGTCGAGGGCGCCCGGGCGCGCCTCCGGTCGATCCTTCGAAGGGCCAACGCGTTGAACGCGGCCGTGACGCTGGACATGGAGCACCGCGACCTGAAGAGCCTGACGCTGGCGTTGTACCGCGGCGTCATGGACGAGCCCGAGTTCCGGGACTACCCCCACACGGGCGTCGCGATTCAGGCGTATCTGCGCGAGACGGCGGCGGACGCGCGCGATTTGATCGCCTGGGCCCGGGGCCGGAGCCAACCCGTGTCGGTCCGGCTGGTCAAGGGCGCCTATTGGGACAGCGAAGTCGCCTGGGCGCGCCAGCGAAACTGGCCCGAGCCGGTCTTCCTGGAGAAGAGCCAATCCGATTGCGCCTTCGAAGACACGGCGCGCCTGTTTCTCGAGAACCACGAGCACGTGCGGCTGGCGTGCGGTTCGCACAACCTCCGGTCGCAGGCGTTCGTCATCGAGACGGCCCGCGACCTCGGCATCCCCGACGACGAGGTCGAGTTCCAGGTGCTCTACGGCATGGCCGAACCGATCCGGAACGCGTTACTGGCCGAAGGCCGACGTGTCCGGATGTACGCGGCTGTCGGGGAGATGATTCCGGGAATGGCCTACCTGGTCCGGCGGCTCCTGGAAAACACGTCCAACGAGTCGTTCCTGCGCCAGGGGTTCGTCGAAGGGACCGACCTGGAGGAACTGCTGCGGGCACCCTCCAACGGGTCCGGCGATACTCGGAGGACCGGGCCGCCGAAAGACGGTTTTCGCAATCAACCCCTGCTCGACTGGACGATCGCGGAAAACCGACGCGCCTTCGCCGCGGCGCTTGAACGCGTGCGGACGGAGTTCCCCGTCCGTACGCCGCTCGTCATCGGCGCGAATCGCGTGGACACGCCCGACACGATCGAGTCGCACGACCCCAACGACGTCCACTCGATCGTCGCCGTCGCCGCGTCCGGCGGCGCCGGGGAGCTCGACCGCGCGGTCCGGGCGGCCTCGGACGCCTATCCCGCCTGGCGCGACACATCGGCCGAGGAGCGGGCGGGCATTCTGTTCGCGGCGGCCGAAGAGGCGCGTCGACGCCGGATGGACCTGGCGGCGCTGGAAGTGTTCGAGGCCGGGAAGAGCTGGGACGAAGCCGACGGCGACGTTTCCGAGGCGATCGATTTCCTGGAGTACTACGGCCGGGAGATGGTCCGGCTGGCCCGCCCGCAAGACCTGGCCGCCGTTCCGGGCGAGGCCACGACGTTGTTCTATGAACCGTGCGGGGTCGCGGCCGTCATCGCGCCGTGGAACTTTCCCATCGCCATCTCGATGGGAATGGTTTCGGCGGCCCTGGTCACCGGGAACACGGTCGTCTACAAGCCGTCATCGGAGACCCCCGGCTGCGGTTTCGCCGTCTGGGAACTCTTCGACCGCGTGGGACTGCCGCCGGGCGTGCTCAATTTCTGCCCCGGCCGCGGCGCCGCGGTCGGCGACGGCCTGGTGACGCACCCGGACGTCTGGCTGATCGCGTTCACGGGAAGCCGCGAGGTCGGGCTCCGCATCAACCGCCTGGCCGGCGAGTCGTCTCTCGAGTCCTCGAACGTCAAGCGTGTGATCGCCGAGATGGGGGGCAAGAACGCGATCATCGTCGATACCGACGCCGATCTGGACGCGGCCGTCCGAGACGTCCTCCAGTCGGCTTTCGGCTATCAGGGTCAGAAATGCTCGGCGTGCTCGCGCCTGATCGCCGTCGACGCCGTTCACGACGCCCTTCTCGAACGACTCGAACAAGCCGCCCAGAGCGTCGAATTGGGTCCGTCCAGGAACCCGGCCGCGTTCATGGGAGCGGTCATCTCCGAACAGGCGGCCGAAAAGATCCGCCGATACATCGAGATCGGGAAAGCCGAAGGCCGCGTCGTCGTGGAACGCACGCCGGACGGCGTCGCGGGCCATGCGGTTCCGATGACGATCGTCGCCGGCATCGAGCCGGACCACCGCCTGGCGCAGGAGGAGATATTCGGCCCGGTCCTCTCGGTGATGCGCGCGCCGGACTTCGATCGGGCCATCGAGATGGCCAACCGGACGCCATACGCGCTGACGGGCGCGGTCTTCTCGCGCAGCCCCGCCCACATCGCACGGGCACGCCGTGACTTTCGCGTCGGCAATCTCTACATCAATCGCGGTTCGACGGGCGCCATGGTCGGCCGCCACCCGTTCGGCGGGTTCAAGATGTCGGGAGTCGGATCCAAGGCCGGCGGGCCGGACTACCTGCGCCAGTTCATGGTGCCGCGCAACGTCGTCGAGAACACGATCCGGCGGAGCTTCACGCCCGAAACCGACAGTTGACGCCGCGTCGGCCAGTCCTGGACGACCTACGGGTTCGGGAACGTCAGGGGAAAGCCGTACCGGCGTTGCCGAACCGGCCGAAGTCGGACGTTTCGGCGCCGGACCCCTGAGCGGAGAGCGATGACGGCATCGCCAACAACGCCGCAAGGGCGGCCGTTGGGACCACGCCGGGAAGACGGCCGTCGCGGGCGCGAAAACCCCTTATCGGGCCGGCTCGGTGGGGTCGGAGCCGTCCAGCGGCGCGCCCGTGCCCGACGAACCGGCAAACAGGCGCCGTCCATCGGGAAACGTCACGTCCCGCCCGTTGGCCCGGTTCGATCCGTCCAGCGCGCGATAGCCCTCGACCAGAACTTCCGTGCCCGGCACGACCGAATCCCGGTTCCACCCGCGCCGCACCAGCGCGCCCGGGGGGCCGGCTTCGATCATCCAACTTTCGACGGTGCCGTCCTCCAGGGTGACGTCCAGGTGCATCCAGGCGTGCGGATTGATCCATTCCATCCGCGTGATCTGGCCGCGCAGGCGCACCGGCTGGGTCGAGTCGAACTCCGCCGCGAACGCATGATGGGCCATCGCCGGCTCGACGCCGATCAGCGCGAAGGTCACGGCCCACAGAAGAACCCAGGCCTTCCGCATCGTGATCACCTCTCTTCGTCCTCGCCCGCCCGCTCCCGCGCGCGAGCCCCGGTGAGTATGTTGGTCATGCCGTAGTTGCCTTCGTGGCAGGCGTATTCGACCAGCTCGTATTGCGAGTCGTCCTTGTCGAAGGTGAACATCGCCGTCCAGGGCCGCGTCCAGGTCGACGGGTCGTCGACCGTGAAACGGTATTCGAGGATGTCGGGGCCGATCCGCGTGTACCGTTCGATCAGCGTGAGCGTCTCTCCGGATCCGCGGTACGGCGCCCGCCCGTTGAAGCCCCGGACCTCGACCACGAGCGTGTCCCCTTCCCAGCGGCCGCGGGAATCGCCGAGCCACTGCGTCAGGTTCTCGCCGAGTCGGGGCCGCGGCTCGGTTGGAACGATGCGGGTTTCGTGAATCATTTCTTTCGTGATCGCCACGTGTCCGGGACCCTGGACGATCTGCAGGCCGTTGTTGTAGATGCCCGGCATCATCAGGCCGGGGAGGCCCCGCGTGATGCAGCGCACATAGTTGCTCAGGTCTTCCGGCCCCGCCGGCAGCCCGCCGCGTCCACGCCCGCCGCCGGACATGCGGGCCTGGGCCTCGGGCGTCAACGGCGGAAGCCGTCCGTCCGGCGGATCGATCACCATGGCCACCTGCGTGGACGGCGACGACCCGACCAGACCGAGCGTCGTGTCGCGCCACTCCCGCTCGTAGCCCCATATGCTGCCCAACGTGCCGCGTTCGCGCCGGGCGGCCGCTTCTTCCGGAGTCAGCGCCTCGACGCCCTCGAGGTCGCCGGGGCGTTCCAGCGGAATGCCGTGAGCCCGGTCCCCGGTCCAGATTCCCTGCAGGTCGGGAGCGCCCCAGGGCGTGCGCGGCGCCGTGTACGGCTCCAGCGGCACGGCCGGGCCGGCGTCAGTCGCCAGCAGGGTGGTTTCACGACCCGCCCAGCCCGGCTCGACGACCGCCAGGGCCACGCTGTCCGGACCCGCGACGAAGGCCCGCCGCGCCGATGTCCGGCCCGCCTCGGGTTCGCCCTCGAACGCGATGCCGGCTTGACTCATGACACCGGCGGCTTCGTCCAGGTCCGCGACCAGGAAGCCGATGTGGTCCACGGCCCGGCCGCGCGTCGGCGCCGGCGGCGCGCCTTCCGGGTGCGGCGAGACCAGGAGCCAGACGTTGTCGTACATCAGGCCGTCGAGTTCCTCGCCGAAACGGGCGCGCTCGCCCCCCATGACGGACTGATACCAGTCCAGGGTCGCTTCCGGCTCGGTCGAGCTGAGGTGCACGTGGTGGAACCCGCTCCGCGACGGGTCTTCGAGAAGCTCGATCCGCGTGCCCCAGGGATCGAAGATGAATCCGTGCGCGAACAGCCCCGGCACGTCTCGAAACGTCGAACCGTCGTCGAACCGCTGCAACCGGACGCCCCGCCCGCCGACACCGACGCGTTCGAGCTCCGCCATCTTGTCCGCGAGGTCCGGGAAAGCGAAGCCGATGTGATTCACCCCGGTGCCCGGGCTGGCTCCGACCGTAACCAGGGCGTCGAAGTGGATCTCGACGCCGCAATCGACCGCGTCGGCGCGATCCGGGATCGCTTCGCATTCCATGTGGCGCACATACCAGGCGACGGCCTCGGTCGGGCTGGGAACGGCCAGATGGACGTGGTGGTAGTCCGCCGCCCGTGTCGGGTTCGGCGCGGCGGCCATCGAAACCGCGATGGCCAGGGACGTCAGGGCGGCATGTCTAGTGTTCATGGCACGTGACCTCATGCATCGGACGGGCGTGTCTTTCAGTCCGCCGGCTCGCGCCGCAGGTGTCCGTAAATCAACTCCTCGGAAAACTCGACGCACTTGAATTCTAGGATTTGAACGTTTTCTTCAAGCCGGCGATAGAGCGGCATGCGCATGGTCCATGGACGCGTGAAGACGTTCGGATCCTCGATCGTCGCTTCGTACATCATCGCGTTCGGCCCCAACGGCGTGTAACGCTCTTCCACGCGCAGCGTGTTGCTGGCGAAGTTGCCGGCGCGGTCGAACCAGGACTGGCCGTTGAATCCCGCGACGTCCACGACCAGCGTGTCGCCGTCCCAACGGCCATGCGAGCGCCCCATCCAGCTGTCGATCGGGGCCGGCTCGGGATTCTCCTTGTTCATGTGGATCGTCCGGCTCGTTTCCGCGAACCCGTAGACGATCAGGATCGTGTCGTCGCCCTGAATGATCTGGAACGGGTACGGCAGGTAGGTGGCGCGCGGCACGCCCGGCATGTAGCACTTGATCTCGGGATCCTCGGTGAACCGGTTCTCGAAGTTCCGTTGCTTCTGCTCGAGCGCCCAGTCCTGGTACGGAATCTCGTTGCCTTCGACCACGCCCTGGCCGGGCGGAATCGCGCCGATCGCCCCCATTTCGGGCAGGCCGGCCGCTGCGGCATGGTCCTGAATGTCCCAATGCGCCGTGCCGATGGCTTGCCAGATGCCGTTCAGGTCGGGGCGCCCGTCCCAGGCGCGGGCGAGGTCGGCCTCCTGGGCCGCCGCAACGTTCGCGAATACCAGGAGCGCCGCGGCCGCAAGCGACGTCCGGCGACTCCACCGATGATGCTCGAACCCCATGGACCCTCTCCTTATAGGGTGCCGCGTCACGGCAGTCAAGAAACGGACGGCCTACTGGAGCGTGATCCTGAAATCGCCGGCCGTGTCTCCGTGGCGCCACGTGCCGACGACGGAGCGGGTGGGCGACCCGAGGTCCTCGATCCGGCCGTCGATGACGTATGTGATCGGGTTTCCGGCGGGGTCCTCCGCCTCGATCCGGATGTGTACGGACCAGTCGCTCGGGTCGAGACGCGCCTCGGTGAACGGCAGGTCGTCCGTGCCGGGATTGACGATTCCCGTGATCCGCTGCCCGTCCCAGTCCATGGCCACCCGGATACGGTTCCGGTGGTCCGGCGACGGCCCCCAGTAACCGACCCAACTGCCGGTCAGCGGGTGCGCCTCCTGGGACGAGACCCCGGGCGCCGCGCCGACAACCAGCAGAAGCCCCAACGGGATGCAGAGGGAAAGTTTCATTGTCTCGCGGGGGTCGAATGGCCGCAGAATATACCGCATGAAGACCGGAGCACAACACCCGGAAAGACTTCGCCGGAGGAGGGGCGTCGACCCGCGCACCGCGCGGCGAACGCGGACGGCGCTGATCGGCGCCTGGTTGTGGGCGTGCGCGCCGCCGCTGGGGGCGCATCATGTCGCCGCCGCCAAGTTCGATCCGGAACGGCCCGTTCGGTTCGAAGGCCGGGTCACCAAGG
Source organism: Acidobacteriota bacterium (assembly GCA_022821265.1). Taxonomy (GTDB): domain Bacteria; phylum Acidobacteriota; class Terriglobia; order 20CM-2-55-15; family 20CM-2-55-15; genus JAJEDW01. The sequence continues at coordinate 44,404 of JAJEDW010000076.1, forward strand.
TCGATTGGGCCAATCCTCACGTCCACGTCTTCGTCGACGTCGAAGCCCCCGGCGGAGTCGCCAACTGGGCGATCGAGCTCGAAAGCCGCGCGTCCCTGGAAGCTTCCGGATGGCGGGCCGACACGCTCGCGCTCGGCGAGCCTGTCACGGTCGACGGTTGGGCCGCCCGGGACGGCAGTCTTCAAGCCTGGTCGACGGCGCTGGCCCGGAGCGGGACCGACGCGCGTCTGTTCGAAACGACGGACCCGGTCGCGGCGTCGGTCCCGTTCCGCGAGACGCCGCGATGGCCGGACGGCCAGCCGCGTTTGGGACCGGTCCCCGGCGAAACCGGATACTGGGGGAATCCGACGGCGACGGCGCTCGTGGAAGTCGGTGCGGACGTCGAGGTCAGTCCCGACGGCATCCTGGCCGACCTGGGCGACGCGCCCGCCGTTGCGCCGTTCCAGGATTGGGCGCTTGCGTTGTACGAGGCCCGGCAGCGCGACTTTCTCGGCAGCGATCCGAGCTTCCTGAGATGCATCCCGCCGGGCGGCCCCCGGCAGTTCCAGTTGCCCTACGGCGTTCAATTCGTCGAGCAGCGGGATCGGGAGCGCATCTTCGTCCTCGTCGGGAGCGGCAACCGCAATTGGCACTTCATCTACACCGATGGAAGGGTCCAGGTCGGCCAGATCACCGGAGACGACGACAACCCGCTGTACTACGGCCGTTCCGTCGGCGCGTGGGAGGGCGACACGCTCGTCGTGGACACGCGCGGCTTCAACGAGGATTTCTGGTTTTCCAACGGCGGCCTGCCGCACACCGAACGCCTCCATCTGATTCAAAGGATCACGCGCGTGGACTTCGACACGCTGCGTTACGAGGTGACGATCGACGACGCGGGCGCGTACACGCGGCCGTGGACGGCGGGTTGGAACCTGGAGTGGATCGCCGGCCGGGAACTGCCGGTATACTTCTGTCAGGACAACCGGCCATGAGACGAAACCATTGCCTGCTGACGGCTGCGGTGTCGATTCTGCTCGGGGTCCCGGCGCCGCCGGCGTTCTCGCAGGCCGCCGACGCCGTGGAGCCGCGGCCCGCCCCCCGATGGCCGGACGGCCGGATCCGTCTGGACGCGGTTCCCGGAGAGACGGGCATCTGGTACGGCCCGGGCGGCCCCGTTCCCGGCTTGGCCGATTGGGACGACAACCCGCAGCCGCACCCGTTTCCCGGCCGGCCCACAGTCAGCGAGGTGCCGTTCCAGCCGTGGGCGCGCGCCCTGATCGACTACCGCGACGTCAACCAGTTCGAACCGCACGCGCGCTGCAAGCCGTCGGGCGGCGTCCGGCAGTTCGTGACCCCGTACGGGAACGAGATCGTCGAGATGCGCGATCTGGAGCGCGTGTACATCTTCGACGTCGGCGGCCCACACACGTTCCGCATCGTCTACATGGACGGCCGCGAGCACCCCGAAGACCTGACGCCCAGCTATTACGGCCATTCCATCGGCTGGTGGGAAGGCGACACGCTGGTGGTCGACACCGTGGGATTCAACGAGAAGTTCTGGATCGACCGCCGAATCACGGTCCATACGCGGCAGCTCCACCTGATCGAACGGTTCACGCGCACCAGCCATGACACCATGGAGTACGTCGTGACCATCGACGATCCCGGCGCATACACGGAACCCTGGACCAGCGGCATGTACCTGCGGTTCCGGCCGGGTCAGGAGATGTTCGAGTACATCTGCCAGGACCAGAATCAGGCCTTCGAGCTCATGGTGGGCACGCAGGTCGAGTCGTATTTCCGGCAGAGCCGGATCGCGCCCTGACCCGATACGGAAGGGGGCGGATGATGCTATCCCGACTCGTTTTCGCGGCGCTGGCCGCGTTTCTCGCGATCCCCGCTCTCGCGCAGGGTTGGGAGACCTACGTCAACCGCGAGGACCGGTTCAGCGTGAACTTTCCGGGCGAGCCCGGGGTGGAGGCCATCAAGTGGGACTCGGAGTATCGCGCCGTCTTCCCGGGCCGCGTCTACAGTTACGAAGACGGCGGCGAACGGTATTCCGTCACGGTCATCGACTACTCCGATTCCGAACGCATCCACGCCGAACGGACCAACAGGACGCAGGCCGACAGCCTGCCGAACTACTGGCAGATCGACGTGCTCTCGTCCATCGCGTATGCCGCGTGGCAGTTCCGGCAACGCGCGGTCGAGGTCACCTACGACGCCTGGCACTACATCGACCTGATCGCCGGGCACCAGCTCCAGCTCACCAATCCCGACCAGACGCGTTCGTTCGTGGGCATCTACCTCCACGAGAGCCGCCTCTACATCATCGAAGCGACGGCGCCTCCGGGTTCCCCGCCGCCCGGGCTGTTCCAGCAGTCGCTGACGTTTCTCGACGACGCGGGCAACCGCGTGCGGTACGACTACATCTACACGAACACACTGCCGCCGCTGCGCTGAAGGAAGGAGAGCCATGCCTTCGATACTGTCGCCTCTCGCAACCGGCTTGGCGCTGGCGGCCGCCCCGGCGGCCATGGCCCACCATTCGCACGGAAACTACGAGATGACCGAGTACATCCGGATGGAGGGCACGGTCACGGAGATCCACTGGATCAACCCGCATAGCTGGATCTACCTGGAAGTCACCGGCGAGGACGGGCAATCCGATGTGTGGGCGCTGGAAGGAGCGAGCGTCATCGAGCTCCGGCGGGAGGGCTGGGCCGAGGAGAGCATCCGTCCAGGCGACCGGATCGGCGTACGCTGCCATCAGCTCCGCGACCGGTCCAACGGGTGTCTGCTCGGATACGTCACGACCGACGGAGGCGAAGAAAAGCTGTTCGACTGAGCCGGCCGGCCGCCTCGCTCGATTCGAGGCCGTCCCGCGCGGTTCTGATCTTTAGTGTTACCTTCCCGGGCCGGAGACCTGATAAGCTGACGCGAAACGACGTTCGATGGGCATTCGGTCTTGAATTTTCTCAAGTCACAGCGTAGGGTGCTGCTTGTCGTGCTGACGGGCGCGGTCCTGCTCGTATTGGCCGTGCTGCAGTACCTTTGGGTCGGGGACCTCACCCGGTTCGAGCTGGAGTTGACCGAACGGAACCTGGCGGCGGCGACCCGCGGTTTCACACGCGAGTTGGGCGGGGTTTTCCAGAGCATCGGATCCACCTACCGCGTGCGGCGGGGACCCAGCCTGGATCAGGAACTCTTCGACGAGTACCGATCGTGGCGGGAATCCACGATGTATCCCGGGCTGATCGTCGACGCGTACTGGATCGATGCCGAGCCCGCGGACAGCCCGGCGCTCACGCCGGAATACCGGATCCGACGGGCGCGGCTCGACGAAGCCGCGCTCGTTTCCGTGGAATGGCCGTCGGCGTTCGCGCCGATCGAGCGCCGGCTGGCGGATTCCGTTGATTTCAGTCTTCGGCCGCCCTCGCGCGTACCGCGCGAGTGGATGATCCCGTTCGACGACGATCGCTGGGCGTACGTGGTCCCGCAGGGAACGTTGGGGCCCCGCGGCTGGGCCGTAGCCATACTGGATCATCGCGTGCTCTTCGAGGGTTTGATTCCCGCGCTCGTCGATCGGTACTTCGGGGCCGAAGACCAGCGGGACTACCGCGTGCGCCTGGTGGGCGGCGGCGATCCGGGCTCCAGAGTCCTCTACTCCACGGATGCCGATTTCGCGGCCGACACCGGGACGCCACCCGACATTCGGCGCAACATCGTCGACGCAGGCGCGAACTGGGCCGTCGAGGCCACCCACGAATCGGGCTCGCTCGAGACCTATGTCGGATGGCATCGTTGGCGAAACCTGTCACTCGGAATCGGCGCGGTCATCGTACTCGGCCTCAGCTTCGGCTTCCTGGTAACCGCGAACCGCCGCGCGCAGGCGCTGGCAGATCGCCAGATGGAGTTCGTCGCGGGCGTATCGCATGAACTCCGGACCCCGATCGCGGGAATCTCATCCCTCAGCCAGAATCTCGCCGACGGCGTCGTCCGCGATCTCGACCACGCGGCGCGCTACGGCAAGTCCATCAACGCCGAAAGCCACCGGCTGAACGCCATGGTCGAGAAGGTCCTCCGCTATTCCGCCGTCCGTTCGGGTCAGTACCGCTATGAACGGGAGCCTCTCGATGTCGGCAGCGTCGTCGAGTCCGAGTTGGAGGCCGTACGGCAGTCATCAGGCGAAGAGGGACGCATCGACGTGACCATCGAAGACGGGCTTCCGCCCGTCTCCGGCGACGCCCAGGCGTTGCGGTCGGTCGTCGGCAACCTGATTTCGAACGCGCTCAAATTCGATCCGCGCCAAGGCAAGATCGCCGTCGGCGTCCGATCCGTGGGCCGCGAGATCGAGATCTCGGTCCAGGACAGCGGCGCCGGCATATCGGCGGCCGATCGGTCTCACATCTTCGAACCCTTCTACCGCGGTCAGGCCGCCCATGCGGGCCAGGCCGAGGGATCGGGTCTGGGGTTGAGTCTCGTCCGCGAGTTCGTCAAGGCCCATCGCGGTCGTGTCGACGTCGCGGCCGAGGCCGGCGACGGCACCCGGTTTCTCGTCTATCTGCCGGCCGCAGGCACGGAAAGCCCGAGTGGATAGCACGCGTGACGTCGTCACGGACCGGCGAATCCTGATCGTCGAGGACGATGCCGCCCTGTTGCTGGCGCTGTCGGACCGGCTGGAACGGGAGGGCTATCGCGTCGATACCGCCAAGGACGGA